>NZ_MUBM01000312.1 GCF_002154505.1 Streptomyces carpinensis | reverse complement strand
CCCCGGTCGCGGTCGCCAGCAGCGCACCGACGGCCCCCGCCCCGGCGCCCCACACGGCACCCAGCAGCAGGGCCGTGCCCAGGCGCCCGTGCAGCTCGACGCCCGCGCCGAACGCGTCGAGGCCGAGCACGGACAGCGAGGCGTTCACGGACACCTCCGTCAGCCAGGCGAGCAGCGGAAGCACCGCCGCGGTGACCAGCCCCAGCCGCAGCGCGCACCGCCCCACGAACCCAAGGGCACCCCGTCCCCGTACCGTCCCGGCCCGGGCGCCCTCCAGCACCGGCGTCCGCACCGCGGTCAGCACCCCCGCCAGCAGCATCATCAGCGCCGCCGCCACTCCCAGCAGCCAGACCCGTCCGTCCAGGTCGGCCAGCCGCGCCAGGGTGACCGGCCGGTCGGAGTGGGCGACCAGCAGCTGGTCCAGCGGTTCCGGCAGCAATTTGGCGAGCTCGCCCGTCGCCCTGCCGTCCCAGGGGACGAAGAGCCCGATCGGAACGCCGAGCCAGACGCCGTTGGGCGCGCCGAGCAGCGCGGCCCCCGCGATGCGCCGGGGATGCGGGTCGCCCACCGCCGCGTACCCCGCGGCGGCCACACCCGCCACCACCGCCGTCAGCAGCACGGTGACGAGGGCGGACACGGCCGGCCGCACCACCCGGTGCACGGCGGTCCAGCCGCGTGGCAGCGGGGTCCGGCGCGAGGCGAGCAGCGAGATCAGCAGGACCCCGGCCGACCACGCGAGCCCGCCGAGCAGCGTGGGTGCCGTGTCGACACGGAAGCCGACGGCCGCCTTGGCGTCGATGAGCTTGCCGACGTTGTCGGGAAGGAGGCCGCCCAGGTCGCCGAGCCCCGGGATGCGCAGGCCGCCCGACCCTCCGCCGCCTCCGCCGCCGGGCAGCCGGTCGAGGCCCAGCGAGGCGCCGTCGATCGTGACGACGTCGTGCCCGGCCCAGGCCAGTCCGCCCAGCATCGCCACGAACAGCGCCGTCACCGCCCCCGCACGGGCGAGGAGTTCGGCCGGGGCGATGACAACTCCGGCCGCGCGCAGGGACCGTAGGAAGAACCACGACAGCAGCAGCGCCCCGACCAGGCCCACGCCCAGTGGCGTGATCTGGATGGCGGTGTGCGCCGTCGCTCCCTTGAGACCGAAGGCGGACACGTCGCCGGACGGTGTGACCGAACCACCGGCGCCAAGTGCCACCGCCGCGGCGGTCATCGGACCGAGCGAGCCGGCAGCGTCCGCCCCCAGCAGGTGCAGACCGAGCGCGGCGGTGGCCGCCATGCCCGTCAACGCCCAGCTCACACAGGCGATCGCGGACAGCAGCACGTTCGGCCACGGCACACGCGCGGCCCGTCCGGCGATCCCGGCTTTCGTGGCGGCCTTCGTGGCAGCGCTCATGGCAGACCCCCCGATCCGCGGCACGGCGTGGCCGCCGCGCTTGTCCCCCTCGCGTGGAATACCACTCTCCGGCCGGGTTTCAACCCCGTCAACGCCACCCGCCGAAGCGTGCGTTACGCACTCATGACAAGGCCCGGGTTTCGGTCAGAGGGCGGAGCCTGAAATAGTTCCCCACGATGTTCGACATCCCTAGACTCCCTGTGACGGGGGCAATTCGGGGGACAACTCAGTGGGGCATGGAGTGCCGGAACTCGTACTGGAAACCAATGGACGGACCTGGACGCTCGACCCGTCCAGGCCTTACACCCTGGGACGCGATCCGCAGGGAGACATCGCCTTCGACGACGCCAGGGTCTCCTGGCGGCACGCGACGGTCAGCTTCAACGGCCGCAGTTGGGTCATCGAGGACCACGGCAGCACCAACGGCACGTTCCTGCAGGGTCAGCGGATCCACCAGATGGAGATCGGCCCCGGCTCGGCCGTCCACCTCGGCAACGCCACCGACGGACCGCGGCTGACCGTCTCGGCCGCCGCTGCCGCCGTCTCCACGCCGCAGGTCCAGCCCCAGCCGTACGCCGCGCAGGGCGCGAACCCGGGCTGGGACCAGCAGACTCCGCAGCCGCCCGCCGCCCAGGCCGGCTGGCAGCAGCAGGCGCCGTCGATTCCGCAGCAGCAGGGACCCGGTGGTGGCGCGGGGGCGCCGCCGGTCTACGGCGACCGCAGCCCCACCACGTTCCACCAGTTCTCCCTCGGCCGTGTGATGCGCATCGGCCGTGCGCTGGAGAACGACCTGGTCGTCTCCGACCTCCAGGTCTCCCGTCACCACGCGGAGTTCCACGCCACGCCCGACGGCCGCTTCGAGATCCGCGACCTCGGCTCGCACAACGGCACGTACGTCAACGGCCAGCCGATCACCAAGGGCGGTTCGGCGGTGCTCGGCCCCACCGACATCGTCGGCGTCGGCCACTCGACGTTCCGCATCGTCGGCGACCGGCTGGAGGAGTTCGTCGACACCGGTGAGGTGTCCTTCTCCGCCCGTCATCTGACCGTCACGGTCGACGGCGGCAAGCAGATCCTCAAGGACGTCTCCTTCGGTGTCCCGGAGAAGTCGCTGATCGCGGTCATCGGCCCCTCCGGCTCCGGCAAGTCCACCCT
The DNA here is from genome assembly GCF_002154505.1 of Streptomyces carpinensis. Lineage (GTDB taxonomy): Bacteria > Actinomycetota > Actinomycetes > Streptomycetales > Streptomycetaceae > Streptomyces > Streptomyces carpinensis. The sequence continues at coordinate 3,290 of NZ_MUBM01000312.1, read as the reverse complement.
GCTCAAGGCGCTCACCGGCTACCGGCCCGCCGACCAGGGCGAAGTCCTCTACGACAACCGGAACCTGTACAAGCAGTTCGCCGAACTGCGCCAGCGCATCGGCCTGGTCCCGCAGGACGACATCCTGCACAAGGAGCTGACGGTAAAGAAGGCCCTGAAGTACGCGGCCAAGCTGCGCTTCCCGGCCGACACCACGGCCGCCGAGCGCGAGGCCCGCATCGACGAGGTGCTGCGCGAACTCAAGCTGGACATCCACAAGGAGAAGAAGGTCACCTCCCTCTCCGGCGGCCAGCGCAAACGTGTCTCGGTGGCCCTCGAACTGCTCACCAAGCCGTCGCTGATCTTCCTGGACGAGCCGACCAGCGGCCTCGACCCGGGCATGGACCGCGATGTGATGCAGCTGCTGCGCGGCCTGGCCGACGACGGCCGCACCGTCCTCGTCGTCACCCACTCCGTGGCGGAGCTGGCGCTGTGCGACAAGCTGCTCGTGATGGCGCCGGGCGGCGCCGTCGCCTACTTCGGGCCGCCCGAGGAGGCGCTGAACTTCTTCGGCTACGACAGCTGGGCCGACGTCTTCTCCGCCTTCGAGAACTACCGCGACTACGACTGGGCGGGCCGCTGGAAGGGCTCGCAGCACTACCAGATGTACGCCGCGGACATCGACGCCGTCGCCCCGCAGTCCGTACACATGCCTCCGCCGCAGGCCATAAGGCCGCCCAAGCCGCAGGGCTGGGGCTCGCAGCTGCTGACCCTGATCCGGCGGTACGTGGCGGTGATCGCCTCCGACAAGGGCTTCCTGGCGCTGACCGTGATCCTGCCGGCGGTGCTCGGCGCGGTCAGCCTGCTCATCGACCACAACCGGGGGCTGCTGGTCAACCCGGTCAACCCGAGGACGGGTGTGCACGTCCCGAACGGCACGGCCACCACGGTGCTGCTGATCCTCGCGGTCGGGGCGTGCTTCGCGGGCGCCGCTAACTCCGTCCGTGAGCTGATCAAGGAACGGGTCATCTACGAGCGGGAGCGCGCGACCGGTCTGTCCCGCTCGGCGTATCTGATGTCCAAGGTCGTCGTGCTGGGCGCCGTCACGGTGCTGCAGGGCCTGATGGTCGGCCTGATCGGTTTCTCCAGCCGCGAGATCCCCGAACAGGGTCTGATCCTGGGCAATGCGACGCTGTTCGAGCTGTGCCTGCCGATCATGGCGCTCGGCTTCAGCTCGATGATGTTCGGCCTGGTCATCTCCTCGCTGGTGAAGACCGCCGAGAAGACGATGCCGCTGCTGGTGATGTTCGCGATCATCCAGGTGGTGTTCACCGGCTGCCTGTTCACGCTGCACGGCACGGTCGGCGTCAACGAGTTCTCGTACCTGATGCCCTCGCGCTGGGCGGTGGCCGCGGCCGGCGCCACGCTCGACTTCAACAACATCGCGCCGGACACCGACGACCCGACCAGCACCGACCCGCTGTGGAACCACGAGGCCTCGGTCTGGGGCATCGACATGGTCGCGCTGATCGTCCTCGGGGTCGTCTGCGGCTTCCTGGTGGCGCGCTTCCTGCGCCGTCACGAGCCCGAGGTCATGCGCAAGTGACACAGACCGCGGAGGTCGTGCGCACGCGTCGGCCGTCGTGACGCGCGAACAGTGAAGGGCGGCACCCCCACACCGGGATGCCGCCCTTTTCGCGTTCTCGTCAGAGGCCCGCGCCGACCCCCGAGGTCAGTACGCGCTGTTGACGTTGTCCATGGTCCCGTACCGGTGCGCCGCGTAGTTGCAGGCGGCCGTGATGTTGGCGACCGGGTCGTAGATGTTCCACGAGGTGCCGGGTACGTGGTACGTGCGGAAGGTCGGGTCGATGACCTGGAGCAGACCCTTGGACGGGATGCCGTTCTGGGCGTTGATGTCCCAGTTGTTGATGGCCATCGGGTTGCCCGAGGACTCCCGCATGATGTTGCGGTGCAGGCCGCTGTAGGAGCCGGGGATGTTGTGCTGCTTCATGATCGACAGCGACTGCCGGATCCAGCCGTCGAGGTTGTTGCCGTAGGTGGTGGCGGCGGCGACCGTCTGCATCTGCGGGCGCTGCGCGGACCGGCTCGCGGCCTTGGCCTGGCGGGCGGCCTCGGCCTTGTGCTTGGCGGCGGCCTCGGCCCTCTGCTTGGCGGCGGCCTTGAAGGCGGCCTGCTTCTTGGCCTCGATGGCCTGGATCTTCACGCTGTTGCCGGCGAGCTGGTCGGTGACGCTGGCCTTGACGTCCTTGATGGGCTGGGAGCCCACCTGGACCGGAGCGGAGGAGACGGCGTCGGCGGAGACGGCCGTGTGGGCGTCGCCGGGGATGACGGCGACGGGGACGGCGACGGCGGCGGCGGTGAGGGTGGCGGCACCGGCGACGGCGACCTTCTGGACCTTGGTCAGCGCACGACCGTGGCGGACGATCTCCTGGGCCTTGGTCAGCGCACGACCGTCGCGGACGATCTCCTGTGCCTTGGTCAGGGCGCGACCGTCTCGGAGGAACTCCTGCGTCTTGACCAGGGCGCGACTATGGCGGAGAGAACGGAAGTTTGCGGGCATGGCGAAATGGACCTCTTCGAGTAGCGCGGAGGTCGCTCTCCGGACTGCGGGAGGGGGTCCTTCCCGCGCAAACGCCTCGGGCGGAAACCCGCGGCGTTGAGCGACGAGAGCAATTCTTAGCGGCCGCAAAATGCTGGGGCAAAGATGTGACGTACGAAGCCCGGTAGTGGATCAGGAACAGACAAAACGGGACAGACAGGGATGTCTGTCCCGTTCGCCGGGGGTGTTCTGTCTCCTATGACCGTTCGTACGTGATGTGCGCCCTATGCGCGTCCTCACATCGGGGCAACGGCTTTCTCACCGATAGTTGCCACCGCAACGCTCTGGGTGAGCGGTCTCCTCCGGCAGGATGAGGTGCACGTCGCCGAACTCGTGCCAGAGGTAGCGCCCGCGCAGAGCCTCCTCGTAACTCCGGTGGATCGCCGCGCGCCCGGCGACCGCCTCCAGCATCAGCAGATGCGAGGCCTCCGGCTCGTGCAGCCCGGTCAGCAGCCCGTCCACGACCCGCACCCCGCGCTCGGGCGTCACCACCAGCCCGGTCCACCCCGTCGCCGCCCGGACCACCCCGTCGGGCCCGGCCGCGCTCTCCACGGCCCGCACCGCCGTCGTCCCCACCGCGATCACCCGGCCGCCGCCCACCCGTGCGGCGTTGATCAGCCGGGCCGACGCCCGCGGCACCGAGAACCGCTCCGGATACGGCGGCTCGTGCGCCTCGGCCGAGGCCACACCC
>NZ_MUBM01000311.1:437-1034 GCF_002154505.1 Streptomyces carpinensis | reverse complement strand
GTTCACCGGTGAGAAACTCGCCGACCTGCCCGAGTCCACCCCCGAGGACGTGGCGCTCGCCTTCGAACGGGCCCGAGCCGCCCAGGCCGTCTGGGCGCAGACCCCGGTACGGCAGCGTGCCGCCGTCCTGCTCCGCTTCCACGACCTGGTGCTGGAACGCCAGGCCGAAGTCCTCGACCTCATCCAGCTGGAGACCGGCAAGGNNCGCACGAGGAGGTGCAGGCGGTCGCCGTCGCCGCCCGGCACTACGGCCGCCGGGCCGCCGCCTACCTCAAGCCCAAGCGGCACACCGGCGCCGTACCGACCCTGACGAAGGTCAACGAACTGCGTCACCCACGAGGCGTCGTCGGCCAGATCGCCCCCTGGAACTACCCGCTGGAGCTGTCGGTCGGCGACGCGCTCCCCGCCTTCGTCGCGGGCAACGCCGTGGTGATGAAGCCCGACACCGAGACCTGCCTGACCGCGCTGTGGGCGCGCGACCTGCTCGTCGAGGCCGGGCTGCCCGCCGAGGTGTTCCAGGTCGTCATCGGTGACGGCCCGGTCGTCGGTCCGGAGATCGTCCAGCGCGCCGACTACGTCTCCTTCACCGGCTCCACC
>NZ_MUBM01000311.1:0-404 GCF_002154505.1 Streptomyces carpinensis | reverse complement strand
ACGCCGACATCGAGAAGGCGGCGGCCGGAGCGATCCGCGCCTGCTTCTCCTCGGCCGGCCAACTGTGCATCTCCATCGAGCGGTTGTACGTCCACGAGTCGATCGCGGACGCGTTCCTGGAGCGCTTCGCCGCCCGGACGAAGGCCATGCGCCTCGGCACATCCCTCGCGTACGGCGCCGACATGGGCTCGCTGGTCGGCGAGCGGCAGCTGAAGACCGTCACACGGCATGTGGAGGAGGCCGTCGCCAAGGGTGCCAAGGTGGTGGCGGGAGGCGTCGCCCGCCCGGACATCGGCCCGTACTTCTTCGAGCCGACCATCCTCGACGGCGTGGAGACGCCGATGTCGGTCTGCACGGAGGAGACCTTCGGCCCGGTCGTCTCCCTCTACCGCTTCAAGACCGAC
>NZ_MUBM01000310.1 GCF_002154505.1 Streptomyces carpinensis | reverse complement strand
GACCGGGGAAGTGCCGACGCAGCGTGCCCAGATCGCGGACCCGGACATGCGAAACCGCCTCGATCAGCTGCTCCGTGAGAGCAGGGGAGGTCAGCGACCATTCATGGGTCCGCACCTCGGGCGACACGGCACACCCTCTTCGGCGGCGTTGGGCTACGGCGTTTTCCCACCCCATACCCGGTGCTACCTCATCGATTCGCGCGGGCGGCATGAGCGGTTCTGGTAAGGAGCGGTAAGGCGAGCGCGAAGGAAGATCACTACTCTGCATGAGTGGTCTCATACGACGTGAGCTGTGGGACGCGTTCCCCGTGGGACGCCGCGTGGAACTGCGCACGGGTGTGCCTGACGACGACCGCGTCACAAACGGTGATCAATGAACCGAGCGTACGGTTCGGGCTGCTGTGATCGCGGCACTGCTTTTGGGAGCGAGCACCACGCAGCCGGGCGATGTCGCATGCCTCAAGCTCGCCGGTGCGCGGATCCGTGGCTGCCTGGATCTCTCGGACGCAGAACTCGGTCAGGCCCTCCGGATCGAGGCGTGCTGGTTCGAGAAAGCGCCGAAGCCCCACGGGGCGTCGACCAGGACGACCCACATCCTGGACAGCTGGCTGCCCGGTCTCGACGCGCCGACGTCGGCGAACCCGCCGAGTGCCCTGTAGTCGCTGTTGAACCGCAGCACCGGTGCCGGTACGGCGGACAGGTCCATTGCTGGGGTGATCAGCGCGGTCAGTTCGAGCCGGGGACACGCCGCCCGGCTGGAGCGTGGAGAACACCACCCCCAAAAGCTCGGCGACGGCTCCTACTGGATGTTCCCGACCCTGACCGGAAACCACCCATTCATCGGTGCCACTGCTGCCGGTGAGGTTGCCCCGGTTCCTCGGGTCGGTGAAGTTCCAGCCGCCGCCCCCGGCTCCCGCGAACAGCCCAAAACAACTTCAGTAAGCATGAGCCAGACTCCGTTCGGGTGGCCAGCTGCGGCCGGTGGCGGGCGTTCGACGCCACAGTGCACACCTGCCGGACACCCCGGGTGCCGTGCAGTGCTCCAATCGCGGTAGGCAGTGGCCGGCGCGACGCTGCCCCTGGCGCCGAGCAAGGTGATCGTGCACAGGGGAAGACATGGGCCCGCACGCCGCCGCGCAGCGGCACAGCTGGGACAAACTCCTACCTCCTACCCGCCCAACAGTGGCTCCTGAAAAGCACCTCGAGCTCGAGCCGACGGGCGAGGACGAACGGCCCGCACGCCGCTCCCAGAACGCCGCAAGGGAACGCAACATCACCGCCGCCCGCCAGTTCCACGCCCGCGAAGGCCACCTCACAGTGCCGCGCCAGCACGTAGAGACCGTGGACTGGGCGGCGGTGGGCCTGGGCCAGTTTGTGAACGCCGACGGGCCGCAACACTCAGCCCACGCCGACGCACCGAACTCGATCAGTTGGAAATACGGTGGTAGCAGGAGGCTTGTGCGAGGTCGGGTCCGCGTCGACGTGAGCCGAAGCACGATAGTTGTCACTTCGGCAGGCTTGTTGTCACTATCCGGCGGCACGCCCTTGCCGATGCGACTTCCTCGAGCGCGTGTACGGGGGCAGCGGTGAGGTAATCCAGCCGACGTCTCGGCGACCAGGTTGTGGGTCAGGCGCGGTCCGGCTCAGCGGTGGCGCCGGTGTTGTCGGCGGGGATGGCGAACATGGTGCCCGCCTGAGTGGCCAGTGCGGCGAGGGCGGCCACGGCGAAGGCCATGAAACCGAGCGAGGGCAGCGCGAGGGCCAGGGCCAGGAAGAAGACGGCGGGTGCGGCCAGCCCCATGACCAGGCCGTCGAGGACGGCGATAGCCGCGTTCGGGCCGTGGGTGTGGTGGGTGAAGACGGCCATCACGACGCCGAACACGGGGAACGGAGAGAGGAGTCCGGCGAGGTGTGGCCCGATGACCGGGGCGAGGGCGATGATGCCCATCACCACCCCGGTGGCCACGATCATGCGCAGGGGGAGGTCCCAGCCAGGAGGGTTCGCCGCTTCGACCGGCTCGTCGGTGGTGCGGCCGGTGCGGCGGGTGAGCGCGAACCCGGCGACCAAGGCCGCGAGGACGAGCAGGAACGTGGAGATGGCGGGCCAGTTCAGGCAGGCCAGGACAGTGGTGGCTGCGGCGAACGCCACGCAGCCAGCGGTGAAGGCGGCGGATATGCCGCGGTGCGCGAGGGCGCGGTAGGCAAGGGCGAAGGCGAGTTGGGAGATGGTGCCGGCGAGCATGCCGATGGCGGCGTGCCCGGCGAAGGCAGTGCCGTGGTCGGTGGCGAGGAAGAACGCGACGGGTCCGGAGGTCAGGGGCAGGGCGACGAGCCAGCCGCCGACCTGGTGGCCCCAGCGGCGCCCGGCCAGGCTGGCACCACCGATCAGCAGCGGGGTGACCACGACCTTGACCGCAACGTTCTGCACGGGGAATCTCTCCTGCTTCCGGGTGCCGGGCAACGCGGTGCCCGCGTTGGTTGTGGGGCTCATGCAACGTAACAAGCCCGCCGCAGCGGATCGCTCGCCGGTCAGGGCGCGAAGAGGGTGCTGGACAGGGCGACGCAGACGGCGGTCCCGGCGAAGACGCTGAGCAGGGCATTACGGCGCCACAAGTGCAGGCCGACCGTGACCGCCAGGCCGACGAGCGGCGCGAGCACGCGTACCTGGGTCAGGGGCAGGGTGCGCAGGGTGTAGAGGCTGAGGATCACCATCACGCCGGCGGGCATGCGGCTGCTGAGGTAGTGGATGGCCCTGCTGGAGCGCAGGGGTTCCAGGGCAGTGAAGGGCAGGGCTCGCAGTGCCCAGGTGATGGCGCAGCAGACGGCGGCAACAGCAATCAGGTAGCGGCTCTCAGGCATCGGCGGGCCCCCGGCGGGTGGTGAAGTGGCGAGCCAGCAGGGCAGCGGTGAAGAGGCAGAACGCGGTGAGCAGCATCTGGCCGGGGGTGATCAGGCGGGCGATCAGTGCGGCGAGCAGGGCCAGGAGCGGGGTGGGCAGGTCGTCGCGGCGGTCGCGGATGCCGTCCAGGGCCAGGACGACGAGCAGGGCGGTCATGGCGAAGTCCAGGCCGGTGATGCGCGGCGGGATCAGCGAGCCGACCAGGGCGCCGGTGAGGGAGCCGGCCACGCAGTACGCGTGGTTGAACGCCTGGAAGGACACGATGCGCGCGCTGGACCAGGTGCGGGCCTGCCCGCCGGTGGTCATGGCGTACGCCTCGTCGCTCAGCGCGAAGCTGCTGTAGAGCCTGGCCAGGCGACCGTTGACCCGGTGCAGCGGGAAGGACAGGGCGTAGAAGGCGTGGCGGCCGTTGACCAGCAGCGTGGTCAGTCCGACCGTGACCAGCGGCGTGATCGCAAGCACCATGGGGACGAGCAGGAACTCCAGCGTGCCGGTGTACATCACGGCGGAGTACATCGGCGCCGACCACCAGGGCAGTCCGGAGTGGGTGACCAGCATCCCGAAGGCGAGGCCCATTGGAACCAGGCCCAGGCCCACGGAGGCGGAGTCCTTGAGTGCCGCCGTCATCTCGGGGCGTATGCGCGCCCTGGACGGCGCAGAGGCAGGCCGAAGCTGGTCGGCCGCGGCGACCGGAGGTGTTCCCATGCCGCAATGTTAGGAAGAATCGGTCCTAATTTGGTTGCCGATCACTGGCCTAGAATGCGCCTGTGCGCAATGAAGTGAGAATAGATGTCGGTCGATCGTCAAATTTTGTTGCATCTGCGTCAGGACGGTCGGCTGACGAACGTCGAGGTCGCCAGGCGGGTCGGCCTCACGCCACCGTCGTGCCTGCGCCGGGTCAAGCGCCTGGAGGAGGCCGGCATCATCGCCGGCTACCGCGCCGTCATCGACCCCGAAGCGATGGGCCGCGGCATGGAGGTCCTCGTCGACATCGAGATCTACGCCCAGGACCGCAAGACCATCGAGGAGTTCGAGGCCACCATCGCCTCCTACGACGAAGTCGTCGAGTTCCGCCGCCTGTACGGCAGCCCCCACTACTTCGTCCGCATCGCCGTCGCCGACAACGCCGCCTACGAGACCTTCCTCATGGACAAGCTCACCGGCCACCCCGCCGTACAGCACCTCGAATCCCACCTCACCATGAAAACCATCAAGTCCGAGAGCTGACCCGGGCGAGGACCACACCCACCTCGGCGCCCATGCCGTCTCCGGTGACAGAAAGACTGCCGACTGAGCACCTGCGACAAACCGGATGCCCTGCCTGTGACAGTCGACCGTTTCCACTCACCAGCTCATCGGGTTCCGCTGGTGACAACTCCTGAGCTCCGGCTCACCGGAAACTGAGACAGAGCCCCACGACGCCCATCAGTACGAGCCGGTAGCAGCGCGAGCGGGCCGTCGCGGTCGCGCTCGAGGCGCTGCGCACGGCGTGCGGGCACAGTCGCGGGCTGGCCGCACAGTTGGCCCGTGAGTACAACGGTGTTCCCCGCAGCTGGCAGCGCGCCGTGACGAGGCCCGCGAGCGGTACGAAGCCGAACAGGGGTGAGGGGCTCTCGAGCCCGGTATCGTAGGCGGGCTTTGGGGCGCTATGGGATGGTATGGGCCTCCTGGCAGACCGCGGCGTGGACGCTACGGATGAGGTGCTGTTGTGCCTCGGTGAGCCCGCACACAGTGGGCTTTCCGTTGCTGGGGTCGATCTGGGTGCCGCAGATGGCCAGGTTGCCGAAGAGACACTCCTCGGGGCCACCCAGAGCTGCCGCGAGGCGGCTGCCAGTATGGTTCGCCGGCTGGCTCCGGCCTGCCGGATAAGAAATGTTGCCGACCTGGCCTTGAAGGCCGCGGCCGCCCCATGTCTCGCGCTGGATAGTGATCGCTGAGGGACCCCCGTCGTGTGGGCCGGTGTCCTGGGACATCTGGTCCGGGACACCGATGCGGAACTCCAGTGGGCCGTCGGGGCGTAGCAGTGCGTAAACGCCGGACATGATGGTGCTCCTCTGACACGGCAGGACGCTCTCCTGCCGTGTTCCAGGCACGAGCAGCCGTATGCCTTGTTCGGACCAATGAGGTCCGAGCGGTCCTACAACGACTGCCTTGACCGCGGTGGTGGCCAGTGCTCCTTCCACCGAGCGGGCCGTACAGGCCCAGCACCTCTATGGCCCGGTCGGGCCGGCGCAGGGCGTGGATGGCGGCAGACAGGGCGCTGCGGAGCATGCCCATGACGGCCGCGGCCTCCAGACCGTGGCCGACGACGTCACCCACGGCGAGGGAGAAGCCGTCGGGCAGGTCCACCACGTCGTACCAGTCCCGCACCCATTGAGGCCTTTGGCGGCGGGCAGGCAGCACACCGCGATGTTGCGGTGCCCCAGGAGGTCCGGGGCCTGCAGCATGGCCTCCTGGAGGGTGACGGCGACCTCCCGTTGCCTGGCGTGGGCCTGCCGCAACTGTGGCGTTCCTGGACTGCGGGGATGAAAGCGTCCCAGTGCATGCACATGGCGTTCTCCAAGTGGCCGGCCACCGGTGGATCCCGCCGGTCAAGGGGCGGTGGTGGCATGGACGGGGTGTCCTTGTTCGGTCCAGATGGTCTTTCCCGTGGGGGGTGTGGCGGGTGCCCCACCGGTCGGACAACTGTCCGACGAGCAGCAGCCTCGACCAGGTGTTCGACGATCCGCTGGTCCCAGTCGTCACGGCCGAGGTGCGTGTCGCCGTTGGTCACCCTTCACCTAGATGACGCCCTCGTCCATCTTCAGCAGCGACACGTCGAAGGTGCCGCCATCGAGGTCGAAAACGAGGACCGTCTGGTCGTTCTCCTTGTCCAGCCCGTACGCCAGCGCGGCCGCGGTCGGCTCGTTGATGATCCTCAGCACGTTCAGGCCCGCGATCTCCCCGGCCTCTTTCGTCGCCTGCCGCTGGGCGTCGTCGAAGTACGCGGGCACGGTGATCACGGCGTCGGTGACGTCCTGCCCCAGGTATGCCTCCGCGTCCCGCTTGAGCTTCTGCAGCACGCGCGCGGAGGTCTCCTGCGCCGTGTATCGCTTGCCGTCGATGCCGTCGTCACGGCCTGCCGCTTGGCGACCTCCCCGACGAGCACCTCGCCGTTCTTGGCGAAGGCCACGACCGACGGGGTGGTCCGCGCGCCCTCCGTATTGGTGATGACGGTGGGCTCGCCGCCCTCGAGGACCGAGACCACCGAGTTCGTCGTGCCGAGGTCGATGCCGACCGAGCGCGCCATCTGCCTTCTCCCTCCTCACCCATTGCTCTGCTTCCCGTTGCTCGGGGAGTCACTGGGATGTCCGCTGCCACCGGACGGGACCGGCGAGCAGCGGCGGCTCGGGGCGGACGGCCCCGAGCACCACGAGGTACGGCCGCGCGGGCCTGAGCGGCCGCGCGGAGACAGGCCCGCGGTCGCATGCCCGCTCAGCCATCCGCTCGTACGTCTGGTCATAGGCCGCGCGCAGGACCGGATCGCGGAGCGTCTCGTACGCTGCCCGCACCTCGCCGAACCGTTCGGCGGTGGCCGCATCCACGTGGGTGTCCGGGCGCAGTTCCCGCACCCGGGCGCGGAAGGCGGAGGTGATCACATCGGCCGTCGCCGAGGGCTCCACCCCAAGCACTGCGTACAGGTCCGCTCCCTGCTCCCACGCCTGCACCCCGGCCACCTTCTCCCCTGCTGCGAGCTGCAGCTTCACCCTTACTTGCCTCTAGTCCCCAAATAAAACTTGAGTCCGTTCTTGTCAAGGATTGGTCTGGGGAGGTATAGGGGTTCTCAGAGGCATTCCGGGCTCCCGGAGCCCGGACGGGCAGACCGCCGGCAGGCGGTCGTACCAGGCGAAAGGAGTTGCACGATGGCTGCTCTCATCCGCACGGACCCCTTCCGGGACCTCGACCGGCTCACTCAGCAGATGTTCGGCACCCTCGCCCGGCCGGCCGTCATGCCGATCGACGCCTATCAGAGCGGCGATGCCTTCGTCGTCCACTTCGACCTGCCCGGCGTCGATCTTGACAGCGTCGATCTCAACGTGGAGCGCAACGTGCTGACCGTGCGAGCCGAGCGGCCCGGCCCGGACGCCAAGGAGCGCGACCTGCTGGTCGCCGAGCGGCCCCACGGCGTCTTGAGCCGCCAACTGCTGCTGGGCGACGCGCTGGACCTGGAGAAGATCACCGCCCACTACGACGCGGGCGTGCTCACTTTGAACATCCCTGTGATGAGGGAGGCCAAGCCTCGCCGCATCGAGATCAGCCGCAAGGACGCGGAGTCGAAGCAGATCGAGAGCTGAGGCTCCGCACGGGATACAGAAGCAGGAGACCGCAGCATCGACGACCTGGCCTCGGACCGCCGCACGCACCCCGATCGCCGTGCGTGCGGCGGCCCGCGGCAGGCGCTGAGCGGCAGGAGTGAGGACCATGGCTCTGTTCCTCGCCTCGCACTGGGAGAACGGCTGGGCCGTGACGGAGATCAATGGGTCCCTGGACACCAACACGGCCCGGGAACTGTGTGACTTCGTGGCCACCATCACCGCCAGGCACCGGCATTTGCTCAACCTGATCGTGGACCTGTCCGATCTGACCTGGGCCGATACCGAGGGCCTGCGTGCCTTGGTGTCCGTCCGTGCGTTGCTGGAGGAGGACGAGGGTGAGCTGCGCCTGGTCTGTCCCGAAGGACGGGTGGCGCGGCTCCTGCACAGCAGCGGACTCGCCCAGGCCCTGCCCGTCTACCTCTCCCTCGATGCCGCCCTGGCAGCGCCCCGCACCACACTCGCCCACCGGATGGGAGGTGCTATGCCGTGATCACCCAACTTGCCGTCGAACGTGTCGAGTTCGCCTGTGGCTCGTGCTGGCACCGCTGGAGCGTCGACTACGACGTGCAGCGCTACCGGGACGCGCTCGATGCCGAGTGGGAGGTTTTCTACCGCGACAACACTGCGGTTGCCTCCCCGTACACCCCGCAAGGCGCTCCGCCCTGCGAACACTGCGGCCGACGCTGGGTCGGACGCCTCGTGGCCCGCCGCCCCGTGCCCCTGCCCGGCGGCACCGGAGCACCGCGCAGCCCCGTCCCGGCCGAAGGCGGCCACCGCCCCGAGCGGCACACCGCGCAAATGCTGCATGCCGCCGGCCCCCCTCAGCCGCCATCGCAAGCCGATCAGCCGCCCACAGAACTCTCCTGATCGGCCAGTCCGGCTCGGGCCGTGTGCGAGACGGCCACCGCACGCGTCTCGCCCCGACCCTCCGCGCGGCTCGCACCGCACGGTGGGAGGGGGCACCGTCCGGACATGATCTCGATGCGGCAAGGTTTGGTGGTTTCCGCCTTCGGCACCTTGACGATCAGCACACCGCCCTCGAGTGTGCCCCCACGCTTTCGGCAAACCAGGTCAAGGTGGCGGTCAGCCGGTAGCGGTCGCCCGGCTGCCCGGGGATCACGGCCGGCGATGTCCAGGACGTCACGGACACCCTCCCGGGCGTGGTCGGCGGGTCGTCCTGGTGTCGGGCGACAGGCGGGCGGGCCACGACTTGCCGGTCACCTGAGGTCTGCAAGGGCGTCGGCCAGTTCGACGCCCTCTGACTCATCCACCCCCAAGGCCAGGAAGGCGTCGACGGCCGGGGCGGCGGCCAGCCGTGCCTGCCAGGTGCGCACGACGTCGTGCAGAGGCGAGCGGCTCACCGTACTCGGCGGTGACCTCCCGGTCCAGTTGCGCCGCTTCCCTCAAGTGGCGAGACCCGCGTGTGCCGATGCTCGGTCAACGGTTCCGTGTCTGCAGACAGGCAGTATCGGTGAGCGGACCCGGTGCAGGCGAACAGCCGAGGGATGCCTCGGCGGTCGGCGCGAACGCTTAGCGCACCGCGCGACAAGTACAGGGTGAGACCGCCGCCGGGCGGTCGGAGACGGAGACTTCGTGGAACCGGATCACAAGAACCAGGGCAGCGATGACGAGGACGCCCTGCTGATATGTGCTGTGGGCGACCCGGCCGCGTTCACACCACTGGTGGAGCAGTTCTCGCCCGCCCTGCACGGTTACTTCGCCCGGCGCGCGCCCGCCGCTGCCGACGACCTGCTGGCCGAGGCCTGGCTGCAGGCCTTCGCGGCACGCCGCACCTTCGACGCCTCACGCGGATCGGCTCGGGGATGGCTGTTCGGGGTGGCCCGCAACGTCCTGGCCGGCCACGTCCGGCGGGCCGGGCGGGCAACCGCCGCAGCCGGCCCCGTCGAGCTCGACCCGTGGCAGGCGGTGGACGAGCGCCTGGACGCCGCTGCCCTGGCACCTGAACTGCGCCGGGCACTGGCCGATCTGCCCACTGAGGAGCGGGAGTTGTTGCTGCTGGTGTCCTGGGAGGAGCTGACGCCGACGGAAGCCGCGGCTGTGGTCGGGATCCCCGCCGGCACGGCTCGCTCCCGTCTGCACCGCGCACGCGGCCGGCTGCGCGCACACCTCGCCCCTGTCCACCACCTGACCTTGGCGCCCGCCACCGCCGTACGTGCGGACCGGAAGGAATCGGCATGACCCAGCGACAGGAACTCCTCGATTTCCCCGGCGCTGAGGCGCTCCAGGCCGCGGGCCGCGTCGAGCCCCCGGCTCCGCAAGCCGTCGCCCAGGCGCTGGCAGCGGTCCAGGCCGCCGCCCACCAGGACTCCCCGCAACCTCCCGTGGTGGCTTCCCCCGGGCGGCGCCGCCTCGCCCATGGCCGACGGATCCTGGCGACAGCGGTCGCGGCGGCCGCCATCGCAGCGGGAGTGGTCGCGTACAACGCCACGGAGGCCGATCAGCCCGTCGGCCACCCCAAGCACCAGGCACAGGCCGTTTCCGCCGCCACGTTCCTGGACCACACCGCGGACGTGGCCTACGCCAGGCCGGCCTCCAGCGCGCGGTACTGGAAGGTGCGGTCGAAGGCCAGCCACACGGGAGCCAAACCGTCCCCCGCGATCGACTGTTACTACGCTCGCTCCATGGACGCCGTCTACATCGTCACGGGCGGCCGGACGCACAAGAAGCCCGGCACCTTCGGCTGGCGCCTGGGGCCCAAGGAGCTGCACAGCTGGAACGACCTGGACCGACTCCCCACCGACCCGGCACAGCTGCTCACAGTCATGAACAGCTCCAAGGAATACGCCGGCCAGTCCGCCTTCCTCCAGGCCGGCGCCCTCCTCGGGGAGTCCCCCGCCGGGCCCAAGCTGCGCGCCGGGCTGTATCGGGCCCTCGCCCGTCTCCACGGGGTCAAGCTCGTCGGCACGGTGAAGGACAGTGCCGGCCGCACCGGCACGGAACTGGTCTTCAGTGGCGTCGTCAGCACCGACCGCATGGTGATCGACCCCAAGACCAGCGCCCTGCTGGAGACCAGCAGCGTCAGTACCAAGGGCAGCGACCGCGGCAAAACCACGCGCGTCACCTACCTGTCCGTCGGCCCCACCGACAAGATCGGCTGACCTTCCCGTTTCATCCTTGGCCCCGCCGACAAGATCGGCTCACCTTCCCGTTTCATCCTTGAATCGACGCCCCGGGGCTGAGAACGACCCGGGGCGCCGCAAGCGAACACCGACGACGGGCCCTCCCGCTTCGGGCCGCTGTCGCCCATGACCGGACCCGTACGTCCGCCAGAGCGCGACGATCAGCGCGGCGGGCCGTGCGCCGGGCCCAACCACGGCAGCGCACGGCGCGCTCCTCAATCGCCGGTCGCCAGGTCCAACGCGCCCATCGTGACCGAGCCCGGGCTCGCCTTCCTCCAAGACGCGCGCCGCCTGACCCGCTTCTCACTCCTATACCCGGACATCGCGACCTGACCTCGCCCAGGCGGCCGGTCGGGCGCCGGTCAGTCCGCCTGACACGCACCCTTCCGAGCGTCGGCCAGCACCTCGGCAAGTTCGTCGGCGACCGCGAAGGCGTCGTCGGCGACGCCCGGCAGTCTGAGCGTGGGGGCCGCGCCTGGCGGCCGCGGTCGGCATCCCCCGGCCGCCTGCACCGTCGAGACGGAACGGCTGGTCCACCTGGGCGCGCGGGCCGCCGCGCAGCGGCACGTCTGGGACAAGCTGCTACCCGCGCAGCGGTGGGAAAACACGCTCGGACTGGAGCCGGCGGGCGAGGATGAACGGCCCAGACGCCGGCCGCAGACCGCGGCGTGGGAACGCAACAATCGCCGTCCATGGGGAGGCGGTGGGACTTGGCCAGTTCGTGAACAATGCACGCCGGAGGGCCGCAACACTCAGCCCACAACGACGCGCCGACCTCGACGAGCTCGGCGCGCGCTGGTAGCGGACTGGCTGCCTCGGAGTCTCCTTGGACCGGAGGTAGGACCATCCCAGCGGGCTCGGGGAGCACCGCCAAGCCGGGACCGAACGCGCCGGCGATTGGGGACTATCCCCCGCAGCAGTGGGGAGCACAAACGCAGGTGGCCCCTGACCGGCGCATGCCGGACAGGGGCCCTTTGACGACGGTCAGGCTATGCCGACCGGCCTACTGCGTCAGCCGTCGTTCTCGGCCGACGGGAGGTTGGCGCCGGGGACATCCTTGGGCGCGTACATCTTCTTGTCACCCGGGTAGGGCTTGTTGAAGTTGTGGGTGTCGTACCAGGTGTAGCGGTCCATCTGCTCGTTGTTGGCGTAGTCCGGCACTGCGTTGTCGCCGGTCAGACGCTGCTTGGACAGCCACTTCTTCCACTCGTCGGCAAGCGGCTGCTGCGACGCCGGGATCGCCACCGAGGTGGGCGCGGGCGCCGCCGCCGGGTTCTGCGGGGCGGGGGTGTCCGTACCGCAGCTGGGCGCCGGGTTCACGCCGAGGGTCAGCGAGGTCCGGTTGGCCACGGAGTTGAACGGCGTGAAGTCGGGCTTGTTCGTGAACGCGTCGGCCATCGGGGTGGCCGCGGTGTCCATCTGGTTCATCGGGTGGATCCCGAGGATCTGCTCGATGGTGCGGACCATCGTGACCTGCGAGTAGTAGTGGCTGTCGACCGTGCCGTGGTTGGCGTACGGGCTGATGATCTGGACCGGCGCACGGTGGCCGTCGACGTGGTCCGAGCCGGCCTGGGAGTCGTCCTCGACGATGAAGATCGCCGAGTCCTTCCAGTACTTGCTGTGCGTGATCGTGTCGACCATGCGGCCGACCGCGAGGTCGTTGTCGGCGACCTGGGCGGCGGAGTTCGCCGGGCCACCGGTGTGGTCGTTGGAGTACCAGAACATGTTCAGGTCGGCAGGACCGTTCTTCTTGAAGTCCTGCTCCCAGACCTGCTCCTTGTAGACGTCCGGCACGCTGGTGTCGAACTTCGGGAAGCCCTGCACCGAGACGTCGTTGAGCGAGGGGATCGCCGAACCCGTCTTGATGGGGTACTTGGACGGCGAGCCGGTCGCGGCCATGTCCTTGCTGTCGCAGTACAGGTTCTGCCAGCTCGAACCCGACGGCTTCTGCTCCAGCGTCTGGAACTCGCCGAAGTCCTTGACGGACTTGCCGGCGGCCTTGGCACCAGTCCAGATGAAGCCGGACTTCTGGTGGCCCAGAACGTCGTCCTCGGTGTCGTAGGAGCGCGTGTACTCACCGGCCGAGGACTCGGTGTACTCCGGGTTGTCCGCCTGGTTCAGCCAGTTGTGGCCCTCGGCGGAGTTCGTGCCCATGTCGTAGAAGTTGTCGTACAGGCCGAACTGCTTGGCCAGCGCGTGCTGGTTGGGCGTGACGTTCTCACCGAACTGGGTCAGCGAGGGATCGCCGTTGCCCTGCGGGATGTCGCCGAAAACCTGGTCGTAGGTGCGGTTCTCCTTGACCAGGTAGAAGACGTGCTTGATCGTCGAGGGGTCGCCGAGGCGCGCCGGGACCGGCACCGCGGGCACCTTGCCGTTGTTCTCGGACAGCTTGAGCGAGTCGCCGCTCCAGCCGTTCATCTGGAACACCTTGGGCGTGTACGACTTGACGACGTCGTCGCTCGGCAGGGTGAACGTGGTCAGGCTGGACGTGGTGTCGTGGGTGCCGTGCTTGGAGGGGTTACGGCGGGCGTCTATGCCACGGGTGTTGGAGACGACGATCTTCCCGCCGACCTGGGCGATCTCCGAGGGGAAGTAGTCCGTCGGGAGCAGGCCGACGTAGCGGGCGGGCGTCGCCGCACCCGAGTAGCGGTAGACCGCGACGGCGTTGGCGCGGCCCAGGGTCACCAGCAGACGGCCGTCGTCGGTGAGGATGACGGCGTTGGGCTCGTAGCCGACCGAGGACTCGGCCCACGGCTGGGTGGAGATGGTCTGCACGACCTTGTCGCTCTTGGAGTCGATGATGGAGACGCTGTTGTCGGCGGTGTTGGTGACGAACACCACGCCGTTCTTCTCGTACACGGCGGTCGGGTGCAGACCGACGTCGATGGTGCCCACGGCGGCGGACGCGTCGGCGGTGTTGATGACGCTGACCGTGCCGGTGGTGGAGGCGCCGGTCTCCCGGTCGGCCGGGACCTGGGTGCCGTAGGAGTTGATGGTGGTCTCGCCGGCCTTGGCCGGGCGGCCACCCTCGTTGGAGACGTACAGCTTGCCGCCGACCAGGGCCAGGCCGCGCGGGGCGGTGCCGGTGGTCCAGGTCGCTGTGACGGTGCCAGTGGCGGCGTCGATGGCGACGACCTTGTTCTGGCCGTTGACCGCGCCGTACACGGTGGAGCCGTCGGCGGAGAACACCGCGGCACCGGCCAGGGCCTGGTGGCCGCTGACGGTCGGGATGTTCACGGCGACCGGGTTGGCCAGAGTGCCGTCGGCGTTGACGGTGAACTTGGTGTAACCGGTGGCCTGGCCCAGCCACAGCGACTTG
This sequence comes from Streptomyces carpinensis, assembly GCF_002154505.1. Classification (GTDB taxonomy): domain Bacteria; phylum Actinomycetota; class Actinomycetes; order Streptomycetales; family Streptomycetaceae; genus Streptomyces; species Streptomyces carpinensis. The sequence continues at coordinate 1,301 of NZ_MUBM01000310.1, read as the reverse complement.
CCGTCGGGCGAGTAGGTCGGGCCTTCCTGGCCCACGGCGCTGCTGCTGATGCGCAGGTCGTCGGCCGCGTTGGTGCCGATCTTCTGCGCCACCTTGCCGGTGTCCAGGTCCATGATCACCAGGGCGGCGTCGCCGTCAGTGACCGAGGCGGCCAAGTGCTTGCCGTCCGGGCTGACGACCGACGACATGATCTTGCCGTCGTTGATGACCGTGCGGTCACCGTAGGGCTGGATGTACTGGTCGTCGGAGACGACCTGACCGTGGTCGGTGACCTGGCCAACCTGCTGGGTGCCGAACTGGGCCGTCGAGGCGACTGCCGTGCCGGTGACACCGAGGGCGACCGCGATACCGGCAGTCACCATCATGGTCCGACGGCCGACGAGTCTGCCGAAGAGGTTGACCTGCTCCCTCTGCTGAACCCGGCGCTGTCGTGCAACCTGCATGGAACTATCCCTTCGAGGTGGTGTCGAGCAGTTCGACGTTGCCGTCGAACTGCCAGAGCGGATTCGGGGCGTCTCCGGTCGAAGTCCGCAGCAGGAAGTAGCCGTTCACTTCCTTGGGACCGTCACCGTCGGCCACGAACCGCCCGTCTGAGGTGATGTCGATCTGGTAAATCGCCGTCCCCGTGACTGCGACGCCTGGCAGATGCCAACTGACAACGCACCGCCAGTCGTTGCCTGCGCCCTCCTGAGCTCCCTTGCCCGCGCTTTTGGCGCACGTCGCCGTGGTGCGCAGTTGCGCCTCCGTGACGGCGGGGCGATGCAGTTGGTCGGTCTGCATGCGATAGAGGTGGGCGAAGGCCGTTGCGACGGAGCGCTGTACCTTGCCCTGCTCGATCCCGGAACCCATGGAAGATGTGGATACGGCTACTGCCGCGACGCTCAGGGCGGTCAGCCCCACCAGCGGCAGCAGCCCGACGGTGAGCGCGCGGCGCCCGGAACCGTCGTAGGCGAGATTGGTGAAGTCCCGCCGCTGGAACAGCACATACGCCAGCACGGTCGCAAGGACCGCCCACGCCAGGCTGACCGCGACGGCGATCAGCAGCGGGGCGAGTTGCTGCGGGCTGGTGAACAGTCCGTTCCAGGAGATGAAGGCGTAGCTGGGCAGGGCGATGCGGACGGCCACGGGGAGCGGCAGCATCTGGGCGACCGCCATCGCGAGCGAGAGGAGCACGGGCAGCAGCAGCCCCATCGGGGAGCGTCCCAGCGTGACCGACCCGAGGAAGCCGAACCCGGCGAGCGCCAGGGTCGGAGCGAGGACGCAGATCCAGGAGAGCAGGACCTGAACGGCGGCGTCCGACG
>NZ_MUBM01000031.1 GCF_002154505.1 Streptomyces carpinensis | reverse complement strand
GTGTCGGCGTGGGGGAGGTGGGCGGGGTCACCCCGGCGAACTTCACCGAGTACTTGGCGAAGTCCCAGGAGTTCTGCGCAACACTGGAGCAGGTGCCGGAGGTACGGCCGCCGTTGTCGGGCGGCGAGCACTGGCGGTCGCGGTTGAGGGACCAGAACGTGAAGCGGTCCATGTTGTGGCTGGTGGCGTAGTCGAGCACGGTCTGGAAGTCGGCCTGGGTGAACATCTCGCCCGTGTCGCTGCGGCCGTTCATGCCGGAGAAGCCCTCGTGGGCGTAGGCGGTCGCCTGGTCCCAGCCGAACGTGGACTGCAGGATCTGGTTGAAGTTGGTCAGCGCGCTGGTCTGGGAGGCGGCGCCGTTGAAGCCGCCGTCGAACGGCATGATGGAGAAGTTGTTCGGGGTGAACCCCTGCGACTTCGCCTCCAGCAGCATCTGCTTGCCGAACCACCCGGTGCCGTCCGCCGTGCCGGCGGTGGTGACGGAGACGTAGAGGCCGGGGTTGTTCTGCTGAAGGATCCTGGCGGCGCCGATCTCGTTCTTGATGGCCGCGGTGTTCTCGTACTCCGGCTCCTCCAGGTCGAAGTCGATGGCGTGGAGCCCGTACTTCGTGATGACCTGCTGGTAGGCGGCGGCCGTGGAGGCCGCGTCCGAACACGCCTGGCCGAGTTTGGTGCCGCCGTACCCGCCGATGGAGACGGAGACGTCTCCGCCCTTGGCACGGATGGTGTCGATCACCGACTTCACCGCGGTGTCCGAGGAGACCGCCGCCGTGCCGCCCCACGTGGGGGAGCAGCCG
>NZ_MUBM01000309.1 GCF_002154505.1 Streptomyces carpinensis | reverse complement strand
GCACCATGGCCTCGAAGCAGCCCTGCGGTACCCGAGGAGCCCGCCTTGGCCCGTTCCCGCAGCGCCACACCCCGGCGCTATCTGATGTGCCCACCCGCACACTTCGATCTCACGTACTCCACCGACCCGTGGACGGATCCGGCCAAGCCGGTCGACGCCCCGCTGGCCCTGGCCCAGTGGGAGCGGCTGTGCGAGGTGTACCGGTCGCTCGGCCACACCGTCGAGGAGCTGACGCCCGAGCCGCTGCTGCCGGACATGGTGTTCACGGCGAACGGCGCCACGGTGGCCGACGGCCGGGTGTTCGGCGCCCGGTTCGCCCACCCGCGGCGGGAGCCGGAGGCCGAGGCGCACCTGGAGTGGTTCGCGGCCCACGGCTACACGCATCTGCACGTGCCCATCCACATCAACGAGGGCGAGGGCGACCTCGCCGTCACCGCGTCCTACCTGCTGGCCGGGCACGGCTTCCGGACGAACCCGCTGGCACACGGCGAGGCGCAGGAGTTCTTCGGCCGGCCGGTCATCGGCCTGGAGCTGATCGACCCCCGCTTCCACCACCTCGGGCTGGCGCTGGCCGTGCTCGACGACGCGGCGGACGAGGTGGCCTACTATCCGCCCGCCTTCTCCCCCGGCAGCCGGGAGGTGCTGCGGCGGCTGTTCCCGGACGCGCTGATCGCGGCGGAGGAGGACGCGGCGGCGCTCGGTCTGAACGCCGTCTCCGACGGCCTGCACGTGGTCCTGCCGCAGACGGCGCCCGGGCTCTGCGAGCCCCTGCGGGAGCGCGGCTTCGAACCGGTCACCGTGGAGACGGGCGAGCTGCACAAGGGCGGTGGCAGCGTCAAGTGCTGCTCGCTGGAGTTGCGGACGTGACCGGAAGGGCCGCCCGTCCGGTTCGTGGGTGGGTGGGGGCC
>NZ_MUBM01000308.1 GCF_002154505.1 Streptomyces carpinensis | reverse complement strand
CCCTGGCCACCCCGCGCGAGGCGGGCCTGCTCGGCACCGACGTGGGCCTGCCGATGCTGCTGCTCTCCCGGCACTCGCTGGACCGGACGGGCCAGCCGGTGGAGTGGGTGCGCTCCGTCTACCGCGGCCCGGAACGACACAGCGCCGCACGGCTCAAGCGGCCGGCGGACTGAAACCGGGGCAAGTGGGGGTCGGCCGGCTGACCTCGTGATCGGCCCGCGCATCGACCCCTAACCGTTATACGGACAAGGGGTTCCGTTTCCTCGTCACCGTGACCTAGATTGCCTGCGCATTACACGGGTGATCAGCGAACGATCACCGGTGCTCAGTGAGGGGACGGAGCCGCACATGTCAGATGCCCCAGGAGTCGGCAGAGGGGTGGTGACACCCGTCCGGGTGGTCATCGGCCTCTGCCTCGTCGCGCCGTTCGTGGCGATGCTGTGGGTCGGTTCGTACGCCAAGACCGATCCCACGTTCATCGGCATCCCGTTCTTCTACTGGTACCAGATGCTGTGGGTGATCATCTCCACCGCGTTGACGATGATCGCCTACCGGCTCTGGCAGCACGACCAGCGCAGCCGTAGGGCCGGCGCGTCCGCGAAGGGCGGTGCGTCGGAATGAAGGACGGCGTCAACGGCGTCGCACTCGGCGTCTGCATCTTCTTCTTCCTCCTCGTCACCGTCATGGGCTTCCTGGCCGCGCGCTGGCGCCGGGCCGACAACGAGCACAGCCTCGACGAGTGGGGCCTTGGCGGCCGGTCGTTCGGCACCTGGATCACCTGGTTCCTGCTCGGCGGCGACCTCTACACGGCGTACACCTTCGTGGCCGTACCGGCGGCGATCTACGCCACCGGCGCGGCCGGCTTCTTCGCGGTGCCGTACACGATCCTGGTCTACCCGCTGATCTTCACGTTCCTGCCGCGCCTGTGGTCGGTCTCGCACAAGCACGGGTACGTGACCACCTCGGACTTCGTGCGCGGCCGGTTCGGCTCCAAGGGCCTGTCGCTGGCCGTGGCGCTCACCGGCATCCTCGCGACGATGCCGTACATCGCCCTCCAGCTCGTCGGCATCCAGGCCGTGCTGGACGTGATGGGGGTCGGCGGCGGCGACAACACCAACTGGTTCGTGAAGGACCTGCCGTTGCTGATCGCCTTCGGCGTGCTGGCGGCGTACACCTACTCGTCGGGTCTGCGCGCTCCGGCGCTGATCGCGTTCGTCAAGGACGCCCTCATCTACATCGTCATCGCGGTCGCGATCATCTACATCCCGATCAAGCTGGGCGGCTTCGACGACATCTTCGCGAAGGCGACCGCCGCGTTCGGCCAGGTGAATCCGGCCACCGGCAAGCCGCGCGGCGCCGTCGTACCGGCCGAGGCGGGCCAGTGGACGTACGCCACGCTGGCCCTGGGCTCCGCGCTCGCGCTGTTCATGTACCCGCACTCGATCACCGCGACGCTGTCCTCGCGCAGCCGTGAGGTGATCCGCCGCAACACCACGATCCTGCCGCTGTACTCGCTGATGCTGGGCCTGCTCGCACTGCTGGGCTTCATGGCGATCGCGGCGGGTGTGAAGGTGCAGAACGGTCAGCTGGCCATCCCGCAGCTGTTCGAGGACATGTTCCCCGACTGGTTCGCGGGCGTGGCGTTCGCGGCCATCGCCATCGGCGCGCTGGTGCCAGCGGCCATCATGTCGATCGCGGCGGCGAACCTGTTCACCCGCAACATCTACAAGGACTTCATCAAGCCGAACGCGACGGCGCAGGAGGAGACCCGGGTCTCCAAGATCGTGTCGCTGCTGGTGAAGGTGGGCGCGCTCGTCTTCGTCCTGACCATGGACAAGACGGTCGCCATCAACTTCCAGCTGCTCGGTGGCATCTGGATCCTGCAGACCTTCCCGGCCCTGGTCGGCGGCCTGTTCACGCGCTGGTTCCACCGCTGGGCCCTGCTCGTCGGCTGGGCGGTCGGCATGGTCTACGGCACGGTCGCCGCCTACGGGGTCGCCTCGCCGACGCAGAAGCACTTCGGCGGCTCGGCCAAGGAGATCCCGGGCATCGGCGAGATCGGCTACATCGGCATGACGGCGTTCGTGCTGAACGTGGTCGTCGCGGTGGTCCTGACCTTCGTCCTCAACGCCGTCAAGGCTCCCGCGGGCGTCGACGAGACCAGGCCGGAGGACTACACGGCCGACGCGGGCGACCCGGGTGTCTCGACGGAGCTGCCGCCGGCCACGGCGGGCAGCGCGCACTGACCGTACGACTCTCAGCGGGCCGCCGGGAAAATCCGGCGGCCCGCTGTCGTCCCCGTCGGGCACACTCGGGCGCATGGACATCGTGATCCGGCCGGCCGAGCCCGGCGAGTACGAAACCCTCGGTGAGATCACCGCCCAGGCCTATCTGCGGGACGGGCTGCTCGACTTCGGGGAGAGCGACGGGTACCTCGGGGAGCTGAGGGACGTGGCCAAGCGGGCGGCCGCCGCGGAGGTGCTGGTGGCCGTCGCGGAGGGCCAGGTGCTCGGCGGGGTCACCTTCGTGCCGTCCGGCGGCCCCATGGCCGACATCTCCGGACCCGGCGAGGCCGAGATACGCATGCTCGCGGTCGCGCACGCCGCGCGGGGCCGGGGCGCCGGTGAGGCCCTGGTGCGGGCCTGCCTGGACCGGGCGCGGGCCACCGAGGGCTGTGTCCGCCTCGTGCTGTCCACCCAACGCACCATGCACGCCGCCCACCGCATCTACGAGCGCCTGGGCTTCCTCCGCACCCCCGAGCGCGACTGGAACCCGATCCCGCACCTCGACGACATCGCGCTGCTCACCTATGAGTTGACGCTCTGACACGCTCCGCAGTCGCCACGACACAACATATGGTGGTGGCTTCCTCACCCGACACAAGATGTATGCTCATGCTCGCTGTCGCCGCAGGGGAATCCGGTGCGAATCCGGAACTGTCCCGCAACGGTGTAGTCGTACACGTATGCCCGCATGCCGTCATGTCCGGCTGCCCGCATCCCGTCGTACGAGCGTCAGTCCGAGGACCTGCCGACAGTGCGCCCGGCCGTCCGGTCCGGGTGCCTGACGTCCGGGCCTCGCGGAATGGGCCGGTGGACGCGGCGCCGCGTGCGCTCGTGTGCTGCCCCCGCCCTCGGTGAGGCCCCGTGCCGAGCGAGGGAGAGCCTCACGTGACCATCGCGCCAGCCGATCCGGCTTCAGCCGAGGGCCTGGAGACCGAAGGTCCCGGTGCCGCGCTGCTGCGGACCCTGACCGAGCTGACCGCCGACCTCCCCGACGCCGACCCGGGCCGGGTCGCCGCCGCGGCGCTGCGCGGCCGTTCGGCACACGCCGACGAGGCGGAGCTGCGGGAGCTCGCCACCGAGGCCGCCGCCGGGCTCATCTCCGAGGACCCCGCCTACTCGCGGCTGGCCGCCCGGCTGCTGACCCTCGCCATCCGCGCGGAAGCCGCCTCGCAGGGCGTCACGTCCTTCACCGAGTCCGTCGCCGTCGGCCACCGCGAGGGGCTGATCGCCGACCGGACCGCCGCGTTCGTGCGCCTGCACGCCGAGCGCCTGGACGCCCTGGTCGACCCGGCCGCCGACGACCGCTTCGGCTACTTCGGCCTGCGGACCCTGCACAGCCGCTACCTGCTCCGCCACCCGCTCACCCGCAAGGTGATCGAGACGCCCCAGCACTTCATGCTGCGGGTCGCGAGCGGTCTGGCCGAGGACGACACCGCGCGGTCGGTGGGCGAAGTGGCGGCGCTGTACGGGCTCATGAGCCGCCTCGACTACCTCCCCTCCTCCCCCACGCTCTTCAACTCCGGCACCCGGCACCCCCAGATGTCGTCCTGCTACCTGCTCGACTCCCCCAGGGACGAGCTGGACAGCATCTACGAGCGGTACCACCAGGTCGCCCGTCTCTCCAAGCACGCCGGCGGCATCGGCATCGCCTACTCCCGCGTCCGCTCGCGCGGTTCACTGATCCGCGGCACCAACGGGCACTCCAACGGCATCGTGCCGTTCCTGAAGACCCTGGACGCCTCGGTGGCCGCCGTGAACCAGGGCGGCCGGCGCAAGGGCGCGGCGGCGGTCTACCTGGAGACCTGGCACTCGGACATCGAGGAGTTCCTGGAGCTGCGCGACAACACCGGCGAGGACGCCCGCCGCACCCACAACCTCAACCTCGCGCACTGGGTGCCGGACGAGTTCATGCGCCGGGTGAACGCCGACGAGCAGTGGTCGCTGTTCTCGCCGTCGGACGTGCCGGAGCTGGTGGACCTGTGGGGCGCGGAGTTCGACGCCGCGTACCGCAGGGCGGAGGCGGCCGGGCTGGCGAAGAAGACCATGCCCGCCCGGGACCTGTACGGCCGGATGATGCGCACCCTCGCGCAGACCGGCAACGGCTGGATGACCTTCAAGGACGCCGCCAACCGCACCGCCAACCAGACGGCCGAGCCGGGCCACGTCGTCCACTCCTCCAACCTCTGCACGGAGATCCTGGAGGTCACCGACGACGGGGAGACGGCGGTCTGCAACCTGGGTTCGGTCAACCTGGGCGCGTTCGTCGACCCGGCCACCCGCGAACTGGACTGGGAGCGGCTGGACGAGACGGTCCGCACGGCCGTCACCTTCCTGGACCGCGTGGTCGACATCAACTTCTACCCGACCGAGCAGGCGGGCCGGTCGAACGCCCGGTGGCGCCCGGTCGGCCTGGGCGCGATGGGCCTTCAGGACGTCTTCTTCAAGCTGCGCCTGCCCTTCGACTCCCCGGAGGCGAAGCGGCTCTCCACCCGCATCGCCGAGCGCGTCATGCTCGCCGCCTACGAGGCCTCCGCCGACCTCGCCGAGCGCAACGGCCCGCTGCCGGCCTGGGAGAAGACCCGCGCCGCCCGGGGCGTGCTGCACCCCGACCACTACGACGTGCAGCTCAACTGGCCGGAGCGCTGGTCAGCCCTGCGCGCGCGCATCGCCGCCGTCGGCATGCGCAACGCGCTGCTGCTGGCCATCGCCCCGACCGCCACCATCGCGTCCATCGCGGGCGCCTACGAGTGCATCGAGCCGCAGGTCTCCAACCTGTTCAAGCGCGAGACGCTCTCCGGGGAGTTCCTTCAGGTCAACTCCTACCTGGTGGGCGAGTTGAAGGAGCTCGGCGTCTGGGACTCCCGCACCCGCGAGGCGCTGCGCGAGGCCAACGGCTCGGTGCAGGAATTCGCCTGGATCCCCGAGGACGTCCGGCGGCTGTACCGCACGGCGTGGGAGATCCCGCAGCGCGGACTGATCGACATGGCGGCGGCCCGGACCCCGTTCCTGGACCAGGCCCAGTCGCTGAACCTGTTCATGGAGACGCCGACCATCGGCAAGCTCTCCTCGATGTACGCCTACGCCTGGAAGCAGGGCCTGAAGACCACCTACTACCTGCGCTCCCGCCCGGCGACCCGCATCGCCCGCGCGGCACGCGCCACCGTCCCCGTACAGCAGTCCGCCGACCCCGACGCGGTCGCCTGCTCCCTTGAGAACCCCGAGTCCTGCGAGGCCTGCCAGTGATGTCCACCCGATCCCAGAACCTTCTCGACCCGGGCTTCGAGCTCACCCTGCGCCCCATGCGCTACCCCGACTTCTACGAGCGCTACCGGGACGCCATCAAGAACACCTGGCACGTGGAGGAGGTCGACCTCCACTCGGACGTCGCCGACCTCGCCAAACTGAGCCCCGGCGAGCAGCACCTCATCGGCCGCCTGGTCGCGTTCTTCGCCACCGGTGACTCGATCGTCGCCAACAACCTGGTGCTCACCCTCTACAAGCACATCAACTCCCCCGAGGCGCGCCTGTACCTGAGCCGGCAGCTGTTCGAGGAGGCCGTGCACGTCCAGTTCTATCTGACGCTGCTGGACACCTACCTGCCCGACCCGGACGACCGGGCGGCGGCGTTCGCGGCCGTGGAGAACATCCCCTCCATCCGGGAGAAGGCCGGGTTCTGCTTCAAGTGGATGGACTCGGTGGAGAAGATCGACCGGCTGGAGACGAAGGCGGACCGCCGGCGCTTCCTGCTCAACCTGATCTGCTTCGCCGCGTGCATCGAGGGCCTGTTCTTCTACGGCGCCTTCGCGTACGTCTACTGGTTCCGCAGCCGGGGCCTGCTGCACGGCCTGGCCACCGGCACCAACTGGGTGTTCCGCGACGAGACGATGCACATGTCGTTCGCCTTCGACGTGGTGGACACCGTCCGCAAGGAGGAGCCGGACCTCTTCGACGACGAGCTGCGGCAGCAGGTCACCGACATGCTGCGGGAGGCCGTCACGGCCGAGCTGCAGTTCGCGCGCGACCTGTGCGGTGACGGCCTCCCGGGGATGAACACCGACTCGATGCGGCAGTACCTGGAGTGCGTCGCCGACCAGCGCCTGACGAGGCTCGGCTTCGCTCCGGTGTACGGCTCGGAGAACCCCTTCTCCTTCATGGAGCTCCAGGGGGTTCAGGAGCTCACCAACTTCTTCGAGCGGCGTCCTTCGGCGTACCAGGTGGCGGTGGAGGGCACCGTCGACCTGGACGAGGACTTCTGAGCCTCCTCCCCTTCCTTGGGGGCCTTGCGGGACTCCCGGTCCTTCTGGTCCTCCCGGTCCTCCCCGGCCTTGCTCAGCTGACGGTCGACACGTCGGTCGTGCACGATGCCGATCACCGAGGGGAGGACCATCAGGACCAGGAGTCCGAAGGTCACCAGCATTCCGATCAGGGCTTGTGTCTGGTCTGCGCTCATGCACACCACTGTCGCGCCGGATGCTCCTTACCGTGAGTGGCAGGACTGCCGTACACCTTCAAATTCCTGCCAGTTGCGAGGCACACTGGTGGCATGTTGCAGAACGTGGCCGCAGTCCTGCTGGACGGCGTGCATCCCTTCGAACTCGGCGTCGTCTGCGAGGTCTTCGGCATCGACCGCAGCGACGACGGTCTGCCGGTGTACGAGTTCGCGGTGGTATCGGCGGAGGGCCCGGCGCTGGGCACCCATGTGGGCGGCCTCGGCGTCACCACGCCCTACGGGCTCGACCGGCTCGACGAGGCCGACCTGATCGCCGTACCGGCCGGGAGCGACTACGCCCGCCGGGAGTACCCGCCCGAGTTGCTGGGCTCCCTGCGGCGGGCCGTGGACCGGGGCGCGCGGGTGCTGAGCGTGTGCTCCGGGGTCTTCGTGCTGGGCGCCGCCGGTCTGCTGGAGGGGCGGCGCTGCGCGGTGCACTGGCACCACGCGGCTGAGCTGGCCCGGCAGTATCCGCGCGCGACCGTCGAGCCGGACGTGCTCTACGTCGACGAGGATCCGGTGATCACCTCCGCGGGCACGGCCGCCGGCATCGACGCGTGTCTGCACATCGTGCGCAAGGAGCAGGGGCCGGAGGTCGCCAACAAGATCGCCCGGCGGATGGTGGTGCCGCCGCACCGGGACGGCGGGCAGGCGCAGTACATCGAGCGTCCGCTGCCCAAGTCGCCGTGCGACACCGTCGGCGAGGTGCTGGTGTGGATGGAGCAGCACCTCGACCGGGAGGTCACCGTGGAACAGCTGGCCGCCCGTGCGCACATGTCGCCGCGCACCTTCGCCCGCCGCTTCCAGCAGGAGACGGGCACGACTCCGTACCGCTGGATCCTGCGTCAGCGGGTGCTGCTGGCGCAGGACCTGCTGGAGGCGACGGACGAGACGATGGACACGATCGCGGACCGGACCGGCTTCGGGACGGCGGCGGCGCTGCGGCACCAGTTCGTGCGGGCGCTGGGCACCACCCCGAATGCCTACCGGCGCGCGTTCAGGGGCCCCGCGGCCGCCTGAACGCGCGCTTCGTGACGGGCCGGCGGCCGGTCAGCGGGGCAGGGCCCGCAGCAGCAGTCGGCGCGGGCGCAGGGTGATGCCGATGCGGGGCCTGGGGTCGGACCCGGGGGCCTGCTCGAAGCGGTAGGCGGAGGCGATCGCCGCGGTGATCAGCGTGAGTTCGGCCATCGAGAAGTGGTCGCTGGGGCACTTGCGGTTGCCCACGCTGAACGGCTCCATCGCGTACTTCGGTACCTCCTTGGACCGCCCCGGGAGCCAGCGCTCCGGGTCGAACTCCTCGTTCCGCTCGTAGGACCGCCGGTCGCGCTGGATGGCGTACGGGCTGTAGATGACGTCCGCGCCCTTGGGAATCCGGTATCCGCCGAGCTCGGTGTCGGTCACCGTCCGCCGGGTCAGAATCCATACGGCGGGGTGCAGCCGCATTGTCTCGACGACGACATTCGTGGTGTACCTCAGCTTTCGGACGTCCTCGAATGCGACCGGCCGGTCTCCCACGACCGTTTGGACCTCGTCACGGATCTTGTCCCCGAGATCCGGGTGCTCGGCGAGCACGAGGAGCAGCGACATGATCGTGGAACCGATGGTTTCGCTTCCCGGGGTGAGTATCGCGATGACCTGGTCGTGGATCTCCTGTTCCCCAATGGGCTCGCCATTCTCGTCCTTGGCCTCCAGCAAAGCCGTCAGCAAATCGTCCGGTTTTTGACCGCCTGCCCGCCGGTCGGCGACGATCTCGTCGACCAGCAGGTGCAAATCGGCCAACGCCCGGTTGAATTCTCGGTTGCTCGGCACCGGTATGCGGTAAAGCGGTCCGAGGGGTACGACCATGCGCTGGTACATGCCGCTGAACAGCGTGGTCAGCGCGGTGCATATGCGCTCGGCGCGGGCGTCCATGTAGCTGCCTCGCATCAGGCACCGGGCGGCGACGCGGACGGCCGCACGGAAGGACTCCGCCGTGACGTCGAGGACCTCGCCGGAGCGCCAGCGCGCCACGAGCGCATGGGCCTCCTCGGTCATGATCGGCCCGTACTCGGGGATCACGTCGAGCCGGAAGGCGGGCTGGATGGTGCGCCGCTGACGCCGGTGCAGTGGACCGTTGGCGGTGGCCACACCCTGCTTGCCGAGCAGGCTCTCCAGGGACTCCCAGAGCGGGCCGGCGATGATGTAGTCGGGACTGAGGGCCAGGGCCCCGGTGAGGGCGGGCGCGGTGACGGCGTACACCGTCTTCGGGCCGAGCCTGAGGCGGACGATGTCGCCGTGGTCGCGCAGCCCGCTCAGGAAGGCCAGCGGGTCGCGGGCCAGTTTCAGGCCGTGGCCGAGGAGCGGGACCGCGCCCCCGGCCAGGGGCGGCTCACGCAGTTCCGGGCCGGCCTCCGGCTGGGCCTCGGGCCTCACCGACTCGACGGTCATTTCTCACCTGCCGCTTCGTTGTTGACGTACGGGGGCGTCGACCGGTCCTCCCAGCTGTCGACCATGTAACGGCCGGACTCGTGGTGGAACCAGTAGACGGAACTGAACCAGTTGCGCATATTGCCGACACAGGCCCGTACGGCGGCACTCAGTTCCTTTCCCCGCACCGTGCCGTCCGCGAGGCCGTCGGCGAAACGTAGCGCCTCCTGCTCCGCCACAAGAAATTCGGATATACAATCCTCGACACGCCTGCGAATTTCAGCGATTGCCTCTTCGAGGGTCAGCCCGTCATGTTTGACAAGACTTATCCCGAGGTTGTGCACCTCGTCACCCGCGATTTCCTTGGGCAGTGAACACAGGTCGTTGTACCAGGCGGCGAATTCCTGACTGAGCAGCGCCGGACGCCGATAGGCGGGGTGTTTCCGTACGGCGTCCGGGAGTTCGCAGCCCGCGCTCGGCTCCAGCAGGTCGGTCCAGATCCGGTGCGCGAAGGTGAGCCGGCGCAGCGCGAGGTACTCCTCGACCGTGGGCACGATGCCCTCGGTGCGGTTGTGGAACTCCCGGTCGTACGCCTCGATCACCGCGTGGAAGTGCCGGGCGAAGCGGGCGTTCCACGTCGCCGGCAGGAACGAGTACAGCCGCAGCACGCTGTCCGCGAACCCGGCGACCAAGGTGTCCTGGTGATGCAGGTGCTCCTGGGGCGCGTCGAGCGCCGTGTGCAGTGCCCGCCGCAGCCGCCGCCAGGCGACCGGCCGGCCGTGGACGATGTCGCGGTCGTGCCGGTCGTCCCAGACGAAGAACCAGGCGCTGTAGTCCGCTATGGCCTGGAGCACCTCGTCCGGGGCCCCGAGGTAGTAGCCCGCCATCAGGTCGGTGTAGCACAGGCCATCGGCATATTCCTCGATCTTGTCCGCCGGCATGAGCCGTTTTTCCAGCAGCCAGCGGCGGGTCCTCTCCTGGAGTTGAGGCCAATAGGCGTGGAGTTGCCTGGGGAACGCAGCCTCGATCACCGGGAGAGCGAGCGATGGTGGCACTGGGACCGCTGTCGCAGTCGTTGTGGTGCTGTATGGGAAAGCTGGCACGAACAACCCCTCTCAGCCGCCAGTGGCGCCCGCCCCTTCAGCTGTGCCCGGCGCACGCCGTCGCGTATCCCCGCACATCCATTCAGCACCACAACTGACCGGTCTGGGAACGGATTTGCTCCACTCACCACCTCGGGTGCCGAGAATATCCCCTTGTGTGACTGATTATGGATCGGCACCGCGCACAAAGGATCGAATGTGCGATGGACATGCGTACGGCGCCTGACCGGTCCTCCGGTCAGGCGCCGTACGCCGCCCGCCGGGGCCGCGGGCGGCAGGCCACCCGCGGCCCAACGGGCGCAGATCACTCAGTCGTTGGCGACCACGGGATAGCGCGGCTCGTTCTCGGCCATCTGCCGCAGGGCGTCCTTGCGTTCCCGCTTGGAGAGCCGGTCGATGTAGAGGTAGCCGTAGAGGTGGTCGGTCTCGTGCTGCAAACACCGCGCGAAGTAGCCGGTGCCGCGCACCTTGATCGGGTTGCCCTGCTCGTCCTGGCCGGTGACCTCGGCGTAGTCGGGGCGGGCCAGCGGCGCATAGGCGGTGGGGACGGACAGGCAGCCCTCGTTGCTGTCGTCCAGACGGCGCCTGTCCGCGGGCAGCTCGACCAGCTTGGGGTTGCAGACGGCGCCCACGTGCCGGACGCCCTCGTCGTCCATGCAGTCGTAGACGAAGACCTTCAGGTCGACACCGATCTGGTTGGCGGCCAGGCCCACGCCCTCGGCGGTGCGCTGGCTGGCGAACATGTCCGCGACCAGCTGCTGGAGCTCGTCGCCGAACTCGGTGACGTCCTTGCACTCCTTGTGCAGCACGGGGTTGCCGACGACCGTGATCGGCCGCGAGGTGCCGCGCTCGCGCCACGCCGTCTCGCGCTCCTCGCAGTCCTCCGTGTCGACGACGTAACCCTCGTCGTCGACGGGGAGCACGCCCGCGTGCTGCTGATCGGTGTCCTGCTGCGCCATGACCGACGTACGCCTTCCTGACAAAAACCGGGAGTGGATGCTGATACAGGGTACGGGGGCCGGGCCCCGTAAGGGCGCGGGACCGTGCCTGACATGCGGCTCCGCCACGGGGCGGGCCACGGACAGCCCTCGGACACCCGGCGGCCCTAGCAGACCTCTTCGAGGTCCCGCCAGTCCCTGGAGTCCGGGCTGTCCGCGACCCAGCCGTCCAGCAGTCCCCTCACCAGGGCAGCGGGCGCGGCCACCCCGCACTCGCGCTCGGGCACCCACAGCTGCCCGTCGGTGCGGTGGCCGAGCGGCCCCGGATGGCCCGGCTCGCTGTGGTCGTGCGGGTCCAGGTGCACGCCGTCGCCCTCGTCGGACGGCATCCGGGACTCCGAGCACGTCCGGCACAGCAGCCGCACGGACGACGACCAGTCCTCGGCGGCGAAACCGGCGTCCGCGGCAAGCTGCTCCAGGGCGTCCCGGTCGGCCTCGGTGGCGGCCTCCAGGAGGACCACCCAGGTGGGCACGGGCGAGGGCGCCCACAGCTCGATCTCGTCGAAGACGGGGTAGCTGTGCCCGGCAGCAGTGGTCCGCTCGCCGTGCGGCACACCGTCGTGCAGCACGACCTCGCCCCAGCGCCGCCCGGAGGAGGGCAGCGGGATGGACAGCACCTCGATCCGGGCCGGGTCCAGGCGCCGCCCCCAGACCACCTCGGCCTCACCCTCCGGCGACAGCCTCACGGCCGCGCTGCCCAGCTCCATGCCCGCCGGCTCCCCGGCGGCGGCCACGCCCCCCGGGACCTTCAGTCCGTACGCCTGCCAGGCGCGCCGGGCCAGTGGCCAGTCCTGCAGGGCGGTGGCGGCGATGCCGACGTTCCACCAGTCGGGCGCGCCGGTCTCCTTCTCCAGCAGGGCCACGGCCCGCAGGCCCGCCGTTCTGGCCTGCTCCCAGTCGTGCCGGAACTTGTGCAGCAGGGCCAGGTTGAACCAGGACTCCGAGAGCCAGGGCTCCAGGTCGGCGGCGCGCGTCAGCAGCGCACCCGCGTCCTCGTACCGGCCGTCGCCGATCAGGGTGAACGCGCGGTCGGTGGCCTGCCGCCAGGAGGCGGAGGGCCGGTGCCGTCCCTTGCCGAAGATCCTCACGATTCCCGCCTGCCAGTTCCGTTGTGTGGGCTGGCTTCTGCCCCCGGTTTCCCTTTCCTTCGCATCCAACCACGTACGGCTTGAAGGGCGCTCATTACCCATGGGTTACCCCGTGGCGGGCAGCATCAGACAGTCCCGCGACAGCACCCGGGCCAGCGATTCGACCACCTCGGGCGCGTAGTCGCCGGCGGTGGCCAGCCGCAGCTCCTCCAGTGCCCTGAGCGGCCCACCGGGTCCGGCGTCGCGCGCCTTCTCGTCGTAGGCGTTCACGGCCCGCACGATCCGCGCCGGCAGCGGCTGCTCCCGGCAGGGGTCGGCCTGCCGCTCCACCACCACCGCGACCTCCCGGTCGACCCCGGTCTGCCGGACCACGGCCCCGCCGAGCAGCGCGATGCGTCGCTGCTCCTCGGCGGGCAGCCCGGCCGTCGCCCCCGCGGGCACCGGGTCGACCAGGCTGAGCTGGCCGATGTCGTGCATGAGCGCCGCGTGCTCCAGCACGGTCAGCTCCGGCTCCATCAGGCCCAGGTCCCGTCCCACGGCCCGGCTGAGCGCTGCGACGCGGCGGGCGTGCCCGGCCGGGGTGTAGCCGGCCACCTCGGTGGCCCGGGCCAGCGAGGCGATGGTCTGCCGGTAGGTGGCCCGCACGGCCGCGTACCGGCGGAAGGACAGCTGGGTGAGCAGCAGCGGCAGCGAGAAGAGGGGCAGTGCCCACAGCCCGACGACGGCGACCGCCAGGGCCATCACCGCACCCGTCGCGCACACCGCCGACCCGATCCCGAGCAGGCCCCGCAGCTCCTCCCGCAGCAGCGGACCGAACGGCCACCCGGTGCGGCAGTGGGCCGGCACGGCGGCGAGCACAGCCCCGCACAGGGCGGTGAGCACCAGGAGCGCGAGCAGCAGCAGGGCGTACGCAGGACCCACCCACCCCCGGAAGACTCCTTCGCCGTACAGGGGCTGGAAGCAGACGGCGGCGAAGAAGACGGTGAGGATCCGCCGTGCCAGGTGGTCGAGGGTCGAACCCCGCCCGCGCGCGATGTGCGGCACGCTGCCGAGGAGACAGGCGGTGAGCACCACGGCG
>NZ_MUBM01000307.1 GCF_002154505.1 Streptomyces carpinensis | reverse complement strand
TCCCGCGCGGTCAGCTTGCCCTTGGCGTGCTGCGCCGCGGTCGCCTTCTCGCTGGGACCCGCCACCGCGTGCGCACGAATCTCGTGCAGTTCGGCGACCCGCCCCCGCGCGTCCGTCGGCTCGCCGGTCGGCTCACCCGTCGTCTCTTCCAAAACGGTCATGTAGTGACCTTACGAAGGACACCTAGGAAAGCGAGCCGTCGACTCCGTACAGTCTCCGGCCCGTTTTCCTGGTACCCCTGAACAGAACCGAAGGGTCTTGCAGCCTTTCCGACTGCTCAGAGGGCTCCGGCGTTGTAGAGATCACACAAAGTCAGGGCGCGAGAGCCACCTCACATTCATGTGTGGCGCATGCCATCCCCGGAGTGACACGCAGGCCCAGACGGGGGCCCGTCGAGACCACCTCGACCGTGTCGTCGGCCCGCAGCACCCGGCGGACGGGACGGTCCCGGCTCTCCCAGGTGATCTCCAGCGGCTCGCCCGTGCGCGGCGGCTCGCTCACGCAGAGCGTAGCCGTGCGGCCCTGACGGCGGACCAGCACACTGGCGCCGGCCGACGCGGTCAGCGGTCCCACCGTACCCGCGCGCCAGAAGTTGGCGGCGAGCAGGCCCAGAGAGGGCACGGCGACCGCCTGGCAGGCGGCGTCGTTGGCCAGGACCGCGAACCAACGGCGGTCGGCGGCCCGGGCCGCGACCGCGTGCCGGGATGCGCCGGGCATGAGGACGTAGACGTAGGAGGCGTCGGCCGGGTCGGTGCCGTGGTCCAGCCAGAGGGTCTGCCAGCGGCGGGTGCGGCGCTCGGTGGAGCTGGTGGTGTTGATGTCGGACCAGGCTCCCGTCCGGTCCTCGCGCAGGGTTCTCAGGCCGTCGCCCCCGGGGAGGACCCAGCCGCCGTGGCCTTCCAGATGCGCCCAGCCGCGCCCCCGTACGAAGGCCTGCGTGCCGCCCTCCCCCAGGTTGCGGTTGTCGACGACCGTCTCGACCGGCACGCCGTCGGAGCAGGTGATGCCCGCGCCGAGGCAGATGACCGCGTCGTCGGCGCAGAACCAGGACTTTCGGGCCTGCAGGGTGGAGTCGAGCCCCTTGATGTGCTGTCCGATCGCCGCGTACTCGCCGTCGGTCGTGCCACCGACCCACCGCACGTCCGGCCGCGGCTGCCCCCACTCGCCGCCCGCACGGTCGCCGAGCCGCTTGGTGGAGACGGTGGTGCCGGGCAGCCGGTACCAGTCCACGGTCGGCCAGAACCAGTCGGTGTACTGGTCGGTGGGCCGCCCGGCCGCCCACCACAGGACCATGCCGGCGCCCGTGTGCCAGCCGCGCGGGTTCTCGCCGTTGCCGCACTCGTAGGCGGCGATGCGGTCGCCGGCCATGGAGATGTTCGCCGTGAAGCGGGGGCGGCGGTGAACTGCGCGGTCCATGGCAGCGAAGAGGCGGTGGCCGAGGGGTTCGGGCGCGGGGGCGATCGGTGCGTCGGCGACCGCCTGCAGCCGGGCCAGATCGGCGACGTCGAACTGGGGCGCCGTCAGGGCGGGCGTGACGGTGTCGCGTTCGATCCAGCCCTTGACCCGTGCGTGCCAGCGGTCGCGCTCGTCCTGGCTCGCGCCCTGTGCGAGCAGCGTGATGGCGGCGATCAGCCCCTGCCCGTGGAAGTGGTCGCTGCGCATGACGTGCCGGTCGTCGTCCTTGAGGTAACCCCGGCTGATGGCCCGGCCGTTGACGCTGTCCATCACCAGGCCGTCGTGGATCAGCGGGGCGTAGGCGTGCTCGACGCTGTCCAGGACGTTCTGCCGGTTCGGGTCGGTGACCTCCCAGGGGGATCCGGCCAGCAGGGCGAAGAGCCGCCCGAGTCCGTCGAGCATCACCTGTCCGTACGTCCCCGAGTACGCGACCCAGGTGTGCTGGACGAACGAGCCGTCGGCGTAGAGCCCGTCGCCGGTGGTGACGTACGGGAAGACCGGCGAGAGCGCGTCACGGGCGAGGGCGATCTTGTCCGGGGACCGGCCGAGGATGCCGCGCAGGGCGACGCTGCGGCACAGGTCGACGCGGTTGGCGCCGGTGGAGGTGCCGGAGTAGTCGTGCAGCATCGCGTCGGGGACGAAGTGGTCGACGGCGGCGCAGGCGGCGGCCAGCCGGGCCTCGGTGGCCTCGTCGTGGAGGGCGGCCGTGATGTCCATCAGCAGGCGGGGGCTGCCGATCTGCCACTCCCACCAGTTGCCGTAGCGGGCGGTGGCGGGGTTGTAGACGGTGGCGGAGAGGTGGTCGAGGCCGCGGAGGATGTCCGCGAGCAGGCCGGGGTCGCCGGTGGAGCCGGTGCCGGCCTGCACGTAGGCCTGGGCCATCGTCCACAGGCGGCTGTAGCTCTGCGTGATACCGGCCGGCGGGTCGAACGGGTAGCCGGGCCAGAGGGAGGTGGCGGTCGGGGCCATGGTGCTCTGGAAGCCTCGGGCCAGCCGGCCGGTGTCGGCGAGTCGGGACGCGTAGGGCTCGGCCGTGGGGTCGTATCCGGTACCGAGGGCGATGCCGAGCCAGCGGAGGCGGAGGGAGTCGTAGGGATCGGCGGGGCCCGCGGCCAGGCCGAGCGCCGGGGCCGGGGAGCCGGTGGTGACCGTGGTGCCGGTGAGGGCCGCGAGGAGGGCCGCGGCGCGGAGGACGGTGCGGCGGGTGGGTCGTACGAAGGCTCTGCTGGCGTCGGTCGCTTGCTGATGCTTCGTCATGACAACTGGCTAACCGCGGACACGGGCCGCGTCAACGGTGCCGGCCCGCCAGGGCGGCGGCGGTCCGCACCGCCGCCGCCCCGGACGGACCGGCCGGGTACGGCCGCCGCTCAGCAGCCGCCGCAGTTGTAGTACAGGACGTCCCAGTGATTGCCCTCGTCGGCGTAGATGTTGCCGGAGCCGGACTTGTACTGCGGGGCGCCGTCGCCGCGCAGGCCGATGTAGGTGAAGCTGTTCTTGATGTAGCCGGTGATGCAGGTGTTCTTGCCGTAGTCGAGCTTGTAGCCGTTCCAGTGGGAGTAGGTGCCGGAGGCGTGTCCCGTCTCGGTCCCGCCGGTGATGTTGAGGGCGCAGCCGCTGGCGCCCTTGAGGGTCTGGGCGCCCTGCGCGGTGGCGAGGTTGAGTTGCTCGAAGGACGTACAGGTGGGGTTGTTCCGGTCCGAGCAGTTGCCGGACGAGGACCAGGTGATGCCGACCTGACGGAACATCTGGGTCGCGGTGGCGTGGCTGATCTTGGTGACGGCGAAGGCGTCGGTCGCGGTGCCGACGACGGCGACACCGGGCGCGACGACGAGGGCGAGGGCGGTGAGGGCGGCCCGGGCCTTCATGACCTTCATGACCTTCATGGGGGAACCCTTCCTGCGGTTGGCCGTGCTCGCTTGTGGGGCGGCTGTGCAGGTGGTGCATGGAGATGGTGCCCGAGGTCTACGCGCGTTGGCCAGAGGCTGTGCGAGGTGACCGTGCGCAGTTTCCGCAACACGCACACGGATGATGTTGAAAGTCGAACGGAATACGTCTACGGTCGTCTGTGTTGACCTGGTTGAACATTCAACATCATCGGCGCTCCACCTTCGCGCCGAGCCACACCGTCCCCAAGGAGCACGCCATGGGCCTCTTCGGCCGCAAGACCCCCACCACCGAGACCGCCACCGCCGCCACCTCCGTGAACCCGGACCTCGCCGCGCTGACCGGCTCGTACACCATCGACCCGGCGCACTCCACGCTCGGTTTCGTCGCGCGGCACGCCATGGTCACGAACGTCAAGGGCTCGTTCACCGACTTCACCGGCACCCTGAACCTGGACGGCTCCGACCCGGCCGCGTCCACGGCCTCGATCGACGTCACGATGGACAGCATCGGGACGGGCTCGGCGGACCGCGACGGCCACCTGAAGAGCGCGGACTTCTTCAAGACCGACGAGTTCCCGACGATGACCTTCCGCTCCACCAAGGCGGAGGCCCTGGGCGGCGACGACTACCGCATCACGGGTGACCTGACCATCCTGGGCGTGACCAAGCCGCTCACCATCGACCTGGAGTTCAACGGCGCCGCCAAGGACCCCTTCGGCAACGAGCGCGTCGGCTTCGAGGGCAAGGCCGAGATCCTGCGCTCCGAGTGGGGCCTCACCTGGAACGCCGCGCTGGAGACGGGCGGCGTCCTCATCTCCGACAAGATCAAGCTGAACTTCGACATCTCGGCGATCAAGAACGCCTGAGCCTGCGGCCCCCGGCTGTGAAGCACCGCCCCGATACGCGCCCGCCCTCCACTCCCCCGTAAGGGGAGGGCGGGCGCTTCGGCGTGGCAAAGGGCGGCGTCTCGGCGCAGGAGGGGGCGTTTCGGCGGCTTTTCGATCGGCCTTGCGAAGAACTGCTATCCGGGACGCCTTCAGCCGTCTCCCAGGCATCGGACATCATCGACCGACGTCGAGGGACGGGGAACTTCTCCTGTGAGCACACAGCACACGGTGGAGCTGGCGGCCCTGGTGACCGCTGCCCGGGAGGGGGACCCGCAGGCGCAGGACGCCCTCGTCAGCGCGCACCTTCCGCTCGTGTACAACATCGTGGGCCGGGCTCTGAACGGTTCGGTGGACGTGGACGACGTGGTGCAGGACACCATGCTCCGCGCCCTGGACGGGCTGGGCGGTCTGCGTGCTCCCGGGAGCTTCCGGTCCTGGCTGGTGGCGATCGCGATGAACCGGGTCCGCGCGCACTGGCAGGACCGGCAGGTCGCTCCGGGCGCCGTCGAGCAGGTCGGCGAGGTCGCCGATCCCGGTGCCGACTTCGTGGATCTGACCATGGTGCGCCTGCAGTTGTCCGGGCAGCGCCAGGAGACCGCGCGTGCCACGCGCTGGCTGGAGCCGGACGACCGGGGGCTGCTGTCGCTGTGGTGGCTGGAGTGCGCCGGCGAGCTGACCCGGGCCGAGGTGGCGCAGGCGTTGCAGCTGTCCTCCCAGCACACGGCGGTCCGGGTGCAGCGGATGAAGGCGCAGCTGGAGTCCGCGCGGGTGGTCGTGCGGGCCCTCGACTCACGCCCGCGGTGCGAGGAGCTGAGCGGCCTGCTGGCGACCTGGGACGGCCGTCCGTCCGCACTGTGGCGCAAGCGCATAGCCCGGCACGCCCGTGAGTGCGTGCGCTGCGCGGGGATGTGGAGCGGGCTGATGCCCGCCGAGGGACTGCTGGCCGGTCTGGCGCTGGTGCCGGTGCCGTTCGCACTGCTGCCGGAGATACGGTCCGCCTTCGACGGTGCGCCCGTCGGCTCGCCGTCCCCGCCGGCCGCGGCGGGCGGCCGGGTCGCCTCCCGCGAGGCGGCACGCCGGCGTCGCCGCCTCCGGCGGCGCACGGCGGGCGCCGCGGTGGTGGCCCTGTGCGTGGGCGGTGCCGGTCTGTGGTACTTCGGCGGCGGTTCCGACGCCGGCCCGGAACGAGAGACGGTGGCGAACCCGCCGACCACCCCCGTCACGGACCTCGCCGCCCCCGACGGCAACGCCGGGAACGCGCCCTCGGCGTCCCCCTCGCCCTCCGCGTCCGCGTCCGTGTCCCCGTCGAAGAGCCCGAGCGCCGCCAGCAGCAGGACCCCGCACCCGCCGGCCAGAAGGACGCCCACCACACCCGCGTCCAGGCAGCAGAGCCGGCCGACTCGGCGGCCGGTCGCCACCCCGCCGGCACAGCCCGCTCCGGCCGGCACCGTGGCGCAGGTCGTCGCGCTGGTCAACAAGGAGCGGGCCGCGGCGGGATGCGGCCCGGTCACGGAGGGCCCCCAGCTCGACGCCGCCGCGCAGGGGCACTCCGACGACATGGCCGCCCGTGGCTTCTTCGACCACACCGACCCCGACGGCAAGGGCCCCGGCGAGCGCATCACCGCGGCGGGCTACCGCTGGTCGACGTACGGCGAGAACATAGCGGAGGGCCAGCGGACCCCGGAGTCGGTGATGGACTCCTGGATGAACAGCCCCGGCCACNNCGGGCGGCCCGTGGTGGACGCAGGACTTCGGCACCAGGATGTGACGGTCGAGCCGCGGGACTCCGGCACCGCGGTGTGAGACGTCACGCGGGATGCAGGAACCCGCGTCGCACGATCAGGACCCTCCC
>NZ_MUBM01000306.1 GCF_002154505.1 Streptomyces carpinensis | reverse complement strand
ACGCCCCAGACGTCGCGCAGGGCGTGGGAGACCTCGCCGACCGTGGCGGACAGGCGCAGGGCCTCGCGCATCGGTGGCAGGACGTTGTCGGTGCCGCGCGCTGCGGTGCGCAGGGCGTCCAGGGCGCGCTCGACGGCGCCGTTGTCGCGTTCTTTGCGCAGGGCCGCGAGGCGTTCGCACTGGTCGACCTCGATCTGCGGGTCGACGCGCAGCGGCTCGTAGGGCTCTTCCTCGTCCAGCACGTACTTGTTGACGCCGACGACGGTCCGCTGCTGGTTGTCGATCTCCAGCGCCGTCCGGTACGCGGACTTCTCGATCTCGGACTTCTGGAAGCCCTGCTCGATCGCCTCCACCGCGCCGCCGCGCTCCTCGACGGCCTGGATCAGTTCCAGGACCGCCGCTTCGAGGTCGTCGGTCATGGACTCCATGACGTAGGAGCCGGCGAAGGGGTCGACGGTCTTGGTCACGTCGGTCTCGTAGGCGATGACCTGCTGGGTGCGCAGGGCGAGCCGGGCGGCCTTCTGGGTGGGCAGGGCGATGGCCTCGTCGTAGGAGTTGGTGTGCAGGGACTGCGTGCCTCCGAGGACCGCGCCGAGGCCCTGGAGGGCGACCCGGACGAGGTTGACCTCGGGCTGTTGCGCGGTCAGCTGCACACCGGCGGTCTGGGTGTGGAAGCGCAGCATCTGCGACTTGGGGTTCTTGGCGCCGAACTCGTCGCGCATGATGCGGGCCCAGATGCGGCGGGCGGCGCGGAACTTGGCGATCTCCTCCAGCAGCGTGGTCCGGGCGACGAAGAAGAACGACAGGCGCGGCGCGAAGTCGTCCACGTCCAGGCCCGCGGCGATCGCGGTGCGCACGTACTCCTTGGCGTTGGCGAGGGTGAACGCGATCTCCTGTGCGGGCGTGGCCCCCGCCTCGGCCATGTGGTAGCCGGAGATGGAGATCGTGTTCCAGCGGGGCAGCTCCTGGTGGCAGTAGGCGAAGATGTCGCTGATCAGCCGCAGGGACTGCTGGGGCGGGAAGATGTAGGTGCCGCGGGCGATGTACTCCTTGAGCACGTCGTTCTGGATGGTGCCGGTCAGCCGGTCGCCGGCGGCGCCCTGTTCGGCCGCGACCAGCTGGTACAGCAGGAGCAGGGTCGAGGCGGGGGCGTTGATCGTCATCGACGTGGACACCTTGTCCAGGGGCAGACCCCGGAACAGGGTGCGCATGTCCTCGATCGAGTCGATGGCCACGCCGACCTTGCCGACCTCGCCCCGGGCGATGGCCTCGTCGGAGTCGTAGCCCATCTGCGTCGGCAGGTCGAACGCCACGCTCAGGCCGCCCGTCCCGGCGCCGACCAGCTCGTGGTAGCGCTCGTTGGACTCCTTCGCCGTGCCGAACCCGGCGTACTGCCGCATCGTCCACGGCCGGCCCGTGTACATCGTCGGATACACGCCACGGGTGAACGGGAACTTCCCCGGGGCGCCCAGTGCGGCGTCCGCGTTGAATTCCGTCAGCGCCCGGCCGTCGTAGAGCGGCCGGATCGGCAGACCGGACTCGCTCTGTGCCACGGAATCCACGCGGACCTCCTCTGGTACTGGATCTCTACATGACGGTACTCAGTACCATCAGAGAGGGCAAGTGGTCTCCGAAGGGCGGGACAGGGAAGGATGGGCGCTCATGAGCAAGCCACCCGCGCGGATCCGACTCGCCGACGCCGCCTTCGCCCTCTTCGACGAGCGCGGATACGAGCAGACCACCGTCGACGACATCGCCGAACGGGCCGGTGTGGGACGTACGACGTTCTTCCGGCACTACCGGTCCAAGGAAGCGGTCATCTTCCCCGACCACGACCGGCTGCTCGAACTGATCCGGGACCGGCTGGCGACCTCCAGTCACAGCACCGCCCTGGTCGCCGTCTCGGACGCGGTCCGCCTGGTGCTGCTCCACTACATCGACGAGGGCGACCTCGCACGCCGTCGATACGCCCTGACCAGCAAGGTGGGCGCCCTGCGCGACCGCGAGATCGCCAGCGTGGCCCGCTACCAGCGGCTGTTCCGCGAGTTCATCGCGGACTGGATGGGCGACCCCACGGAGTCGGCGTCACTGCGGGCCGAGCTCATGGCGGCGTCCGTGGTCGCCGCCCACAACCACGTGCTGCGCCGGTGGCTGCGGGGCGAGTCCACGGACCCCGTGAGAGAGGTGGACGAGGCGATGGGCGAGGTGCTCGCCCTCTTCCCGGCACCC
>NZ_MUBM01000305.1 GCF_002154505.1 Streptomyces carpinensis | reverse complement strand
ACGGCTCCGGAGGCCGTTTGGGAGTCCGGCATTGTTGCTGGTCAATGCCCTGTGCCCTGTAGAAAGGCTCGGCCGAGTCCACAGGTGGTCCATGGCCGCCGACGAGTTTTAGTCCGCTGGTGTACGGCCTCCGGCCCGCAGGGCTCCCTTGGATGCAGATGCGGGGGTAGCCCAAGGTTGACAGGGGAAACGGCTCGGAGACGTCTGGCCTGGCATTTTGCCCGCGAGGCAAGATCACAGCTGTAGCACAAGTATCGAATGTGTGTGTACTGTGCAGATAGCGTGTGTCTTCGTCGGGCTCTTCTGCGTGGCGGCGGAGGGGGCCAAGGGATCTTTGCTGCGCGCAGCGTTCCGCTGCCGGTCGGATGGGGGCCCAGACGACGCAAAGTGCCGAGTGATCCCAGTGGAGTTGCGGCGATCGGGGAGTGACCTCGAGGCGCAAAGGGCCTACGCTGATGATGGGATCACCTGACGGTACGTCAGAGGTCCTGCAGGTGAAGTGCTGTGGCTTGGGGAGGGCGACAGATGGGGGGCATGCGTTTGCAGTTGGGGGACCTTGCTCCGGGCATGGTGGTCGGTGGCGTGGTTCCGGGGTCGGATGTCACGATAGTGGCGGTAGAGATGTTCGGGGGGACCGCTGTCCGGCTCACCTACCGTCGTGCGGACGGCTCGGTGGATGAGCGGATCCTCTATGGCGAGGGGGAGAGCGAGCTCACCATCGGCGAGCCCGGGGCGCGCGATCGAGGGTTCGACGCTGACGCTGAGTTGTTTCGTTTGGCTGCCGAGGCTCTGCGCATACGTATGGCTGCCCGCGGAGATGCGATGCTCGCGGTCTCCACGAGCCTGCTGGACCCGCTTCCCCATCAGATTCAAGCGGTTTACAACGAGTTGCTACCGCGTACGCCGCTGCGGTTCCTGCTGGCCGACGACCCCGGCGCAGGAAAAACGATCATGGCGGGCCTGTACGTTAAGGAACTCGCCCTACGCGGAGACCTGGAGCGCTGCCTGATCGTTGCGCCCGGCGGCCTGGTTGAGCAGTGGCAAGACGAGTTGCAAGAAAAGTTCGGCCTGGACTTCACGCTGCTGTCAAAGCAGCTGGTAGAGGCCACCGTGGATGCCAACGTCTTCGACAAGCATCCCAGGCTGATCGCCCGTATGGACGCCCTTGCCCGCTCCGAGGACCTGCAGAGCCGCCTGGCCGAGTCCAGCTGGGACCTAGTGGTCGTGGATGAGGCTCACCGCATGAGCGCTCACTACTTCGGTGCCGAGCTGAAAACCACCAAACGCTACGAGCTTGGCCGTCTTCTTGGCCGGGTCACCAGGCACCTGTTGCTGATGACCGCCACCCCCCATGCGGGCAAGGAAGAAGACTTCCAGCTATTCATGGCTCTGCTGGACGGAGACCGCTTCGCCGGCAAGTACCGGGATGGCGTGCACCAGCACGACGCTTCGGGCCTGATGCGCCGCATGGTCAAGGAGGAACTGCTCACCTTCGACGGCAAAAAGCTCTTCCCCGAGCGCCGCGCCTACACCGTCCCCTACCAACTGTCGTCAGCCGAGCAGGAGCTGTATGAGCAGGTCACCCGCTACGTGCGGGAGGAGATGAATCGCGCCGAACGGCTCGACGGCCGCCGTGGCAACCAGGTCGGCTTCGCCCTGACCGTGCTCCAGCGCCGCCTGGCTTCCAGCCCCGAGGCCATCGCCAAATCCCTGGAACGCCGCCGCCGGCGGCTGGAAGCCAAGCGCGCCGAGCTGCTCGCCCCCCGGCACACCGCCGCACCGGACGCGAGTGGCGCCCCCGTCCCGCCTTACCAGGACACCGCGCTGAGGACCCTGAGCGGGGGCGAGGACGGCCAGAACTGGGACGCCGAGCTCGAGGACCTGACCGGCGCGGAACTGGAAGAGGCAGAGGAACAGGTCGTCGACTCCGCCTCGGCCTCGCTCACCGTCGCCGAGTTGGGGCAGGAGATCGGGCAACTGCGGGAGCTGGAACAGGCCGCCGCCAGCGTGCTGGCCCTGGGCGAGGACCGTAAATGGCGGGAGTTGTCCGGGCTACTCCAGGACAACCCTCACCTGCGTGACGCCGACGGCCGCCCGCGCAAGCTCATCGTTTTCACCGAACACCGCGACACCCTGGAGTACCTGGCCCGCAGGGTCCGTGCCCTGATCGGCCGCGCCGACGCGGTGGTGGCTATCCACGGCGGCACCCCCCGCGAGCAGCGGCGCGCAATCCGCGACCAGTTCAACCAAGACCCTGACGTGCGAGTGCTCCTTGCTACCGACGCGGCTGGCGAGGGGTTGAACCTGCAGCGCGCCCACCTCATGGTCAACTACGACCTGCCGTGGAACCCCAACCGCATCGAGCAGCGCTTCGGCCGTATCCACCGCATCGGCCAGACAGAGGTCTGCCACCTGTGGAACCTGGTCGCCGACAACACACGGGAGGGCCAGGTCTTCCAGCGCCTGCTGGACAAGATCGAGCAGCAGAACAAGGCTTACGACGGCAAGGTCTATAACGTCCTCGGCGAGATCTTCGACGGGCAGCCGCTGCGCGAGCTGCTCGTGCGCGCCATCCGCTACGGCGACCGGCCCGAGGTCAAGGCCCAGCTCGATGAGGTCATCGACGCCCGGGTCGGGCAGCGCGCCGTCGACTTGATCCAGGGCTTGGCGCTCGACGCTCAGGTCATGGGCCTCGAGGACGTCGACGCTATCCGCCTGCGGATGGAAGAGGCCCAGGCCCGTCGCCTGCACCCGCATTACGTGCAGGCGTTTTTCCGGGACGCCTTCGAACGCGCCGGGGGCCGCCTGATGCCTCGAGAGGCCGGTCGGTTCGAGATCACCCACGTGCCGGCCCCCCTGCGCGATCCTGCCCGGTTCACCGGCCTCGGCGGCGCCGTGCAGCGCAAGTACGAACGAGTCTGTTTCGACCGCGACCGCATCAGTGCCCCCGGCAAGCCCCGCGCCGACCTGATCGCTCCCGGCCACCCGCTCTTCGATGTTGTCCTCGACCAGGTCATCGCACAGCACGCCGACCTGCTCAGCCGCGGTGCGATATTCATCGACGCCACCGACGCGGGTGAGCAGCCACGGCTGCTCGTGGCCCTCTCGCAGGAGATCACCGACGGGCACGGTCGCACCGCCGACCGGGCCTTTGCCTTCACCGAACTGCTGCCCGATGGCACTGCCAGGAACGCCGGCCCCGCCCCATACCTGGACTACCGCCCTGCGACACCGGCCGAGGCCCAGGCCGCCCGGGCTCTGCTCGAGCAGTCCTGGCTTCACGACGGCGGCGAAGCCCCCGCCTTGGACTGGGCCATCCGCGAAGCGCTGCCTGAACACCTGCGCCAGGCGCGCGACCGCCTCCTGCCAGCTGTCACCCGCACACGGGCCCAGGTCGAACAGCGCCTGAAACACGAAATCAACTACTGGCACGCGCAAGCCGGAAAACTCCAACAGGATCTCGCTGCCGGCAAACGCGTGCGCCACAAGCCGGACAAGGCCCGAAACTGGGCCGAAGAGCTGGAGCACAGGCGCGCCAAGCGCCTGGAGGAGCTGGACAAGGACGCCTCTCTCCACCCCCGGCCCCCCGTCGTGGCTGGCTGCGCCCTGGTGGTACCGGTGGGCTGGCTCGCCGAGGCCCTGGGTGCGACCGGACCGGCGCCGATGCGGGCAAGCGACGGCTACGAGACCGACCGGCGGGCCATCGCCGCAGTGCTCCGGGCCGAGAAAGAACTCGGGCGCATCCCCGAGGAGATGGCACACAACAACCCCGGCTACGACATTCGCTCACTCACGCCGAACGGTCACCTCATCCACATCGAGGTCAAGGGGCGCCGGGCCGGTGCCCAGGACTTCTATGTGAGCCGCAACGAGGTGCTGGTCGCCAAGAACCGCGGCGACCAGCATCGGCTCGCACTCGTGGCCGTCCACCCCGACGGGCCCGAGCACGATGACCTGCGCTACCTGATCGACGCCTTCGCCGACACCGAGTTCGGCGATCTGAAGACCGAAGGCATCGTCCTGAACTGGCAGGACGCCTGGACCAAGGGAGGAGCTCCGCTGTGAGCGCCGTGAACGAGAGCAACGTGACACCGCGTCGGCGGAAGCTCATCGAGGTCGCCCTGCCCCTGGAGGCCATGAGCAAGGCCAGCAAGGCTGACAAAGACCGCAAGGTCGGCACCATTAAGAACATTCACAAATGGTTCGCGCCGATGCCCACCCCAGCGTGGCGCGCCTTGCTGTTCGCGGCCACCGTGGACGACCCGGAGGACGCCGAGAAGCGCGCCGAACTACTGCGGATCATCGAAGACCTGGTGCCCGCCGACGGCACCGCACCCTCCGCAGAGGCCCTCAAGAAGGCACGGGCGGTCCTGAACGAGCAGGAACAGGAACTGCCCACTGTTCTCGACCCGTTCTGCGGCGGCGGCTCGACCCTGGTAGAAGCTCAACGGCTCGGCTTCCCCACCCTCGCCAGCGACCTGAACCCGGTCCCCGCTCTGGTCACACGCGTGGAGACCCAGCTCATACCTGCCGTGCTTGGCAAGCCCGCGGTCTCCGGACCCGACGGTGGAATCGTGGGCGTCGCCGACGACCCGATGGCCGGGCTTCTCGCCGACATCCAGCACTACGCACGCCTGGTGGAGCAGAAGGTCAGGAAGCAGGTCGGTGATCTGTACGAAACGATGGAGGGCGGCGACATCGTCGCCTGGCTCTGGGCTCGGACCGTTCCGTGTCCAAACCCTGCTTGTGGCATACCGGTTCCTCTGTACAGCTCGCCATGGCTGAGCAAGCAGCAAGGACGCGAGGCGTGGCTACGACCTCTGGTTGATGGCAGGGGCGTGCGGTTCGAGATCGGTACCGGGGCGGCGAATGATGTACCAGAGGCGACCAAACGATCTGGGCGGGGAGGGAAATTTGCTTGCCCTGCTTGTGGGACAGAATTTTCCGAAAAGTACTTGCAGCAGTGTGGAGCAAAGGCGGAGATAGGCCTACAGCTAATGGCCTTGGCGGTAGACGGTAATGGTTGGCGCCGGTTCATCCCGGCGACCAGTCTACCTGTCGAGAATTGGAAAATAACGGCCCCGGGGGACGCGCCAGATATTGAACTCGCCGTAGAAAATAAGAGGAATTTCAACACCCCACTGTATGGCCTACGTCGCCATGCAGACCTGTACACTGCCCGGCAACTCCACATGCTGGGTGCCTTTGCTGACGCGGTAGCAGAGGTGCCGGAATGGGTCACCCAAGACGGTGGCGATGCCGAACAGGCCCTGGCGATCGCGTCAGTGCTGACCATATGTGTTAGCAAGATGGCCCAGTCCAACTCTTCGCAGAGCCGGTGGAGGGTGAGAAGCGGACCGTCAAAGGCTGAGCCCGCGTTTGGCCGCCAAGCGATACCCATGCTTTGGGACTTCGCTGAGACTAACCCGTTCGGAGGCTCGGTCGGCAGTTGGAAAGCGCAGATCAGTAGCATCATCGGTGGATTTAAGGCGCTGCCGCGTGAAGTCAGGGCCGGTCGTGCAGTTCAGGCTGACGCTCGCAAGGCCGGTGCTCTCCTCCCACCTGGCAGTGCCCTCATTGCCACTGACCCCCCGTACTTCGCCCAGATTAACTACGCCGACCTGAGTGACTACTTTTACGTATGGCTGCGGCGAGCCGCTGGTCGAATACACCCTGACTTGTTCGGCACCATGGCCACTCCGAAGACCGAAGAGCTTATCGCTAACCCTTACCGGCACGGCGGCCCAGAGAAGGCACGTCAGTACTTCATTGATGGGTTCGTCGAGGTCTTCTCCTCCTTGAAGCGGGCGTCTCGCTCGGACCTACCCATCGTGGTGATCTACGCACACCGCCAAGAGGAGACCAAGGATGGTGAGCTGTCTTCCTCTGCCTGGGACGCGCTTTTGGAAGCAATGGTCGGTGCTGGGATCAGCGTGGTCGGAACATGGCCGCTGCACGCAACGAATAGCACGCGCCAGGTCGGCCAGGGCGCAAATGCCCTTGCGTCATACATCGTGATGATCTGCCGTCCCCGCATGGAGAACGCGGGATCGACTGATCGCCGCAGCTTCCTCTCTGCGTTGCGTCGGGAGCTGCCTGAAGCGCTCAAGCCCCTCCGGGCGAGCTCTATTCCGGCTGTGGACCTTGCTCAGGCGGCGATCGGCCCAGGCATGGCGATCTTCTCCCGCTATGCGAAGGTGACCGAGCCAGACGGTACCCCAATGCGGGTGCGTGCCGCCTTGTCGATGATCAACGAGGTGCTCGGAGAAGTGCTGTCCGAGCAGGAGGGCGATTTCGACACTGACACTCGCTGGTGCATCAAGTGGTTTGAGCAGCACCAGTGGGAGCAAGCGCCGTTCGGTGAGGCCGAGTTGCTTGCCAACGCGCTCAATACCTCCTTGTCCGGTTTGGAGGACGCGGGCGTGGTCAAGGCCCGCGCCAGCAAGACCGAGCTCCTCAAACCTGAGGCACTCCGTGCGTCCTATGACGCCGAGACGGACCACCGCATCTCGGTCTGGACAATTGCTATGCACCTGTTGGGCGTGCTTGAGGGCAAGGGCGCCGGTTCCGGTATTGATGCGGCCGGGGAGCTGCTCGCCCGGGCCCGCACCAGGATCGACAACGACGCGGTTAAGGAGCTCGCCTACCTGCTCTACAGCATCTGCGAGCGCAAGGGCTGGTCGGAGAGCGGTCGATGGTTTAACAACCTTGTCAGTTCCTGGCCCGATCTCCAGATGGCGGCGCGTGCAGCGGAGAAGCAGCGCGGCGCCACGGCTTCCCAGTCGGAGCTGTCCTTCGGCAGCGGCGACGAGGACGAAGACCAGTTGTTCTGACGGTCGCCGCAAGGCGAGGCAGGGGGAGGGGCACGTGCAGGACGACGACACCACGCCCAGTGGGGTACCGGGTGCGGCGGACAGAATAGGCAGGACGGCGAACACGATGGCACTGAGCAACCGCGACCGGATCGGCCGGATGATCGAGCTGCTGCCCGACGGGCTGCTTCCGCTCGTCGAGCGGGAGATGGCCCGGAGGCAGGGCGAGACCTGGTTCGATGACGCTGTTGCGGCGGCCCGGGAGGGCGGCTTCAGTCTGACCTCCAAGCAGGATCCGCAGTTCTTGCTGCAGACCATGCTGCGGAACTGGGCTTCCTACTTCCGCCACGTCCTGCCGCCGGCCGCCCGCAACTACGTCGGCGAGTTGAACGACATCCGCAACAAGTGGGCGCACAACGAGCCCTTCAACTCCGACGACACCGGCCGTGCTCTGGACACCGCAGAGCGGTTGCTGACCGCGGTCGGCGCCGGTAAGGACCTCATCGAGCAGGTGCGCCGCTCCCGGCTGGAGCATCAGCGGGCCGTGATCGAGGCGGAGACCAAGCGCGCCACCCGCGAGGCCGCCGCCGCCCCGGCCGTGGCGGCGGAGGGTCTCAAGCCCTGGCGTGCGGTCCTCACCCCGCATCAGGATGTAGCCCGGGGGGATTTCAACGCCTCCGAGTTCGCTGCCAACCTCGCTCAGGTCGCTCAGGGGGAGGGTGCCCTCGAGTACACCGACCCGGTGGAGTTCTTCCAGCGCACCTATCTGACCGAGGGCTTGCGGGAGCTGCTCGGCAAGTCGCTGCGTCGTATATCCGGCGATGACAATGCCCCACCGACGTTCAACCTCCAGACCAACTTCGGTGGCGGCAAGACCCACTCGATGTTGGCCCTGTACCACCTGTTCGCCCCAGGGCTTCAGCCGCAGCAGCTGCCGCAGGAGATGCACGAGCTGATCGCTGAGGCTCCCTCGGGTCTGCCGAAGCAGTCGGTGCGCCGGGTAGTCCTGGTCGGCACGCATTTCAGCCCGGGGCAGCCGGAGGTCAAGGCCGACGGCACCCGAGTCAACACCCTGTGGGGTGAGCTGGCCTGGCAGCTCGGCGGTCGTACCGGGTACGACATCGTGGCCGAGGCCGACCGTACCGGCACCAGCCCGGGCGCGGCCCTGCAGGATGTGATAGCCGCGTACGCCCCGTGCTTGATCCTCGTCGACGAGTGGGTCGCCTACGCCCGGCAGCTCTTGGACGCCGAGCACCTGCCCGGGGGATCGTTCGAGACCCACTTCACCTTCGCTCAGACCCTCACCGAGGCTGTGCAGGCCGTCTCGGGGGCTCAGCTGATCGTCTCCATTCCTGCTTCCGATGACGGCACCATCGATGCGGATGAGAACGAGATCGGTGGTCCGGCCGGACGACACGCGCTGGAGCGACTGCAGCGCATCCTGCATCGCATAGCCGAGCCGTGGCGGCCGGCGAAAGCCGACGAGTCCTTCGAGATCGTGCGCCGCCGCCTGTTTGAGTCGCCGAGTGGCAGCGCGCAGGCCGACATCAACAAGGTGGCGCGGCTGTTCACCCAGTTCTACGCCGGGCACAAGGCGGACTTTCCCTCGGGGACGGACAGCACCGAGTACGAGAACCGCATCAAATCCACCTACCCGATCCACCCCGAGCTGTTCGCCCGGCTGTACGAGGACTGGTCCACCCTCGAGCGCTTCCAGCGCACCCGCGGCGTGCTGCGGCTGATGAGCGCCGTCATCCACGCACTGTGGCGGGACGGCAACCAGAGCGCGATGATCATGCCGGGTGACATCCCTCTTAACGACCAGCGCGTGGTCGGAGAGCTGACTCATTACCTTGAGGACCGGTGGAAGCCCATCCTCGACGCCGACGTGGACGGCGTGAACTCTACCCCGGTCCAGGTCGACCAGGAGAAGACCTTCCTGGGGGAGCGTGCCATGACCCGGCGCATCGCCCGCACGCTGTTCATGGGCTCGGCTGCCACGCTGAAGGCCGCAACCAAGGGCCTGGACGAGCCGCACGTGCGCCTGGGGATGGCCATGCCCGGCGACAGCATGGGCAACTTCCGCACCGCTCTGAACACCCTGGCCGACCGGTCCACCTACCTGTACTCGGAGGGGGAGCGTTACTGGTACGACACCCAGGCAAGCGTTACCCGGATAGCCAAGGACGAGGCGGACCGGCTGGTCGAGCGCCCTGAGGACGTCTGGGCCGAACTGGTCCGCCGCCTTGGGTCCAATCAGCGCCGCGCCGGCGACTTCTCCGGGGTGCACGTGGCCCCGCAGCACACCGGCGATATCCCCGACACCGACGAGGTGCGCCTCGTCCTGCTGCACCCGCAGCACCACCACACGAAGAACAAGGACGACAGCCCGGCGATGCTCTTCTCCGCCGAGGCCCTCGGCTCCCGCGGGCCGTCGCAGCGCTCGCACCGGAACATGCTGATCTTCCTTGCCCCGGACAAGAAGCGGCTGGATGAGCTGATGGAGGCCGCGCGCGAGTATCTCGGCTGGCGCAAGGTCCTCGGCCGCGCCGACGAACTGGACCTCAACCCCAGCCAGCGCCGCCAGGCCGAGAGTCGCATCAAGGCGGCGGACGAGAAGGTCCACCTACGTGTCGCCGAGACCTACCACTGGGCGATCGTGCCCGAGCAGCGTGAGGACGGGGCGCGTCCCGTGCAGTGGGAGGCCATCAAAGTCGAGACCGGCAAGCCGGATCTGGCTGTGCGCACCGCGGAGCGGCTCAAGCGCGAGGCCCTGCTGTGGCTGCAGCAGGCCCCGGCGCTGCTGCACCAGAAGCTGACCGGCCCGCTCGCATCCCTGTGGGAACGCGATGGCCACATCAGCGTCGGCCAACTGTGGGAGCTGCACACGCGCTACCCATACATGAACCGGTTGCGGGACCGCTCGGTCCTCGACCGGGGCGTCGAGGACGTCCTGCACATGATCGGCTGGGAATCGGAAGGCTTTGCCCTGGCCGTTGGCTACGACCAGGCCACCTCCCGCTACGAGGGCCTGGTGCTTCCCGACGGCGACGCTCGCTTCGGGCAGATCACCGACTCCACACTCCTGGTCCGGCCGAACATTGCCATCCAGCAACGGCAGGCAGACAAGGCCACTGCTGCCGTACCAGCCCAGAGGACCAGCGAGGACGGGGACGCACCCACAGACACCGCGGCGGCCGAGACTACCTCGGGACTCGGAGTGCACATCCCGGCTCAGACCGGCGAGAAGCAGACCCGACAGCTCGTTATCCGCAACACCCGCTTCTACGCCCGAGCAGTGCTCACCCCGGAGCAGTACAGCAAAAACGCCAGCAAGTACGCCATCGAGATCCTGCCGCACCTCGACCTCGTCGGCTCCGAAGTGGAGATCACTGTAGAGATCCAGGCGAAGCGGCCGGAGGGCTTCCCCGACGACAAGGCGCGCATCCTTACCGAAAACGCGAACACTCTTAAGCTCCAGGCAGAATTTGAATCTGAGTAAGGTGCCGCATCCGTCAGCGCCAGAAGAGGGCAGTGACGTCGTCGATAAGCAAGTTAGGCGGGGTCTCAATGGGCGTGGCAAGTGCTGGCCACTGGGATCAGTAACCGGTCTACTGATCAAGGGTCTCGCCGACCAGCGGGACTGATGAAGCCCACGGCTCTGACTTGCTCAGATGCCGTGGGCTTCTGTCGTTGTGGGTGGGTGTCGAGCGTTTTCGCACGCCCACAGACGGCCCCGAGGTGCTGGCGGCTGGCCGGGAACCCGCAAGGAAGCGGTGTCGTAAAAATCGGCTACGTTGCACGGATGGCTGGCACGGATTTCGTTGAGCGCCCTTCCACGGCCCCGAGGCGGTGCGGAGGGCGTTCGTGCGTGAGCACCGCATTAGGAGTTCGATCCGAGGCGTCTCCATGGCCGTCTGACCAACGGGACATGTTCCGTCGAGGAACGCGCCCGACCGCTGCTGTCCACTGTCGTTGATGTCAGGCGTGGATGTCAGCGAGCCCCGCTACCAACCTCCGCCGAACAGCGGCTGCAAGGTGGACGCCACGCCTGACGTCACAGCGAGGATGCCACCGAGGCTCGCCAGTGTGGTGGTCGCGTTCTGGAACAGCTCTTGCCTGAGCCGTGCCCATCGAGCACTCCAGAAGAGCATCTTGAGCTTCTGCCACTTGTGCTGGCGAAGGTGGCAGCCCATGAGAACTCCGTGACTGTTGTTGCGGCATGTGCCGCCACGTCCCTCGGCCCCGCACCAGACGGGCACGTTGAAGAAGAAGTAGAAGGCGCTGACTCCGGACAGGACCAGGAGCACGACCGGCCCGAAGTCGAAGGTCAACCAGCCCGCGACCAGCACCGCGAAGACAAACCAACCCCAGTACTTCCCGAATGATTTCATGCGCGCCGATGATCCAGCCACGCCGGCACCAGGGGAGCGGCGCGACGGGGGCGCACGGTAGCAACGCATGGGCGCGGTCGGCAGAGCCCGTACCAGCGAGTGACACGACGGTCCGTTCCTGTCCGCCACAGTGCGTGGAAGTTGCTACGTACTTGGACACTTATCTAATGCGCCAGCTGTGCACCCGGGTACGCTTTAGGGAGCCCAAGTCGACGGCATTCACGAACCAAGGCCGCACGGCGAGCCGCTACTTGCTTCCGTCGATGGCCGTAATCAGGATGTGCATCTCGAAGGGTGAGTCTGGGAGGGAATATGGGCAAGAAACCAGTGTTCAGATCAGCAGAAGAAGTTATCGAGGCCTACAGGCAGGGTCGTCGGGACTTCAAAAATATTAGGCTAACTGATGCTGACTTCTCGCGAGTGGACCTGGGCGGCGCATCCTTCTTTGGTGCTTCTCTAAAGGGTGCTAATTTTTCGGATGCGCATCTGACTCACACGCAATTCAAGGCTGCCGATTTGGAGCAAGCAAATTTCAGCCGCACTGCCTTCAACGCTACGGATTTGATTGGCGCCTCTTTCGTAAGGGCGATCATGTTTCGTGCGGATCTAACAGGCGCGGCGCTAAACCGTGCCGACCTTACCGGAGCAGACTTAAGGCATGCCCTCCTTGGAAATGCCAGAATAACAGATGCGGTACTGGATGATGCTCTGTGCGAAGAAATTCATTTGGGCAGCACGAATCTTGCCGATACGGACGTACGTGTTCTATGCGACGCTGAAAGGATAGAGCACGGCGGCCCATCTAATATCGACGCTCGCACAGTAATGAAGTCCTACAAGCACCCCCGGCTTAAGCGATTCATGAGCGAATGCGGCGTCCCTTCTCTTTTTGCGGAGTACATGATCGATTGCGCTCGCGCCCTGGGCGATTCTCTAATAAGGAGACTTATGCAAAGCACGTTCATTAGCTATGGCGGACCTGACGAAGCGTTTGCGAGGAAGCTCTATGAGACTCTTAGAGATCACGGGGTAGTGGTCTTTTTCTTCCCGGAGTCGGCCACCCTTGGCGAACGTATCGACAACGAAATATACCGTCGGCTTGCCGAGCACGACAGGGTCATTCTAGTTTGCTCTGAGGCATCACTGAATCGCCCTGGCGTTCTGCATGAAATTCAGGAGACTCTTGATCGAGAGTCGCGGGATGGCGGAGCGACGTATCTTTTGCCAATCATGTTGGATGATTACGTAGTGGATGGCTGGAAGGAAGTACATCCAGTACTAGCCGAGAGGGTGAACCGCCGAGTGGTTGGTGACTTCCGGAAAGCGACTCATAGTGGAGCCGACTTTGACGCTGCTGTAGGGCGGTTGATAGACGCTCTCAAAACGGTGCGACCGGTCGTGTAGCGAGGACGCCGGCTTGTCTACGGCGTCCTGAATCCGGGTCTAGCGCGAAGGGGGCCCGTGGGATGCACGAGCCCCCTTGGGCTGCGCATGGTCCGCACAAGTCACGGACAGTAGGAATTGATCTTCTTCCGGGCACGGCTGTTGCGGATGAGCCGATCCCTAGTTTGTCGGCCATCAAAAGCGTCCTGTATCCAGCTTTGCAGTGTTGAGCCACTGCTCGGGTACGTATAGTACCGCGCATACCCGATGTCTTTTCCGTCCTGCCTGATTACATTGTCATTTGCCCTGGCCGGAAGAGCGCCTCCAGTGCGCTTACCTGAAGGCAACTGAATCGCCATCAGCCCGTTCAGGCGATTCACCTTGTCCTTACGTAGAGAACTGTAGATCTCCCAATCCACGAACTTCCTAGCCCAAGTGCACTTTCCGACCATAACTATCGTCACAGTCGAGTTAGCAAGGTATTTGCTTCTGATTCGATCCATGATGTAATCATTATCTTCGCTTTCGATCACTGGATCATCTTCTGAGACTCCAATGGCTCGTGGAATGAAATAGCTGCCGAATGATTCGACGAACGCGAGTACCTCTTCCGCGTCCACTGCGTGATAACTGAGAAAACACTTATGGCGAACTGGTGAGTCTGCCTTGAATTCAAGCTGCCGAGATATATCGGTCAGGCGAGCTTGGGCGACCATGTTTTGGTATCCGAGATTCATCCATTACTCCTTGCGGCCCTGAGTCCCACTCTGCGAGCCAGCCACATGGTGTGCTCGCGACTGATAGCTTGCTCGGCAGAAATCACGTAGTCTGACCATTTATCTTGGTCTGAGATGCTTTCCCCCGTCGCTCGAACAAAGCTGAGCTCGGCTGAGGTCAGCGAGTACGCCGAAGACAGGTTGTCGTATTGCTTAACCTCCAACCAGGCACCTCCAGC
This sequence comes from Streptomyces carpinensis, assembly GCF_002154505.1. Taxonomy (GTDB): domain Bacteria; phylum Actinomycetota; class Actinomycetes; order Streptomycetales; family Streptomycetaceae; genus Streptomyces; species Streptomyces carpinensis. The sequence continues at coordinate 6,111 of NZ_MUBM01000305.1, read as the reverse complement.
GGCGATCGCTGCGGCGATGGCGCCTTCTGCATCGACCGGAGAGAGGTTCAGAAGCGTTGCGACAGTCGCAACGACTCCAAGGATTTCAAATGAGATTAGAGTCAATCGCCAGCGCTGCGAATTCTTCTCGTTCTCTTTAGCCTTGCTCTCGTACCATGACTGCTGATCTGATACGCGCAATTCTAGGTATGCCGCTTTGCGGTACGATAGCTCGGACTCCCTGATTTGGCGCATCCTCGGCGTGACCTGGGTTATGCCGGCGGATAGCCCCGGTAGGCTCGGAGAAGACTCTCTGAAAAGATCCTGAATCCGAGCTAGCAAAACCTCTTCGGCTCTGTCGGATGGCAAGGTGGCTGGGAAAGGGTCGGCTATCGCCATATATCGCCAAGCAAGAGTCTTGACAGACTCGGCTAGTGCTCTTCCGTGATACCAACGATCTTCCGGCCTATCTCGCAAGAGATGCACCTCAAGCGACAGGGCAACGATAAAAGAGACTAGAGCCATGCCCGTGAATATCTTGGCGGGCCAGGTTCCATCCCTACTACTGGCTGCGAAAATTCCGGCGACAGCTGCCAAGACGGCCAACTGGAGTCGCCCGCGAGTCCAGCGTAGATATTCTTTTTGCGACTGCTTAGAGATGTCGTCAGCCGACTTGAATACCCCTGGCAACTCGGCCTCGGCTAGAGGTAGTTGAGGCAGCGGCACATGGTTCCCCTTCTGGCGGCGCGACTTGAGACCTTAGGTTAGCGCCTCCCATGCCATGGCTGGACCGTACACGAGAAGTTAGCGGGCGGTGGAACGGCTTTGGGCTGGAGCTGCTTTGGCGCGAGTGATCATGGCCCATTACGCTGGCCCGCGGATCGGGCAGGTTTGTGAGCCTGCCCGTTAGTGCCCGATCTTGGGCCATGATCTTCGAGGCTCGCGCCAAAGCGGCTGCCTAAAGCCGTGGAGCCGACCGCCCCAGCCACAGAGGGTTTCCTCCATCTATGCCCCGCAGTCGCCAGCGCGCCGCCGGGCGCGGCCAGCCGGGGCGAAGACAGGAGGCAGGCCGCGCCGCAGAGGCGGCGCGCGCCCGCGCCGTGCGCGGGCCTTGATGATGTAGAGAAACTTCCACCGCGCAGCATGGATGATCGTCAACAGGGCGGTACTCACGATGTAGCTACACGGCTAGGCTGGTGCGCTAACGGATGCAAGCTAGAGGGAGCGTGCTCATCGGATGGGACCGAAGTCGGAGCGGGTCTACCGCACGATTCGTGAGTGGATCTCGTCAGGCAAGTACCTACCCGGGGCCAAGCTCCCCTCTGAGCGCACTCTCTCCGAAGAGCTGAGCATCGGCCGGACGGCTCTCCGACAGGTGCTGGCGAAGCTCGTGAACGAACGTGTCATCGAGGTGCACGGCCGAAGTTCCTACCGTGTGCCTGATCGCTCTGTGACCACTCAGGCGCCGGTGGACTTGGAGCCGTGGCAGATCCACGGTGAGCGGACGATCTATGACAACCGCTGGGTGAAGCTGAGTCTTGTCGACGTGGAGCCGCCTGGGGTCGAGAGGTTCGAGCATCACGTGGTCCGGCTGCACCACGTTGCAGTCGCCGCCGTTGTAGACGATCAAGATCGTGTACTCATGCTCTGGCGCTATCGCTTCGTCCCGGAGTCGTTCGGCTGGGAGCTCCCGGGCGGCATCGTGGATGAGGGCGAAAACGCTGCTGAGGCTGCTCTGCGCGAGGTGGAAGAAGAGACCGGTTGGCGGCCAGACTCGCTGGAACACGTGGTGACCTATCAGCCCATGGTCGGCATGGTCGACTCGCCTCACGAGATCTTCGTGGGGCGCGGGGCGAAGCTCGTGGGTGAGCCTTCCGACGTTGAAGAGGCCGGCCACGTGGCTTGGGTGCCGCTTGCAGACATCCCGAGGCTTATGGAGCGCGGCGAACTCATGGGCTCTGGAACGCTTGTAGCGCTCCTTCACGTCCTCGCCTCACGTGCGACTGGAGCCGCGTCGCCTACAGCCGCTGCGTGAGCCGCTCGATGCGGCGGCGGTAGCGTACGGACCCGGTTCGGCTTGCTATCAGCCGTGCCTGTTGCAGGTGCTCGTGGGCTTGGTCGTACTCGCCACGCGCCAGGTGAGCCTGCGCGAGATCACAGCGGAGTCCGGCCGAGGCCCGGATGAACGTCGGATCGGACGCCTCCAGCCCTGCGTACAGGCTTTCGGTTGCTTCGTCGTCGCCAAGTAGCGCGAGGGAGTGACCGCGCCAGCGAACAAGGTGGCCTTCGTTGAGGAAGATGCTCAACATGTCGGGGTCTCGGGCTTCCCCACCCGGCGGAAGCAACCGAGCTGCGTCGTCCAGCGCGCGGCGGCAGTCATCCGGCAACCCCGCTTCGGCGCAGATTTCCGCCTCAGCCGCATATAGCCAGGCGTGCAGGCGCGGTGACATCACCTGACTGCCGATGCGCCGCGCATTCCGCACGAGTTCGAGAGCTACCGCGGGCCGACCGGCCTCGCAAAGCACGTACGCCTGCTCGGCTGTAGCGTGCGCCAAGTACATGGGCTCGTCGGCCTCCTTGGCTGCTCGCTTGCCTAGCTCGTAGTGCCTCCAGGCTCGCTCCACGGCGCCAACGTCGAGGGCCTGCCAAGCTGCGAGCGTTGCCGCGCCGGCTAACGCGCGGGCAACTGGGCGGCGCGTTTCCGGAAGCACGGCGAAAGTCAGCGCATCTTCCAGCGTCGCCAGGTGACCGGTCATCTGGTCGATGAGACTTGCAGCTCCCATCTGGCGGTCGACCGTCCGCAGCAGCTCCGTCTGGTCCATGAACGTCTTGACCATGGTCAGGCTGACGCTCCGAGCGGCGTCAATGCGGTTCATGAGCTCGTCGTATCCGTCGGCCTGGGCTGTGCCGGTTGGTACGACGTGACGCCCGTACAGCTCATCGTCTGTGACGCCGAGCAAAACTCGGAGGATCTTGGCGTAGCGCTCGCTGATCGGCCGCTTCCCGTTCTCCCACTCTGAGACGTAGACGCGCAGACTCGCCGTCGACGCGACCGCAAGCTTGTGCTGACGCGCATACCGCTCGATCTCGCGAACAAGTCGCTCCTGCGACCACTCACGCGCGTTCCGCACCATCCGGAGTCCGCTGGTCACCTGCACCACCCTGCATGCGATTTCTGAGCCGTAACACCAGCATGCCTCACATCGGCGCAGGTCGGGAGGGGTTAACACAACCCCTAACTGTGCGGTCGTGAACTTCTGTTGCCTACCGAGGCGTTGAGTGGCGCGCTTCCCTAGAAGAGTCGCAGGACAGCGAGTTGAGGAAGCCAGTCGGCGACACCCCGTTGACAACTGGTGCGCACCAGATGCAACCTACTGGTGCGCACCAGTTGGGAGCGTAATCGCGTAGGCATCTGCCTGAGCCCAACCTCAGTTCAGGAGCGGCGACCCACCGCCAAGCAAGTACGCCGCCCCCGACCCTCTGAAGGGAAACCCCATCATGCGTCAGATCCCCGTCGAGACCTCCGGTGCGACCGTGATGGTCGCCAAGACCCCGCAGCCCAAGGTCAAGGACCGCCGTACCGGTGAGATCGCCACGGACGCCGAGACCGGCGCGAAGCTGATGACCGTGGACGTGATGTTCTCGGCGAACGACGAGGTCGAGATCCTGTCCATCACCGTCCCCGAGCCGGGCATCTCCGGTGAGCTGGCCATGGGCACCCCGGTCGCGCTGACCGGTCTGATCGCCCGGCCGTGGGAGAACGAGTTCAACGGCCAGAAGCGGCACGGGATCGCCTTCCGCGCGGTCGCGGTCACCTCGCTGGTCGACACCTCCGCGAAGGCGGCCTGATCATGACCGGCTTCACGGTCGCGCTGGTGCTGGTCGTCGCCGCTGCGGGTCTCCTGCGGTGGCGGCGCCCCGCCTGGTACTGGCTCACCTTCGGCGTCACCCTCGCCAGCCTGCGGGTCCTGGTCCGCTACGCCACGGTCATGGACGCCTGCGGCCTCACGGTCCCGCCCTCCCGCTGGCGCCTGGCCTTAGCCCGGGCCACCAACCGGCCCGCGCCGGAATCCCGCCCGCCGCGCATCCTGCGGCTGCGGCCGACCCGGACCGGCCTGGTCCTGCGGCTGAAGCTCCGCCCCGGCCAGGACGCCTTCGACGTGGCCGCCGCATCCGACCGGCTCCGCCACTCCTTCGCCATGTACGGCGTCACCTCACGCGAGCTGCGCTCCGGCGTGGTCGAGGTGCGGATGACCGGCTACGACGTGCTCAAGCGGGTGCAGATGCCCGCCAGGACCGACACCGGTTCGATGCGGGTCCCGGTTGCGCTGCGGGAGGACGGTTCTGTCCACTACCGGGATTACCGGGCGATACCCCACGCCCTCACCCTGGGCGCCACCGAGTCGGGCAAGTCCGTCTATCAGCGCAACCTCGTCGCCGGGCTCGCCCCGCTGGACGTGGCCCTGGTCGGCATCGACTGCAAGCAGGGTGTGGAGCTGTTCCCGCTGGCCCGTCGGTTCTCCGCACTGGCCGACAACCCCGACACCGCCGCCGAACTCCTCGACGCCCTCGTGACGCGCATGGAAGGCGTCTACCAGGTCATCCGTGCCGAGCAGCGCATCACCGCCGATGTGCCGGATGCGGAGATCGCCGCCGGCATCTGGGACCTGCCCGACCACCTGCGGCCGACTCCGGTCGTGGTCCTGGTGGATGAGGTGGCAGAGCTGGCCCTGTTCGCGAGCAAGGAGGAGGAGAAGCGGCGCGACCGCATCGTCACCGCCCTGGTCCGCCTTGCCCAGCTCGGCCGGGCCGCCGGCATCTACCTGGAGATCTGCGGGCAGCGCTTCGGCTCCGAACTCGGCAAGGGCATCACCATGCTCCGCGCCCAGCTCACCGGCCGCACCGCCCACCGCGTCAACGACGAAACCTCAGCGAACATGGCCTTCGGCGACATCTCCCCGGACGCCGTCCTGGCCGCCATCCAGATCCCCGCCGAGATGCAGGGGGTCGCCATCGCCGGTGACTCGACCGGGGGATGGCACCGCATCCGTGCCCCGCACACCTCGCTGCGGCAGGCCGTGAACACCTGCAACCGCCACGCCGACCGCACCCCGGAGCTGCCCGAGCTGGCACCCTTCCGGCCCGTCCTGCCCGGCACCGCCCAGGCTCCGGTCCCGCTGTCCAAGACAGCCCCGGCCACGGCCTGATCTTCCCCCTGTTTTCCGGTCGGCGTGACCGTCTTCGCGCCAGGTCCCTATCCCAGCCATGCCTGATGAAGGGAGACAGCCCGTCATGTGCCCCGACTGCGAGGACTTCGCCCGCACCGTGCTCCTGCTGGGCCAACTCGCCCTCTACGCCGACACCACCGGCGCCGACCTCGACTTCGTCAACGCCATCAGCCCCTCGCTGGCCGTCTCGCTGCCCGAGCCGCCGCCCGGCACCTTCCCGCCCGGCTACGACCCGAACAAGGGCCCCGACTACCCCGGAGAGGGGCGGTGAAGATGTCAGAGTCGCTGACCGGCCTGGACGATCTCACCCCGGACGACTTCCTTCGCCAACTGGCCGCCCTGCGCGAGCAGCGAGAGCAGATCGACCGGCGTATCCGCGCCCACCTCGCCTACGCGCGGGAGTTCACCGGTCCTCGGCCCTACACGCTGGCCTCGCTCGCGTCGGCGGCCGGACTGTCGATCTCCGGGGTCCGCACCGCATACTCCTCCGCTGACTGCGCGGTGGTGGCTCGCTGCCTGGGGCGTCCCCCGCGGGGGCAATCATGACCAGGCCCAACCGCCCCGCTCTGCGCGTCGACGCGGTCCTGGTCCAGGCCGTCATCGCCGGAGCCCTGTCCTTCGCCCACCTCCACGACCTCGCCGCCGCTGCCGGGCAGAACGGGTGGAAGGCCTGGGCCTACCCGGTCAGTGTCGACCTCCTCCTGGTCGCCGCCTGGCGACGACTCCGCAACGACGGTCCGTCTCGGCTGGCCTGGTCCTGGTTCCTGATTGCCCTGTTCGCCTCCCTCGGCGCGAACATCGCCACCGCCGGATTCCTCGACCTGGCCGACCCGCCCGGCCTGCTCCGCCTCGGCATCGCCGGATGGCCCGCCCTCGCCTTCCTCGGCGGCACCCTCCTCGCCCA
>NZ_MUBM01000304.1 GCF_002154505.1 Streptomyces carpinensis | reverse complement strand
AGTGATGACCGCGGCCGCGGCTGCGGTCAGGCGCAGCCGCAACGACCGGCGGGCCCACCAGTACCGGACGCCCGCGGCCATCGGTCACCCCGCACCACTGCGCAGCCGGTAGCCGGCTCCGCGCACGGTCTCGATGGTCCGGCGTCCGAAGGGGGCGTCGATCTTGCGGCGGAGGTAGCCGACGTAGACCTCGACGATGTTGGTGTCGCCGTCGAAGTGCTCGTCCCACACGTGGGTGAGGATGTCCGTCTTGCTGATCACCTCGTCGGGGTGCCTGAACAGGTATTCCAGAAGGGTGAACTCCCGTGCGGTCAGGTCGATCTCGCGGTTCCCCCGGCGGCAGCGTCGGCGCGCGGGGTCGAGGGCGAGGTCTCCGGCGATGAGGACGGCGGGGCGGGCGGGTGCCCCCCGGCGCAGCAGGGCTCTGAGGTGGGCGACGAGCACGACGTAGGAGAAGGGTTTGCTCAGGTAGTCGTCGGCGCCCAGGTCGAGGGCGTCGGCCTCGTCGTACTCCCCGTCCTTCGCGGTGAGCATCAGCACCGGCGTCCAGGCTCTGGCCGCCCGCAGGCGTTTGAGGACCTCGTAACCGGACAGGCCGGGCAGCATGATGTCGAGCACGATGACGTCGTACGGCTCATGGAGGGCCCGCCACAGTCCGTCCGGGCCGTCGTGTGCCACGTCCGAGACGAAGCCCTCGGCGGCAAGTCCGTCGGCGATCGCCTCGGCGAGTGCGTGCTCGTCCTCGATGATCAGCGTCCGCATGGCAGCAGCCTCCCGACAACTCTATCTCCGGACCGTAGCGGCCGTTTCCTGAGACGGAGCTGAGGAACGGTCCGGCTCTCAGCCTCCTCTCAGTGCCACGGCTGGAGGCTGGAATCGTCCAGCAGGCACGGACAGGTCAGGAGGAGGAACGATGAGGGACCTCCGAGACGAGCGCCGGGACCAGGGCCCGGATGCCCGGGAGCGTGCGCGCCGCGACGACCGGCGCACCCGGCGGGCGGCCGACGCTCCGCGGACCGACAGGCGGCCCGAGGAACGGCGGGAGACCGACCAGGGAACCGACCTCGACGAGCGGGAGCGCCAGGTGCGCACCTCGCGTGTCGGCGAGCGGCCGTTCGGCTGACGGCACACGGGCAGGGGCCGTACTTCACGAGGTGCGGTCCCTGCGTGTGCGCCGTCAGCCGTGGCGGAGTGCGATGGCCGCACTGAGGCTGCTGTCCATGGCGATGTCCGCGATCGTCCAACCGGGCGGTCCCTCGGCCGCCGCGGCGCCCGCGCCGAGGTAGTCGGTGGACAGTCCCTTGGCCAGACCGGTGCCGAGGCCCTTGAGGTAGGCCTCCTTGCGCACCCATATCCGGGTGAAGGCCAGGGGTCGTTCCTCCTCGGGCAGCGCCGCGAGTTCGGTCCGCTCCCGTGGGTGGAGGCCGCAGGCGAGTTGGGCCGCGACATCGGGCGGCGGGACTGCCTCCATGTCGACGCCGACGGGCGTGGCGGCGAGCGCGATCAGGCAGAGGTCGGCGCTGTAGGCGAGGGAGAAGTGGGGTGCGCCGGCCGCCACCGCCGGCCGCCCGTGGGGTGCGCCGCACACCGGGCACGGTTCCCGGGCGAGGGTGACCTGCCGGGGTGCGATGCCGAGCCGGACGGCGAGGAGGCGGCGCAGTTCCGTGTGCGCGGTGACGTACCGGTCGCGGTACGCCGCACGGGCGAAGGCGAACGCGCGCCGCCGTTCCCGGGCGTCCAGAGTCGACGGATCCGCCTGCGTCTCCGTGCGCACGAGCCGCAGAACGGGCGGTGGGGTCATTCCTCCATCACCGCCTCGACCAGGTCCATGGCCAGGTCCAAGGTGTGGTGCACCGGCAGTCCGTGATCGGTGTACCAGTCGGTCGTGGCCTCCGGGTGGGGGCCGGTGACGGCCACCCGCCCGCGCTCGAAGCGGGTCACGAGGGCGGCGGCGGCTCCGTTGTCGTAGGTGGCGAGGACCGTGGCGTCGGCGCGCTCGTCGAGGACGAAGAGCGGGCCGTCCTGGAAGAACACCGTGCGGGGCCGGCCCTTCCAGGTCACCGTGAGCAGTGTGTCGCTCTCGTCGTGGACGGTGGCCCCTGGGGAGGAGATGTACTGGTCGGTGTCACCGGGGAGCAGCCCGAAGCCCGGTGTCGCGCCGGCGAGGTAGCCGCCGAGGCAGAACCCCAGATAGCGTCCTCCGTCGCGGACGAAGTCGCGGATCTCCCGGCGACGGCGCCGCAGTCTGCGGTAGGCGGAGGCGAGCGTGCCGCCTCCGGGCTGGGCGTACAGCAGGGCCCGGGAAAGAGTCTCGGCCGACAGCGGAAGGGCCTCGTTGGGACCGGTGAAGCGGACGTCCAGGTTCCACGGTCCGGAGGAGAGCAGTCCGGCGACCGCCTCGGGACAGCCGGGCGAGGAGGCCGGGCCGCGGTAGACGAGGGCCAGGGGACGGCGCCCGGCGGTGGTCTCGGAATGCCTCGGGTGTGTCATGGCTGCCTCCCCACGGGTATGTGGTCGGCCCTGCCGGCCGCTGGTGCCGCTCTGCCGTCTCCCTCGGCGGGGAGCCCGTGCCAGCTCGTTCCCGGCGTCAGACGCTCGCCCTTCATCACCAGGGACAGCGCCCCGAGCCGGACACCGGCGCCCACCTGCGTGTCGTAGAGCACGACGGTCCGCGTCCCGACGCTCGCGGCGGGGCCGACGGTCACCGTGGACATCTTCATCACGCGGTCCTCGAACAGGTGGGTCTGCAGGGAGACGTGCATGCCGATCGAGGCGTCGTCGCCCACCTCGACGAGGTCGAACTCGGTGAGGTACGTGGTGCCGATCCAGGTGCGCCGCCCGATGCGGGCACCGAGCCGGCGCAGCACCGGCGGCAGGAAGGGCGTCCCTACCAGGGCGCCCACGCCCGCGGGTACCGCCGCCGCCTCGAAGAGGCCGGTGACGAACTCCGTGCGGCGCACGAACAGGCTCCACAGGGGCTCGACTCGGGGCCGGTAACGTCCGGCGACGACCCACTTGGCCAGCACGCAGCACCCGATGACCGCCAGCACCGCGCAGGCGGCGAACAGTGGCGACACGAGCAGCGGCACCAGCGGGCCGGTGCGGCGTGCGGTGCCCGACAGGGCGAGCAGGTACAGGAAGGCTGCGGTCGCGAGCACCGACATGGGCAGGGTGGCGCGGAAGAACTCGATGGCCAGGCGGCCGAGCACGGCCCTGCGGGTGGGCCGGAACGTCTTCTCCTCCGGATAGGACCCGCTGTCCTGGCGCACCGGCAGCCGCAGGGCCGGTGAGCCCAGCCAGGTGCTGCCGGCGGGCACGTGCTCCGGGGGCGGCACCGTGCCCACGCCGACGAGCGAGCCCGGGCCGAGCCGCGTCCCGGCCGGAACGAGCGCGGCGTTGCCCACGAAGGCTCGTTCGCCGACGTCGGTGGGCGCGAAGGCCACGCGCCCGGCCGCGAAGGCGGCGGCGCCGACGCCGGCCATGTCGGCGACGAAGCTGCCCTCGCCGAGGGTGAGCAGGTCGGGATCGATGTGCCCCGCGGTGGAGATCTCGGCACGCCGGCCGACGCGGGCGCCGAGCAGCCGCAGCCACGGGACGGTGTAGAGCGTGGCGTACAGCGAGTTGGTGAGGGTCAGGCTCTGCTCCAGCAGCTTGTCGGCGATCCACTTGCGCACGCCCAGCGCAGAGTGCGCCGGATGGATTCCGGGGGGTGTCCTCGGCAGGACCGCCCGCTTCCCCGCGGCGACGGCCACGCACACCGTGGCCACGAAGACCGGGCCGGACAGCGCGGCCGCGGCGAGTCCGGCGGGCGTGCCACCGTGCGACCAGGCCCACCAGAGCAGGGCGGCACCGGGCAGGGCCGTGGCGACCACGAGGGACTCCAGCAGGACCAGTCCGAGCACGACGACGGCCAGTTGCCGGGTCCGCCAGCGATCCGCCTCGGTCCGGTCCCGCAGCATCGTCTCGACGAGCGGCGCCAGTGCCTCGACCGGGCGTGCGGGCGATCCGGCGCGGCGCGCCCCGGCCGGTACGGCCTCGTCCGGGCCCGCCACGGACTGCTCGCCGAGCGCGGCCCCGGCCCCCAGGCGGGCGCCTGGTTCGAGGACCGCGTTGGCACCGACGTACGCCCTCTCGCCGACGGTGATCGGGGCGACGGTGACCCAGCCGTCGGCGACCTGCCAGGGGCGCAGCGTGGCGCCGTAGCCGATCGTGGCGTCCCGGTCGACGCGCAGCAGCGTGGGCAGGCCGACGAGGCCGGTGGCGATGGTGGTGCGGGGACCGACGCGGGCGCCGAGGAGCCGTAGGTACGGGCCCATGAGCGGGGATCCGCTGAGCATCCGCAGTGGGCTGATCCCCAGCAGCAGGACGTCCGACAGCCACAGACGCAGGTAGGTGGCCCCCCAGAGCGGATACCGGCCGGGCCGGATGCCCGCGGTGAGCGGCCGCGCGAGAAGGACGGGGACCAGCCAGCGCACGGCGAAGTAGCCGGCCAGCACCGAGACGGCCGGCCCCGTGGCCCCGCTGCCCGAGACCTGTCCGTGGCGCAGCACGACGGATCCGGCCACCGGACCGGTGAGCAGGAGGAGCAACGCGTAGAAGGCCGTCGCCTGGACGAGACCGGCCCGCGCGATGCGGGCGCGGCCGTGCCGCAGGGGGGCGGGACGGGGGCGCTGCGGCGCGCACGAGGTGTCGGCCGTGGAGCGCACCCGTGCCGCGAAGCTGCTCACGGTCGGGTTCTCGTACAGGTCGCGCAGAGTGGGACCGGGCCCGCCGCCCGGCTCGCGCAGCAGCGACACCGCGCGGGCGGCGAGCAGCGAGTGACCGCCGAGGTCGGTGAAGAAGTCGGCGTCCGCGGAGAGTTCGCCTGGGTCCATTCCGAGCGCCTGTGCCCAGGCGTCGCGCACCCTGGCCTCCAGCCGGTCGCGGACCGGCGTCACCTGGCCGGTGGGGGCGAGCCGGCGGCCGCTGGGTGCGGGCAGTCTCGTACGGTCCGTCTTACCGCTGGGCATGACAGGCAGCCGGTCCAGGAGATCCAGCGTCGCGGGCACCATGTACGCGGGCAGCGACTGGCGCAGACGCCGGTGCAGCCGGGCGGCGAGATCGTCGTCTGGGACCGCGCCGCCCACAGTGGGCACGACATAGGCGGCCAGAACACGGTCACCGTCGGACCCGTCCCGCGGCGGCACCAGGGTGGTGGCCGCCTGAGCCACGCCGGGGTCCTCCAGCAGCACGTTGTCGATCTCGTCCAGGGACACCCGGTAGCCGCGGATCTTCACCTCGGCGTCGGCCCGGCCGAGGTATTCGATCTCCCCGTCGTCGGTCATCCTGCCGAGGTCCCCGGTGCGATACAGGCGGCCCGAGCCGGGCGCCGAGGGGTGCCGGACGAAGCGGTCGGCGGTCAGGTCGGGCCGTCCCGCGTAGCCGCGTGCGAGGCCCGGACCGCCCAGGCAGATCTCACCGACCGCGCCCTGCGGCACGGGCCGCAGCCGCTCGTCCAGGAGAAGGGCCGAGCAGGTCGGCAGCGGGCGGCCGATGGTCACCGGACGCCCCGGCCGGAGTTCCTGCCAGGTGGCGGTCACGGTTGCCTCGGTCGGCCCGTAGGTGTTGAGGATGCGCCGTCCCGGCCTGCTCCACCGCTCGACGAGCGAGGCAGGGCAGGCCTCGCCTCCGACGAAGACCTTGCGGAGCCGCGGGAGGTCGCGGGAGATCGTCGCCAGCAGCGTCGGGACGCAGTACAGAGCTGTGACCTGATGCTCCCGCAGGAAGTCGGTGAGATCGTCGCCGAACTGTCCGGGGCCGCCAGGTCCGGCGACGAGCGTGGCACCGGCCGCCCAGGTGGGCCAGATCTCCTCGATGGAGAAGTCGAACGAGAGGGTCATGCCCTGGTACACGCGATCGTGCGGCCGTATGTCGTAGATCGGTGACACGACGCGCAGAAAGTTGCAGATGCTCGACTGGGCGATCTCCACGCCCTTCGGCCTGCCGCTGGACCCCGAGGTGTACATCACGTACGCCAGCGGATCCTCCGCTTCCCCGGCCACGGCGGCAGGCCGCTCGGGCGGCAGGTCGGCGAGAGCTCCGGCACACGCGTCGATCTCGATCACCCGGCAGGTGGGGCACCGATCCGCCCAGGCGGCGTCGGACGCGAGTGCGGATGTGGTCAGCACCACGGCGGCGCCCGCGTCGTCCAGGATGAAGGCGACGCGGTCGGGCGGCGCCGCAGGGTCGATCGGCACGAACGCCGCGCCCGCCTTGCACACGCCCAGCAGACACGCGTACATGTCCACGGACCGGGGCAGCAGCAGGGCCGCACGGCTGCCGGGACCGATGCCGACGCGGTGCAGATGCCGGGCCACTCGGTTGGCCTGCGCGTCGAGATCGGCGTAGGTCACAAGCCGCGCTCCGCATTCAAGGGCCGGGGCCGCCGGAGTGCGGTCGCAGGCGTCGTCGAAGAAACGGTTCAGCCTGTCGCCCGTGCCCGCGGTCCCCGGGGCCGTGCTGCCCCGGCGAGGAGAGACGGGTGGGGCTGCGGTGCGGGTACCCATGGGCTCCTCCTCTTCGATGCGAGAAGGACTCGCTTCCTCGGTGCGAAAAGGACCCGGTCGTTTCCGGGACTCCTCCAGCCTCGGCGGCGCTCGCTGAGAAGACACTGAGAAGCGCCGTCGGTCCAGCCGGGCCCGCGGCGTCGCCGAGTGCCCTCTCGTGGAGTGGAGCGGTCTACAGGGCGGCGGGAACGGGCAGGCCCCCGCCATGGCAGTCGGGTTCACGCGACGCCGCAGGAGTCACCGACGACGCCGGGCGCGGTCGATGACTCAGCAGCGGGCGTATTCGTGCGGGCGCAGCAGCATGGCCACGGCCATCGCCGGGAGCATGAGCACGTGGCCCCACAGCATCAGGGCGCCGGTGCCGATGAGCTTGAGCGCCAGCGGCACGAACAACGCCAGGAAGGGCACGTACATGGCGGCACCCATCTCGGCGATGGGCCGCCACCGGTGGCCGCGGAACCTCATCCAGGCGGACATGGCCATCGTCATGTTCGTCGCCATGATCAGCGCGCCGGTGTACGGGTTGTGCATCAGTGCCGCCGCGCCGAGGGCATCGAGGGCGAACATCCATACCGGATGCAGGACCACCATGCCGACGGCCATCGCCGCGACCATCTCGGCGAAGTGCAGAGCGAACTTCTTGGCGCTCAGGGGGTGGCCGTCGTGCGTCACGGCTTCGGCCGGCGAGGCGCTGCCGCTGACCGTCGGCACCGGCCACCCGGGGCTGTCCGCGCTGCCCACCGCGCAACTCGCCCTGATCGCGGCGCTGCGTGGTGACGACGCCACGGAGCGCCACCTGGACGAGGTAACCGCGACCCGGGACAAGCACAGGGTCGGCATCACCGACGGCATCGTCGCCGACCTGACGCACTGGACCCGCGGGCTGCGTGCGGCCGCGCAGCCGTCGACCGGGCTGCACCACCTCGAGCGGATCGAGGGGCCGGCCTGGCGCCGCCTGGCCGCACTCGACCTGTTCGACGCGGCCATCCGCGGCAACCGCCCGGACATCGCCCGCACCTGGCTGGCCGAACTGGAGCAGTTCACAGCGGGCACCGGTCCGCGGGCCGCGACCGCGATCGTCGAGCACGGCCGCGCCCTGCTCGCAGGCGACGGCGAGACCGAGACCCACTTCCAGCGGGCACTCGCGGCGCACGCCGATTCGCCGGGCTGCCCAACCGTGCCCACACCCACCTGGCCTTCGGCGAGCATCTGCGCCGCGCCCGCCGCCGGGTCGACGCCCGCGAGCACCTGCGCACCGCGGTGGCGCTGTTCGAGGACCTCGGCGCCACCTCGTGGGCCCAGCGGGCCGCACAAGAACTGCGCGCCTCCGGCACGCCGCCGGGACGTCACCACCGCTGCCGACCTGACCCCGCAGGAACGCCAGGTCGCCGCCCTGGTGCGACAGGGCCTGTCGAACCGGGACGTGGCCGCTCAGCTGTTCGTCAGTTCACGCACCGTCGACTTCCACCTGAGGAACTGCTACTCCGAGCTGGGCGTCAGCTCCCGCTCCCGTTTCACCGCTCTCCCGCTCGACCTGTGACCGGTACGGCCCCCGCGCCTGGGGACCGCATCAGTCGCTGACCCTCGTCCTTCCCCGACCGGATCGGGTGCGCCGGCGACCCCACTCCCACCCGGCCCCGGCACGTCTCCTCTGCGTTGGACGCGATGGTGCCGGTCTGGGACGGTGAGAGTGACCGTGCCTCCTGGGGACAACCCGGCTGGGGCCGGTCTTGCACCGGTCGTGTCGGCCCGGGAGTCGATCCGCCGACCGTGGTGCGAACCGGACGGTCCGACCCGGCGAACGGACGGTCCCCGCAAGGGCTCCCATCTGATCGGAGTGGTCGGCTCCCAGCCGCCCGGTCGCGAACGAGCCAGTGGCTTCCCCGCGAACAAGCAGGTGACTTTCGAAGGAGCAGTGACGATGGCGTTTCCTGGGCTGGCCCATGTTGCACTGACCGTGTCCGACCTGCGTACGAGCGCGGCTTGGTACCAGCGGCTGATCGGCGCCGAACCGGTCCTGGACGAGGACACCGGCCCGTTTCACCACATCGTCTTCGCCCTCCGGGACGGCACCCTGCTCGGTCTTCACGAGTTTCCCGGCGACACCGCGAGCACTGATCAGGATCGGGGTCGATTCGACGAGCGCCGGGTCGGCCTCGACCATGTCGCCTTCGTCTGCACCGACCGGGGCGAACTGGAGAACTGGCAAAAGCGCCTGAGCGACCTGGGCATCGCGCACGGAGAGATCGTCGACGCCCACTGCGGTTCCGGACTCGCGTTGCGCGACCCGGACAACATTCAGCTGGAATTCTTTGCGCCGCCCTCGGGGAGCTGAGCCGCTGAGGACGTCCCGAAGCGTCGTCACCGCATGGGCGGGTTCCCGATGCCACGGTGGGGGCTGCGCCGGCAGCAGGATCTGCACGACGGGGTCGTCGCGAATAGCCTGAGGAAGAGGGGCACCAGGGCGGGACGGATCCTCCCGATGCACTCTCTTCGCCGAGGGGGGACGCGACACAGGCTGGAAGAGCGATGCCCTGGAATCTGAGTGGCACCTACCTGGAGAGCTGCAACTGCGACGTGGTCTGCCCGTGCACCACCTCGGGCCTCACCGCACCGGCCGATCACGAGCGTTGCCAGGTGACCTTCGCCTTCCATGTGGACAGCGGGGACGTGGACGGCGTGGACGTCTCTGACCGCAGCGTCGCCGTCTTCGTCGACGGGCCCCGGGTGATGGCCGAGGGCGGCTGGCAGGTGGCTTTGTACGTCGATGCTTCGGCCGACGACGGCCAGGCGGAGGCGCTGGGCAAGGTCTTCTCCGGCCAGGCCGGCGGGCCGATGGCCGCGCTCACTCCGCTCATCGGCGAGGTCCTCGGCGTGGAGCGCGTCCCCATCGACTATTGCGACGACGGCCGCCGCCACGCCGCGCGGGTGGGCGACGCCATCGACATCGAGATCGAGGACCGGGTCGCTCCGCAGTTCGGCGAGGACGGTCCGGTGATGGGTCTGACCGGCGTGTTCCACCCGGTGAGCAGCACGCTGACGATCGCCCGGTCCACCCGGGCGACGGGCGACGGGGTGTACGGCCGGTCCTGGGACTTCACCGGCGGCAACGGACACTCGGCACCCTTCACGTGGTCCGCGTGACCGGTGGGCCGGTCGCCGTCGGCCGCACGGCGGCCCCCGCGGGACTGTTGCTGGTCGCGGCGGCCGCCGCCTGGGTCTGGGTGGTGACGCGCTGGGGCGGCATGCCGGCGATGCCCGGCACCATGGGCTTGGGCCTGCCCGCTTTCCTGGCCGTGTGGACGCTGATGATGGCCGCGATGATGCTGCCCGCCACGACGTCCGTCGCCGCGCTCTACGCACGCACCATCGTCGTGCACCGGGCGCCGCGCATGGTCGTTTTCACGGTTGCCTACCTGCTCGTCTGGGCTGCGGCCGGCCTGCCGGCGTACGCGCTGTCCGCCGGCCTGGGCCGGGCGGCTGCCCTGCCCGCCACGGCGGGGACCGCAGTGGCGGCGGTCGTTTTCGCGGTCAGCGGCGTCTACCAGCTCACCCCCCTCAAGGACCGCTGCCTGGCGAAGTGCCGCTCGCCGATCGGTGTGATGCTGCGCTACGCCTCGTACCCGCGGCGCTCGCGCGATCTGCGCGCCGGAGCCCACCACGGGGCCTTCTGCCTGGGCTGCTGCTGGTCGCTCATGACTCTGCTGGCCGCGTTCGGGGTGATGAACCTGTGGGCCATGGTGGTCCTGGCAGCGGTGATCACCGCCGAGAAGCTCGCTCCGGCCGGCCGCGTGGTGGCGCGCGCCGTGGGAATCGCCTCGATCGGACTGGCCGTCGCCGTGTTCTGGGTCCCGGCGCTGGCTCCGGGCCTCACCGGTGGCGGCACGGGCGGAATGTGAGATGCCGTGCCCGCCGGGCGATGGCACGCCGGGGCGAGGGAGGGCGGAGCTTCACGGGGCTGCCGGCGGGTGGTCGCGGTCGATCCGTGAGGGACCGGCCCGGACTCGTCACCGAGTGCCGCGAGCGGGGACAATGGGACTCCCGTGTGCGGTGAGGTGGTGGCGATGCCCGCTTGGCATCTGCGCGACTATCGCGATGACGATCTTGACCAGGCCATCCAGATCTGGGATCAGAGCCGTCGTGCCGACGAGGACCGGGTGTTTCCGGTCTCCGAGGTGATGGCCGCGGCCAAGGCGGGCCAGACAGCGGTCGTGGCGGTGGTCGGCGACGAACTGGTGGGCATGGCCGTGGCGCAGTCCTGCGGCAAACGAGGGTGGATCCTCCTGGTGGCACTCGCCTCCCGATGGCGCGAGCGCGGTATCGGCAGTGCTCTCCTCGCCGAGCTGGAACGGCGCCTGCGGGCACTGGGCGTGCGCCACATCAGCGCGCTGCTGCCCGCCGGTGCCGCCGGGACGAAGGCTCTGGAGAACTCCGGTTACCACTCCCGCGACGACCTGATCTACTACGAGAAACTCGAACCGCCCGGAACCGCCAACGCCGACATCCTCGCGGCGCTGGGCGGGCGCATGCTGCCGCCTGGGCTCTGGGACGCCATGGCCGGCATGGAGCGAGAGAAGCAGGTCGTCGAGCGCCGTGTCGTGCTCCCGCTGACCGAACCGGCGCTGGCCGACCGCTACGGCGTCGCCCCGCCCAAGGCGATCATCCTGTTCGGCCCGCCCGGCACCGGAAAGACCAGTTTCGCCAAGGCGGTGGCCTCACGCCTCGGCTGGCCGTTCGTGGAGCTCTTCCCCTCCCGTCTCGCGGCCGACACGAGCGAGGGCCTGGCCGCGGCGCTGCGGGAGACCTTCGCGGACCTGGCCGAACTGGACTCGGTGCTGCTCTTCATCGACGAGGTCGAGGAGATCGCCGGGGTGCGCTCCGGAAAGGCGGTCGATCCCGGGCACGGAGTGACCAACGAACTGCTCAAACTCATCCCCGTCTTCCGCGAGTCCGACGCGCGGCTGCTGGCCTGCGCCACCAACTCGGTGCGCTCTCTGGACGCCGCATTCCTGCGACCGGGCCGGTTCGACTACGTCATCCCCATCGGGCCGCCCGACCCGACCGCTCGAGCGGCGATCTGGGCGCGCTATCTCAGGTCTTCCGCCCACTCGGTGGACCTCGACCAACTGGTCGGAGCCAGCGAGCTGTTCACTCCGGCCGACATCGAATTCGCTGCCCGCAAGGCCGCACAGGCAGCGTTCGAACGAGAGATCGCACATCGCCAGGACCGGCCGGCAACCACCGAGGACTACATGACCGCCATCGCCGACACCCGCCCGACGCTCACCGCACAGGCGATCGAGGAGTTCGCCGAGGACATCGACACGTACAGTCGATTCTGAGCCGAGCCGCTACGACGCCCGGCATCGACGTCGTCGACGGCCGACGGTGTCGTGGCGTCCGAGATCCGATCAACTGCGTGGGTGCGGTTGTGTTCCCTCTCGGTGGCGATGAGCGGTGACGATCCAGGCGCGGGAGTCGAACCGGACACCGTCGTCGCTCAGGTGCGCGGCGAGCGCCACGCGCAGCCGCTCGACGGCGCGCGCCGCGTCGGCGGGTTCCAGCCGCTTCAGGACTTCGCTGGTGCACGTGAAGCCGCGGATCCGGTCGAGGGCGGCGGCCACGTCCGGACCGTAGTGGACCGATTCGTGGACGTCGGTGAAGGCGACGCCGGCGAACCCTGCGGCGTGCAGGATCCCCTTCACGGTCGGCGGGTCGGCGAGCGAGAACGGATCGGGTCCGTCGCACGCGGCGGCTACCGGCCCTACGACCGCTTGGAGGGATTGGCGGATGGCGACGTCCCACTCGTTGCGCTCGTGGGCCTGCCAAACCATCATCACCAGGCGCCCGGCCGGGCGCAGCGCCCGCCCGATGTTGGCGAACGCAGCGACGGGGTCGTCGAAGAACATCGTGCCGAACCTGCTGATCGCCAGGTCGAAACGCTCCTGCGGAAAGCGGTGGACCTGCGCGTCGGCATGCTCGAAGGTGACGTTGCGCAACCCTTCCGTCCGGGCCGGCTCGCGGGCCCGCTCGATCGCGGGCGCCGAGACGTCGATCCCGAGCGCACTGCCCGCCCGCGCCGTACGCGCGGCCTGTCGGGTCGTCTGCCCGGCCCCGCAGCCGATGTCGAGGACGTGGTCATGGAGCTGAACCCCAACCGCCTGCCGCAGTACGTCGTTGTGCCGCCGTAGTTCGGCGTCGTAGCCGCTGGTGCCGGGCGTTTGTTCTCCTGTGGCATGTCGCATCGCGGTCCCTCCGCGGCGGCCCGGGGCCGCCTGGACGCTGTCGGTCACCGGCATCCATCATCGATGACCCGCCGCTCAGCCCCTTGCGGCCGGTTGGCTCATCGGACACTGGCGGGGACCCCGGGGCAAGAGCCGAGTCCACCTACGGCGGCGGCGCCCCGCGCCACTCCGGCTGACCGGCCGCAGCGGCACCGGTGCCGCCGTCCCAGCGATGGGCTCGCCCGGGCACATCCCGTCCGGTCAGCAGCTCCGCTGCCTGGTGCTGGATGTGTTCCGCCGCGAGCTGAGCCTCGGCGACGACGTCGCCGCGTTCGCGTACGAGGTCCTCGTAGATGGGCAGGTGACCGCTGTCGGTGAATGTGCGCGTCATGGTCGGCCCCCGACAAGGGCGTTGCGCCGCACGGCGTGGTTCGTGCCTGAGGGCTCGTTGTGTGCCCGGTATCCGGGCATCGGGTCGATGTTGCTCACATGAAATCCGATCTGACGTAGCGCCGCGTCGGCGCAGTCGTGCCAGGGCACCGAAATCCATCCCGGGTCGTCGCCCTGCTTCTTCCTGCTTCTGCGTTTTGCATGCACTGCGGTGTTACACCACCGTCCGCGGTGCCCCACATATGGCTTCCTGTTCAGGCACTTACCTAAATGTTGGCGTGACAGGGCACTTTTCCAGACTGACTGGCGGAAACGGTTTCGCGGTGCCGTCGCAAGGCTCGGCCACCAGCATTTGCGCAATTCGTGAGCGAGTAATGAAGATGACCGGCACAACCCTTCAAAAGGATGCCGTTCTCGTGACCGAGACTCCGCGCGCCGGCTCCCTGAAGGCCGTAATCGAATGCCCTCCGTCGCGGGACGCTCTCACATCGTCCTGACATGTCACCTCATTTGGTGTTAGACAGCCTTTGAGGTGACCGGCCTGCAGGGCCCGCCCAAATTCCGTGGACGTCGGTGTGCGCCTGCGGTTACAAAGTGGGGCTCACGGATTTCACGGCCCTGGCCTGTTCAGGCCCCCGCGGATCGGGCGGCAGCCCGGTGCCGGCCGGCAGCCGTACCCGGCAGCTCCGAATGAACCACGCAGGAATGGAGGGCCCCGTGCCGACGAGGCGTCCGACAGCAGGAAGCCCGCGGACGGCCGCCCGACAAGCCGTGGGGTGGCCGCAGCCCGCGACAGCGCCGCCTGGGCGATACCGGTGGCGCTGGCCATCGACGCCATCGGCACCGGGCTCTATCTCCCGCTTTCCATGGTCTACTTCCTCACCGTCACCCACCTGTCGGAGGCCGGCGTCGGCCTGCTGCTGACCACCGCCACCGCCTGCGCGCTCCCGCTGCCCCTGCTCGTGGGAGACATCGTGGACCGCGTCGGCCCTCGGCCGGTGGTGATCGCGGGACAGCTGGTGCAAGCCGCCGGGTTCTTTCTGTACCTCGCGGTGTCCGGGCCGGGGTCGCTGCGGGCCTTGAAGTTCGGTTCCTCCGCCCGCCCTTCCCAGCAGTTCTTCCATGCCTGGAAATACGTCTTGAGGACTGCCTGCGCGGCCTGGGCGGGAAGGACGGCGAGCCAGTCGATGTCCTTGCGGGCCCGGCGTATCGCCGCGTCCGCAGCCACCAGGTTCCGGCACTCCTTGGGGAGCATCGTCCACGAGTCATGCAGGAGGTTCCACATGGTGCGGGCAGCGTGCGCCTGGTCGTCCATGAGCCGGACCTGCACAGGAGACAGCGCCAGCCGGGCACGGTGCCCGAACTGCCGCTTCTCCAGCGCAAGTTCCCTGTCCACGCGATCAATGTACCCATTTGTATGTATCACCGCGCTGGAATCCGAATCCTGGCACACGCACGGGTCGTCATGTCGCCTACAACCTTCACGTCCACTTGGAGGACGGCACCGTGCAGCGCACGTGCCCGCTCGCCCAGCACCACCCCGCCGCACAGCACGGC
Source organism: Streptomyces carpinensis (assembly GCF_002154505.1). Taxonomy (GTDB): domain Bacteria; phylum Actinomycetota; class Actinomycetes; order Streptomycetales; family Streptomycetaceae; genus Streptomyces; species Streptomyces carpinensis. The sequence goes on along the minus strand of NZ_MUBM01000304.1, from coordinate 4,050 downwards.
GGACGGAGCCACGTAGGCCGACGCAGGAACCACAGGCCGCTTCCGACGGTGTTCAATCAGCGTGTCCCGAGCTTAGGACCCAGCAGCGGGACCCGCGGGTAGGTCGCGAGCGCCGGCGCCCGGAATCAGTCCGAGAGGCAGAGTGCCGACGCCCGCGGCGACCGCGAGGCGGGGTGTCGAGGTGCGGTACCCCTCAGCTGTCGAAGTCGACGGTCAGGGTGTCGGAGACGGGGTAGCTCTGGCAGGTCAGTACGTATCCAGCGTCCACTTCGGCGGGTTCCAGCGCGTAGTTGCGGCGCATGTCCGCCTTGCCCTCGGTGATGTGGGCGCGGCAGGTGCCGCAGACGCCGCCCTTGCAGGCGAAGGGCAGGTCGGGGCGGACCCTGGAGGCGGAGTCGAGGATGGTGGCCTCGCGGGAGAGCGCGGAGGTGGTGGAGCGGCCGTCCAGGACGACGGTGACCTGGCTGACCGGGCCGTCCGCGCTGGGCTCCTCGTGGCGGACGGTGGCGACGGGCTCCTCTCCGGCGAAGAAGAGTTCCTGGTGGACCCGGTCGTCCGGCACGCCCAGCCCGGCAAGCACCCGTTGGGCGTCGAGGACCATGCCGTGCGGGCCGCACAGCCACCAGTGGTCGGCGTCGGAGACGTCGACCAGGCCGTCGATGAGCGCGGCCAGCCGGTCGGCGTCCAGGCGGCCGGTCAGCAGTTCGGCCTCGCGCGGTTCGCGGGACAGCACGTGCGCGAGCTGGAACCGTGCCGGGTAGAGGTCCTTCAGGTCGGCCAGTTCGTCGGCGAACATCACCGAGCCGGTACGGCGGTTGCCGTAGAAGAGGGTGACCCGGGAGGCTTCGTCGGCGGCGAGGACCGACTCGGCGATGGAGACCATGGGCGTGATGCCCGAGCCGGCCGCGATGAGCACGTGGTGTCCGGGCGTGGCCAGGTCGGGGGTGAAGGCGCCCACCGGACCCATCACCTCGACGGTGTCACCCGGCTCGACCTCGTTCACCAGCCACTCGGAGAACAGGCCGCCGGGGACCACGCGGACCCCGATCCGGGGCCGGAAGCCCGCCGGGGAGCAGACCGAGTACGAGCGCCGTTCGTCGCGTCCGTCGACCTCACGGCGGAGGGTGAGCGACTGGCCGGGCTCGAAGGCGAACTCCTGCGCCAGCTCGTCGGGGATGTCGAAGCTCACCGCGACCGCGTCCTCGCACAGCCGTTCCACCGCTGCCACCCGCAAGGTGTGGAAGGCCGGGCGGCGGCGCGTGCGCCGTACCGGGGCGGGGGCCGCGTCGGCGGGGGCCAACAGGTCCTCCATCAGATCTCCTTGACGTACTCGAACGGTTCGCGGCAGGCGCGGCAGCGCCACAGCGCCTTGCAGGAGGTGGCGCCGAAGCGGGAGGTCTCCTCCGTGTCCGTGGCGCCGCAGCGCGGGCAGGGCACGGCTGGGCGGGTGGCGGACAGGACCAGCGGCACGGGTCCCGGCGCCGGGCGCGGTGCCGGTCCCGGAGGCGCGATGCCGTGCTCGGCGAGCTTGCGGCGGCCCTCGGGGGTGATCCAGTCGGTGGTCCACGGCGGATCGAGGACCGTGCGCACCTCCACGCTGTCGTAGCCGGCGCCCTTGAGCCGCGCGGCCACCTCCGCCCGCATCTCGGACATGGCCGGGCAGCCGGAGTAGGTGGGCGTGAGCTCGGCGACGACCGTGCCCTCGGGTGTCACCCGCACCTCACGCAGCACGCCGAGGTCGGCGAGGGTGAGCATGGGCAGTTCTGGGTCGGGCACCTGCTCGGCGACGTGCCGGGCCCGCCGGGCGTCGGTGAGGACGCTCACCATGTCGCCTCCGGGTGGGCTCGGGCCACGCTCTGCAGTTCCGCGAGCAGCGGGGCGAGGTGCTCGGTGTGGTCGCCTTCGCGTCCGGCACCGGCTGCCGACGGCGGCACGTCCGGCAGGGACAGGGCCGCGGCCTCGGCGACCTGCCCGAGTACGGCGAGCACCGCCGTCCCTGCGTCGTGGGCCGCGAACAACTCGCCGAGGTGCGGGACGACTTGGTCGAGCCCGGCCTGCATGCGCCGGTGGGACTCCTGCGTGCCGTCGCCGAGCCGGACGACCCACTCGGCCGCGTACTGCCGGTGGTACGTCAGTTCCTTCACACCCTTGGCGGCGATGGCGGCGAGCACCGGGTCGGCGGAGGTGGCGAGCCGCTCGAAGTGGGCCAGGCGCCAGCTGGAGAGGACCAGCAGCCGTGCCATGGAGAACGCGAAGTCGCCGTTGGGAAGTTCGGCCAGGCGTACGTTGCGGAAGTCGTCCGCGTCGCGGAAGTAGGCGTAGGCGTCCTCGCCGCGCTCGGTGCCGTCGACCTGGCCGCAGCGGGCGTACAGCAGACGGGCCTGGCCGAGGAGGTCGAGCCCGATGTTGGCGAGGGCGACCTCCTCCTCGAGCTCCGGGGCGCGCGTGGTCCATTCGGCCAGCCGCTGGGCGCCGACGAGGGCGTCGTCGCCGAGTGCCAGGCAGGTCGCGGCCAGCTCGGCCCGGTCGACGCCCTCGGGGACGGCCGTGCTGACGCCGTGCAGCGGGTCCTCGAAGCCGGTGCCGAAGGCCCAGCGGGCGTCGCTGTCGTCGTGTCCCTCGGCCAGGGACAGGTAGACGTGGTCGTCGCTCATGACCTGCTCCTAGATGTGCGGGACGTCGTCGGGGATGTCGTAGAAGGTGGGGTGCCGGTAGACCTTGTCGGCGCTCGGGTCGAAGAAGGGGTCCTTCTCGTCGCGGGTGGAGGCGGTGATGTTGTCGGAGCGCACCACCCAGATGCTCACGCCCTCGTTGCGCCGGGTGTACAGGTCACGGGCGTGGGTGAGGGCCATGCGGTCGTCGGCGGCGTGCAGGGAGCCGACGTGGACGTGGTTGAGTCCGCGCTTGCCCCGTACGAACACCTCGTACAGCGGCCAGCCGTCCTTCTTCGCCTGCGTCTCACTCATGCCGCTGCTCCCTTCTTCGTCCTGGCGGCCTGCTTGGCGGCGTGCGCGGCTGCCGCCTCACGCACCCAGGCGCCCTCCTCGTGCGCGGCCCGGCGCCGCTCCATCCGCTCGGCGTTGCACGGCCCGTCGCCGCTGATCACGCGCTTCAGTTCGGCCCAGTCAGGGGTGCCGAAGTCATGCCTGCCGCGCTCCTCGTTCCAGCGCAGCTCGGAGTCGGGCAGGGTCACGCCGAGCTTCTCGGCCTGCGGCACGGTCATGTCCACGAACCGCTGACGCAGCTCGTCGTTGCTGTGACGCTTGATCTTCCAGGCCATCGACTGCGCCGAGTTGGGCGAGGCGTCGTCGGGCGGGCCGAACATCATCAGCGAGGGCCACCACCAGCGGTTCACCGCGTCCTGGACCATCTCCCGCTGGGCGTCGGTGCCCCGCATCATCGTCATCAGCAGCTCGTAGCCCTGCCGCTGGTGGAAGGACTCCTCCTTGCAGATGCGGACCATCGCACGGGCGTACGGCCCGTAGGAGCTGCGGCACAGCGGAACCTGGTTGCAGATGGCGGCGCCGTCCACGAACCAGCCGATGACACCGACGTCGGCGAAGCTCAGGGTCGGGTAGTTGAAGATCGAGGAGTACTTCTGACGGCCCTCGAGAAGCCGTTCGGTGAGGTCGGCGCGGTCGGCGCCCAGGGTCTCGGCCGCCGAGTACAGGTACAGCCCGTGGCCGGCCTCGTCCTGGACCTTGGCGAACAGGATCGCCTTGCGGCGCAGCGACGGCGCGCGGGTGATCCACTCGCCCTCCGGCTGCATGCCGATGATCTCCGAGTGCGCGTGCTGGGCGACCTGCCGGATCAGCGTCTTGCGGTAGCCGTCCGGCATCCAGTCCCGCGGCTCGATCCGCTGGTCGCGCGCGATCGTGTCGTCGAAACGCTCCTGGAGTTCGGGCGGCGCATCGTCCGCCGACGAGGTCCCGGCCTGCCGTACAGTCATCCCTACCACCAATCCCGACCGACCATTCGTTCGGTCCATGATATGACGAGTTCCCGTGATTTTGGAAGTGGATGGAGCTCAGAGGGTTTCTCGAAACCGAG
>NZ_MUBM01000303.1:1366-1602 GCF_002154505.1 Streptomyces carpinensis | reverse complement strand
CGTTCGCGACGAAGAACTCCGGGACCTCGGGGTAGCGCAACTCCTCGGGGAGCGGTTCGCGATCGGTCCAGGAGAAGAACTCACGGGCGAACACCGCCCGATCCTTGCGTCCGTAGATGAACAGGTCGCCCGCCGTGAGCGGGCTGCGGATGCACCAGTGCGGGCCGTGCTCGGCCCAGTAGGCGCGATCGCTCACCAGCACGGACTGCCGGTCCCAGGCCGCGAAGGTGCGCTCC
>NZ_MUBM01000303.1:0-1305 GCF_002154505.1 Streptomyces carpinensis | reverse complement strand
CGGCGAGGACGGCGTCGATGCCGTGCAGGGTGAGGCCCATGCCGGCGATGAGCATCGGGGTGTCGGTCTTGTGGGTCCGGCCGTCCTTGACGTACCAGTACCGGTGGTAGCGGGTGGCGCCCTCGGTGTCGGTCCACGCGGAGCGGGCCACGTGCCGGGCCAGCCGCCGGGCCTCGTCCAGGAAGTCCGCGCGGCCGTAACGCCGGGCGCCGAGGACCAGGGGGACGATCATGAGGCCGTAGTACTCCGCGGGTTCCAGGATGCCGCCACGCTCGCGGTCCTCGACCGTGCGGAAGGTGCCCGAGCTGCTGTCGTCGGGAACCCCGCGGTGGTGGAAGAGCTCGATCAGGGTGTCGAGGTCCTCGGGGATCTCCTTGACGAACTCGGTGTCGTCGCTGAGTTCGGAGTACAGCAGCTTCACCCAGACCCGGGCATACTCCTGGTTGCAGGTGCCCGTCCTGCCGGGGCGGCCGCCGCCNNCCCGACCTGGAAGCCGATGTGACGGAACTGGCCGTCGGGCTGCACGCGGGTGGCCTGGTGGCGCAGCACGTTGCGCAGCATCGCGAGGGCCCGTTCGTCAGGATTGCGGGCGAGGGCCTGGGCCCAGGCTCCTGCCGCGGGCGCGGAGAAGGCCGCGTGGCCGCTGGTGAAGTCGAGGAACGTGAAGGGGTTGGTGCCCCACACGCTGTGGTTGTGGAAGCCGTTGATCGCCCCTTCGGGGGTCACCCAGGTCCGCATCCACCGGGACAGGGCGCCGACGTCCGGCAGGGCCGTGTCGTTCTTCATGGTCGTCCTTCCAGGCCGTCTCAGGCAGTCACCTTGTGCTTGGCGGTGAGCAGCGCGGTGTCGATTCGGTAGGGGTCAGCGGCCGTGCCGGCACGGCGAGGTCGTCGGGCTGGGCGAACGGCTCGCCCGCGGCGAACCGTGTCACCTCGGAAACCACGCTGTCGCCCATGCGTCGCAGCTCGCGTCCCATCGAGCCGGCGATGTGCGGGGTGAGGACCACGTTGGGCAGGTCCCACAACACGCTGTCACGCGGAAGCGGTTCGGGGTCCGTGACGTCCAGGACGGCCGAGATCCGGCCGGTTCGCAACTCCGTGACGAGGGCGTCCTGGTCGACGACCGCCCCGCGCGCGGTGTTGACGAGGGTGGCGCCGGTGGGCATCAGGGCGAGCTGACGGGCGCCGATCTGTCGCCGGGTGGCGGGGGTGAGCGGCTGGTGCAAGGAGACGACGTCGGCTGCCGCCATGAGGGCGTCCAGGGGAAGCAGCCGGGCGCCGAGGCGCCGGGCCTCCTCCTGGGTGA
>NZ_MUBM01000302.1 GCF_002154505.1 Streptomyces carpinensis | reverse complement strand
GGCCCGGCCGGAGGGGACGTCCGGAGGGGCGGGGAATGGACTGCGGTGACCATGACTTGAGGTTGTCGCAGGCCCGAGGCCCCCACCAGGGACTTTGTCTCTATCGAGGCATAAGCTGGGTTTATGGGATGCGCTGTGTGAGCGAGTGGGAGGAGAGCGCGGAGGTGAACGGAGGCGGCGGTGAGGTGCGGCCGCCCGGGGCGTCGCTGGCGCACCGGGTTCCGGATCTGGGCGCGCTGGAACTGCTGCTGGCCGTGGCGCGGCTGGGCAGCCTGGGCGGTGCGGCGCGGGAGCTGGGCATCACCCAGCCCGCGGCGAGCAGCCGGATCCGNNCTGGTGGACCGCTCGCCGCGCGGCTCACGGCTGACGGACGCGGGCGCGCTGGTGACGGACTGGGCGCGGCGGGTCGTGGAGGCGGCGGAGGCCTTCGACGCGGGGACGCAGGCCCTCCGGGACCGGCGGGACTCGCGGTTGCGGGTGGCGGCGAGCATGACGATCGCGGAGTACCTGCTGCCCGGCTGGCTGATCGCGCTGCGGGCACACCGGCCGGACACGGCGGTCTCGCTGCTCGCCGGGAACTCGGCGATGGTCGCCGAGCGGCTGCTGGACGGCGAGGCCGACCTCGGGTTCGTGGAGGGGCTGACGGTCCCGACCGGCCTGGACTCCGTGGTGATCGCCCATGACCGGCTGACCGTGGTGACCGCCCCCACCCACCCCTGGGCCCGCCGCCGACGCCCGCTGGACGCGGCGGAACTCGCCTCGACCCCGCTGATCCTCCGGGAGGAGGGCTCCGGGACCCGGCAGGTCCTGGACGCCGCGCTGGGCGGCCTGGCGCGCCCGCTGATCGAGCTGTCCTCGACGACGGCGGTGAAGGCCTCGGCGGTGAGCGGGGCGGGACCGGCGGTACTGAGCGAACTGGCGGTGGGCGACGAACTGTCCCTGCGCCGCCTGGTGACCGTACCGGTGGAGGGCGTCGCCCTCAGGCGCGCCCTGCGCGCGGTCTGGCCCACCGGCCACCGCCCGGCGGGCCCGGCCCGCGACCTGCTGTCCCTGACCCGCTCGGGAACCGGCTGAACAAGGTACGGGGCACGGTGGACAGGTGCACGGAGCACGGGGCACACCCCATGAACCGGTCCCGAGAGGATCACGAGCCGGACGCCGCACGGACCAGGTCACGCATGACCCGGGGGTCCTCGCCCATCTCCGGATGCCACTGGACACCGAGCACCCAGTGGGCGGCGGAGGGCAGTTCGATGGCCTCGACGGTGCCGTCCGACGCGTGGGCCGAGGCGATCAGCCCCTCGCCGAGGCGGTCGACGGCCTGGTGGTGGTAGGTCGGGACGCTCGTCTCCTCCGGGACGGCCGCGGCGTAGCGGGTGCCGGGGACCGGCGTGACCGGGTGGCCGCCGAAGACGCCGACGACCTCGGCGTGCCCGTCCAGGTGCTGGACCAGGGTGCCGCCGAGGGCGACGTTCAGCAGCTGCATGCCCCGGCAGATGCCGAGCAGCGGGACCCGAGCGCTCAGCGCGGCCTCGATCAGGGCGAGTTCCCAGGTGTCCCGGGCCCGTGCGGGCGGACCCGTGCGGGGGTCCGGCTCGGCGCCGTAGCGCTCCGGTTCGACGTCGGGGCCGCCCGCGATCACGAGCCCGTCGAGCCGGGCCACCGTCGCCGCCGCCCGCTCCGGCAGGTCCGGCGGCAGCATCGCGGCAAGCCCGCCCGCCCGCTGCACCAGCCGTGGATAGCCGGCCGGCAGCAGCGCCGCGTCCAGCTCCCACACCCCCCAGCGCGTCCCGGTCTCCAGGTAGGTGCTGATGCCGATCAGCGGTCGTCGTCCGGTCATACGGCCCTCCCTGCCCGCAATGGTGTACGACCATACCTTTGGGGAACGCCGGCCCTCCTCACGCTCCGGCGCCCGCCCGGCCCCCTCATGTGAGAAAGCCCCGCAGCAGCGCCGCCGTGCCCGCGCAGTGCTCGCGCATCATCTCCCGCGCCCCGTCCGCGTCCCCCTCCAGCACCGCCTCCACCAGCGCGATGTGCTGCCGCTGGGAGTGCTCCAGGTTGCGCACCAGCAGGGGTATGCAGTCCAGCAGGTCGTTCACCGTGGCCCGGACCGCCGCGTACTGCGCGGTGAGGCTCGGGGAGCCGCACAGTTCGGCGAGCGTCAGGTGCAGCATCGTGTCCAGCCGGCGGTAGTCCGCCAGCGGTGCGTCGTACGTGAGCTCCAGCGCATCGCGCAGCCGCTCCGCCCGCTCGCCGGTCAGCCCGTCCGCCGCGCACAGCCCCGCCGCGCCCACCTCCAGCACCTCGCGGAAGCGCAGCACGTCCTCGATGTCGACGCCGGCGACCCGGCGCCGCAGCTCGTCCCCGCCGCCCCCGTCCGCGCGGGGCAGCACGAACGTGCCGCCGTAGCGCCCGCGCCGCGCCTCAATCAGCCCCTGGTCCTGGAGCACCTTCAGCACCTCGCGCAGCGTCACCCGGCTGATCCCCAGCCGCTCCGCCAGCTCCCGCTCGGCGGGCAGCCGCCCGCCGGCCGGCACCAGGCCGAGCCGCACCACCTGCAGGACCTGCTCCAGGGCCTCCTCGAAGCCGTTGCCCGCGCGCACCGGCCGCAGCACCGCCGTGAGCCGGTCGCCCGGCACCTCGGGGCTCGTCTTGTGCGTCATCCGGCCGCGCCCCCTTCCCAGGCAATGGTTCTCGGCAATACCTTATGGCTCCCGGCGTCGGTCGATGAAGCCCCAAGGAGGCTCGCCCGTGGCAGACCGCACACCCCCGCTCGCCGTAGAGGAACTGCACGCCCTCGTCGCGGGCGGTGAGATCGACACGGTGGTCCTGGCCTTCCCGGACATGCAGGGGCGGTTGCAGGGCAAGCGGTTCGCCGCCCGTTTCTTCCTCGACGAGGTCCTCCAGCACGGCACCGAGGGCTGCAACTACCTCCTCGCCGTCGACACCGACATGAACACCGTCGACGGTTACACCATGTCCTCCTGGGACCGCGGCTACGGCGACTTCGCCATGCATCCGGACCTCTCCACGCTGCGCCGCATCCCCTGGCACCCGGGCACCGCCCTGGTCGTCGCCGACCTCGCCTGGAACGACGGTTCACCGGTGGTCGCCGCGCCCCGCCAGATCCTGCGCCGCCAGCTGGACCGCCTCGCCGAGCACGGCCTCACCGCCCAGGTCGGCACCGAGCTGGAGTTCATCGTCTTCCAGGACACCTACGAGCAGGCCTGGGACGCCGGCTACCGCGGGCTCACCCCGGCCAACCAGTACAACGTCGACTACTCGATCCTCGGCACCGGCCGGATCGAGCCCCTGCTGCGGCGGCTGCGCAACGACATGGCCGGCGCCGGCCTCACCGTCGAGTCCGCCAAGGGCGAGTGCAACCCAGGCCAGCACGAGATCGCCTTCCGCTACGACGAGGCGCTCGTCACCTGCGACCAGCACGCCCTCTACAAGACCGGCGCCAAGGAGATCGCCGCCCAGGAGGGCGTCTCGATCACCTTCATGGCCAAGTACAACGAGCGCGAGGGCAACTCCTGCCACATCCACCTCTCCCTCGCCGACGCCGACGGCACCAACGTCATGGCGGCGGGCGGCGGTGACGGCATGTCCGACCTCATGCGGCACTTCCTCGCCGGACAGCTCGCCGCGCTGCGGGACTTCTCCCTCCTCTACGCCCCCAACATCAACTCCTACAAGCGGTTCCAGCCGGGCTCGTTCGCGCCGACCGCCGTCGCCTGGGGACACGACAACCGCACCTGCGCCCTCCGGGTCGTCGGCCACGGCCGCTCCCTGCGCTTCGAGAACCGCCTGCCCGGCGGTGACGTCAACCCGCACCTGGCGGTGGCCGGACTGGTGGCGGCGGGGCTGTACGGGGTGGAGCAGAAGCTGCAACTGCCCGAGCCCTGCCGGGGCAACGCCTACAGCGCCGACTTCGAGCACGTCCCCACCACCCTCCGCGAGGCCGCCGAGCTGTGGGAGAACAGCCCCGTCGCCAAGGCCGCCTTCGGGGACGAGGTGGTCGCGCACTACCGCAACATGGCCCGGGTCGAGCTGGACGCCTTCGACGCCGCCGTCACCGACTGGGAGCTGCGCCGCTCCTTCGAACGCATGTGAGGCCTCCTTGTCCGACCCGCACGAACTCCAGGTGCTCGACCCGGCCACCGAAGTGGTGGTCGCCACCGTCCCCGCCGCCGGCGCGGACGACGTCCGCCGCGCCGTCGAACGGGCCGTCGCCGCCCAGCGCGCCTGGTCCGGCGCCGCACCCGCCGACCGGGCCCGGCTGCTGCGCCGCTTCGCCGACGTCGTCGACGCCCACATCGAGGAGCTGGCCCTGCTGGAGGTCCGCGAGGCCGGGCACCTCCTCGGCAACGCCCGCTGGGAGGCCGGCAACGCCCGCGACCTGCTGCTGTACGCGGCCGGCGGGGCCGAACGCCTGCTCGGCCGGCAGATCCCGGTCCCCGGCGGCTGGGACGTCACCTTCAAGGAACCCCTCGGCGTGGTCGGAGTCATCGCCCCCTGGAACTTCCCGATGCCGATCGCCGGCTGGGGCTCCTTCCCGGCCCTCGCCGCCGGCAACGCGGTCGTCCTCAAGCCCGCCGAGACCACCCCGCTCACCGCGCTCCGGCTGGCCGAACTGGCCCTGGAGGCGGGCCTGCCCGAGCACCTCTTCCAGGTGCTGCCCGGATTCGGCCACACCGCCGGACGCGCCCTCGTCGACCACCCCGACGTGGCGAAGATCGTGTTCACCGGCTCCACCCGCACCGGCCGCGAGGTCATGGAGCGCTGCGCCCGGCACACCAAGCCGGTCACCCTCGAACTCGGCGGCAAGAGCCCCAACGTCGTCTTCGCCGACGCCGACCTCCGGGCCGCCGTCGACCCGTTCTCCTTCCTCGACAACTCCGGTCAGGACTGCTGCGCCCGCACCCGCGTCCTGGTCCAGGAGTCCGTCCACGACGAGGTCCGTGAACTGCTCGCCGAGGCGCTGGCCGCCGTGGTGGTGGGCGACCCGGCCGACGAGAAGACCCAGATGGGGCCGCTGATCTCCCGCCAGCAGCTCGACCGCGTACGGTCCTACGTCCCCGAGGACGCCCCGGCGCTGCGCGGCAGCGTGCCCGACGGGCCGGGCTTCTGGTTCCCGCCGACCGTCCTCACCGGCGAGCGGCACGACTCGGACGCGGCCCGCGAGGAGATCTTCGGCCCGGTCGCCGTGCTGTTGCCCTTCACCGACGAACAGGACGCGATCCGCCTCGCCAACGACACCCCGTACGGCCTCTCCGGCTCCATCTGGACCCGCGACGTCGGCCGCGCCCTGCGCGTCTCCCAGGCGGTGCGGGCCGGCAACCTGTCCGTCAACTCGCACTCCAGCGTCCGCTACTGGACCCCGTTCGGCGGCTTCAAGCAGTCCGGCGTCGGCCGTGAGCTCGGGCCGGACGCGCTGGACGCCTTCACCGAGACCAAGAACGTCTTCATCAGCACGGAGGGCCCCGCACAGTGAGCGCACCGCGTCCCGACACCCAGGCCGTCGTCTGCCGCCGTCTGGTCGGCCGCACCGCCGTCGTCACCGGAGCCGGCAGCGGTATCGGCCTCGCCGCCGCGCGCCGGCTCGCCTCCGAGGGAGCGCGCGTCGTCTGCGGCGACGTCGACGAGACCCGCGGCAAGGCCGCCGCCGAGGAGGCCGGCGGGCTCTTCGTCAAGGTCGACGTCACCGACCCCGACCAGGTCGAGGCGCTGTTCCAGGCGGCGTACGACACCTATGGGAGCGTCGACGTCGCCTTCAACAACGCCGGTATCTCGCCGCCCGACGACGACTCGATCCTGGAGACCGGACTGGAGGCGTGGAAGCGGGTCCAGGAGGTCAACCTCACCTCCGTGTACCTGTGCTGCAAGGCCGCCCTGCCCTACATGCGGCGCCAGCGCCGGGGCTCCATCATCAACACCGCGTCCTTCGTGGCCCGGATGGGCGCGGCCACCTCGCAGATCTCCTACACCGCCTCCAAGGGCGGCGTGCTGGCCATGTCCAGGGAACTGGGTGTCCAGTTCGCGAGGGAGGGCATCAGGGTCAACGCCCTGTGCCCGGGACCGGTCAACACCCCGCTCCTGCAGGAGCTGTTCGCCAAGGATCCGGAGCGGGCCGCGCGCCGGCTCGTGCACATCCCCCTCGGACGGTTCGCGGAGGCCGAGGAGATCGCCGCCGCCGTCGCCTTCCTCGCCAGCGACGACTCCTCCTTCGTCAACGCCACCGACTTCCTGGTCGACGGGGGCATCGCGGGGGCGTACGTCACTCCGCTGTAGACCCCTGTGGTCGTGCCGCGGCAGGTCCTCCTACAGTTCCGGGGTGAGCATGACACCCCCGCCCGGCTGGTACCGCGATCCGTCGGCCCCGCACCTGGAGCGCTGGTGGGACGGCACGGCCTGGACCGACCACCGGCGCGCCCCCGAGGCGCCCCAGCCCATGCCGCCGACGCCGCCACCGCCGCCCGCCGGCGGGGGCTCGACCCGGGCCAAGGCGGTGGCCCTGACCACCGCCGGGGCCGTTCTGTTCGCCGCGATCGTCACGGGGGCCGTCGTGCTGGGCCGCGACGACGGCAGCGGCTCCGGCGTGCGGGCCGCGCCCTCGTACCCCTCCGCCACGACGGCCGCCCCCTCCACCGTCGCACCGTCCTCCTCCCCGTCCGCCACCGGCGACCCGTCCGTCGTCGTGGACCAGCTCGACGGCATCACGCTGCCGTTGCCCGACGGTTGGGAGAAGCCGCAGTACGCCGCCGACGACGACGCTGTGATGACCACCCGGGGCACCTACGACTGCCCCGCCCGCACCGGTGTGTGCCGGCACGGAGTGGTCATCACGCGCACCGCGAGCGGGACCGACCTGACCGCACCCAAGGCCCTGGCGGAACGCGACATCGCGGACGCGGCCGACCAGGCGTACGACGAGAACGCGGCCGGACAGCGCCTCTACGGCGGCATCACCTCGCACCGGGCCGTCGCCTCCGGCCAGATCGCGGTGGCGGGCCGCGCCGGGTACTTCGTGCGCTGGCGGGTCAGGACCGCACTGGGCCCCGGCGGTTACGTCGAGTCGCTGGTCTTCCCGTCCAGCGTGGGCACCGAGGCGCCGGTCGTCGTCCGCTTCGTCTTCGACGCGGGCCCGGACGGGCCGCCCCTGTCCGACATCGAACGGATCACCAAGGGCATACGGCCCGTCGGCGACGCCGCCACGGGCGGCGGCGTCGGCAGCAGCATCGGCCCGTCCAACTGAACCGCCGGGCGAAGCCGTTCAGAGGAAGGTGTGGCCCTCGCCCCGGTACGTCGGCACGGCCGCCGTCACGCGGTCGCCCTCCACCAGGTGCAGCGTGTCGAACCGCTCGCACAGCTCGCCCGCCTTCGCGTGCCGGAACCACACCTTGTCGCCGATCAGCAGGTCGTCGGCGGGCGAGCCGAGCAGCGG
>NZ_MUBM01000301.1:672-20277 GCF_002154505.1 Streptomyces carpinensis | reverse complement strand
AGGCCGCCGACTGGTCGGCGGTCGTGCCCGCGAGCGCCGCCCGGCTCCCCTGGGCGAGGCGGGTCTGGCCGCTGCCGAGCAACGTGGCCGTGCCCCAGCCGCCGTCGACCCGGGTGCACGCGCTGGTGGTCACCGACACCGTGGAGCCCCTGGTGCTCACGGAGATCCCGGGCCCGGCGGCGGCCGGTCCGGCGGCGGGCCCGAGCATGAGGGCGGCGGCCGCGGCGACCGGGCCGGGGCGCAGGAAGGGCTGAGTGCGCATGGACTGTCCTCCGGCGGCACGGTCGGCGGACCGTTCCAGGTGCCGTCGGAGATAGGGAGTGGCCCGTGCTGCCTCAGAGGCAGGCCATCCCCCGCGGACGGCCATCACACGCGCGTTCCACCCGCTCGGGCGACAGTCGAACGACCGAACGGCCGAACGAGTGAGCGGGACGGTCTTTCCAGGACCCGCTCTGCCCGGTGGTCACCGTCCGGGCGGCCGAGAAGCCGCCCCAGGTGCCGTCGGGGAGCTTGGCCCGGATGCGTACCCGGTGGCTGATCCCGGCGTCCCGGCCCAGGTAGAAGCTGTACGACGCCTTCTCGCGCGGTGCGGTGCCGCCCCAGACGAGAGAGGTGGCCGGGCGCCCGTCCAGCTCGATCTGATACTCCGTCACCACACCGTCCGTGCGCGGCGGAACCCAGTCCAGATCGAGGTAGTACGCGCCGTCCGTGCGGTGTGTCGCGGCGCGGAAGGAGGTGGGCGCGGTGCCCCGGCCGTCGTCGGAGCCCGGCGCGGTGGTGAGCCCCACGGGGGCGCTCGCGGGGGAGAGGTTGTCGGCGGCGTCGCGGGCCCGGACGGTGAAGGAGTAGCGGGTCCCCGGCCGCAGTCCCGTCACCACGGTCGCCGTCTGGCTCCCGCCCACGCTGTGGATCTTCGTGGTGCCCTGGTAGACGTCGTAGGACACCACCCCCCGGTCGTCCCTCGAGGCGGTCCAGGACAGTTGCACGGCCCGGCTGCCCACCACCCGGCCGTGCGGGGAGAGCGGGCGGGTCGGGGCCGAGTGGTCCGCCGCGGCGGCGGCGGGCGTCGTCGCCCGCACCTCCCGGCTGCGCGGCCCCAGCCGGCCCCGGGTGTCCCGCGCCCGCACGGTGAAGACGTAGGCCGTCGCGGGGCTGAGCCGGGTGACGTCCACCATGTGCTCGGACGCCGGTACGTCCTTGACCTTCGTGGTGCCGCGATACACCTGGTAGGCGCTGATGCCCGATGTGGAGGAGACCGCGTTCCACATGACGTGCACGCTGGTCGCGCTGCCGGCCGCGGCGGTCACCCCGGTCGGCGGGCCGGGGGCGCCGCCCTCCCCGTCGTCCGCGGCGCTCCGGCCGCAGGCCGCGAGCAGCGCCAGCGCACCGAACACGGCGACGACACGCCTGGGAACGCGGCCATGGCGGGAAACGGCGTAGGGAACGCGTCGCACGAGGTCTGCCTCCGCCTCGACTGCGGTGCGGACGGCCCGGACACCGCTCGGTCAATGGTCCGGACCAATATGCCGCCTGGGTCGGGCGGCATCAAGAGGGCCGTCGTTGCCGCCGCTCCGGGGCAGTTGCGTATGCTGAGACCCTATCCCGGTCGAACTGCCCGATGTGCAAGCGGAGTTCGTGCCGTGGCGCGGACCGCTGTCGTCGCTGATGCCGCGCCGTTGCGGGCGACCGGGGGCCGGGCCGGTGCGGCTTTTGGCCCTCGGTCGCCCGGCAAGTGCTGCGGGCGATGCGTCGTTCGGTCCCCTACCGTAAGCGCACGATCGAATTCAGACCATTTTGGGTGAATGACCGTCATGTCCCCGACGAGAGGGTTCCTCATCGTGCGTGTCCGGTCGCTGACGCTCGTCGCGGCGAGCGCCGCCCTGCTCGCTCCTACGACACTGCCCGCCGCCGCCCCCGTGCCCCACCGTCCTCGTGAGGAGCCGGCGGCACGGCGCGAGAGCGACGTCCGCGCCGCCGACCTGCTGGCCAAGGCGCGCGGCTGCGCGCCGGTCTCCCGCGGCCGCTACCGCCCCGACGCGGGCAAGCCCGCCACCATCGAGGTCTGCGGGCTGCGCGGAGCCGTCTTCTGGAAGGCCGACATGGACATCGACTGCGACGGTCGGCCCACCCGCCGCTGCAACCGCCGCACCGACCCGGGATTCTCCCCCGCCTCGGCCTATGAGCAGTCCGACGGCAGTCGCCTGAACGCCGAGCGCCTGCCCTACATCGTGCTGCCCACCCCCAGCCGCATCTGGAACCACCGCGCCCAGGGGCTGGGCGGCGGCTCGGTCGCGGCCGTCGTCTACCGGGGCCGGGTGCAGTACGCGGTCGTCGGGGACACCGGCCCACGGGACATCATCGGCGAGGCCTCCTACGCCACCGCCCGGCGCCTCGGCATCCCCGCCGACCCGAGCGTCGGCGGTACGCGCATCGGCGTGACGTACATCGTCTTCGAGCACTCCCGGGTGGCCCCCATCGAGAGCCACGCCGCGGCCGTGGCGGAGGGCGAGCGCCTGGCCCGGCAGCTCGTGGCCGACGAGGGCCCGTGACCCGGACGACCGGGCACGGGCCCGGCCGGCTCACACCTTCCGGTAGGTGTATGCCTCCGCGGCCGCCGCCTCCACCGCGTCCAGGTCGGCTCCCGTGGCCGCCGTGACGACCGCGGCGACCGCACCCTCGACGAACGGTGCGTCCAGCAGGCGGGTGCCGTCCGGCAGTTCGTCGCCCTCGGCCAGCAGCGCCTTGACGGTGAGCACCGCACTGCCGAGGTCCGTGAGCACGGCGACCCCGGCACCCCGGTCCACGGAGGCGGCCGCGGCGGAGACCAGCTCCGCACTGGTACCGATCCCGCCGCCCTCTCTGCCGCCCGCGGGGGCCACCGGCACCGCCACGGCCCCGCCCGCCAGCTCCTTCGCCAGCTCGGCCACCGACGCGGCCACCTCCGCGCTGTGCGACACCAGCACGATCCCGACCAGCTTGTCGTCGCTCATGTCAGCCCTCCGCCGCCTCGGCCAGCGCCGCGATCAGCAGCGCGGACGACGTGGCCCCCGGGTCCTGGTGGCCGATGCTGCGCTCGCCCAGGTAGCTCGCCCTGCCCTTGCGGGCCTGCAACGGCGTGGTCGCCTCGGCCCCCTGCTCGGCGGCTCCGCGCGCCGCCGCGAAGCCGTCACCGAGCGCGTCCACGGCCGGAACCAGCGCGTCGACCATGGTCTTGTCGCCCGGCGCCGCGCCGCCCAGCGTCATCACCCCCTCAACGCCGGCCCGCAGGGCCTCGGCGAGCTGCTCCTCGCTCACCTCCGAGGCATCCCCGAGCGCCTTCCCGGTCCGGCGCAGCAGCGTCCCGTACAGCGGGCCGGAAGCCCCGCCGACCGTCGAGATCAGCCGGCGCCCGGCGAGGGTCAGGATGGCGCCCGGCGTGTTCGGGGCCTCCTTCTCGAGCGAGACCCGCACGGCCGTGAACCCGCGCTGCAGATTGCTGCCGTGGTCGGCGTCCCCGATGGGCGAGTCGAGGGCG
Organism: Streptomyces carpinensis; assembly: GCF_002154505.1. GTDB lineage: Bacteria > Actinomycetota > Actinomycetes > Streptomycetales > Streptomycetaceae > Streptomyces > Streptomyces carpinensis. The sequence continues at coordinate 16,763 of NZ_MUBM01000301.1, read as the reverse complement.
GTGAGCCGTTCCGCCTCTCGGTCGACGGACGCGGCGGTCGCCGTCATCCAACGGCGGAAGAAGTCGGCGTCGAGCACTGGAACTCCCTTGCGTGGCTGGCGTGGTGGGCGGGGTCGGGGCGCGGTCGCCTGGGGTCACACGCCCCAGCGCAGGCCGGGCGTGTTCACCGGTGCGTCCCACAGCCGCAACAGCTCCTCGTCGATCTGGCACAGGGTGACCGAGGCGCCCGCCATGTCGAGGGACGTCACGTAGTCGCCGACCAGCGTGCGGGCGACCGCCACCCCGCGCTCGGCGAGGATGCGGTGCACCTCCGCGTTGAAGCCGTACAGCTCCAGCAGCGGGGTGGCGCCCATGCCGTTGACCAGCAGCAGCACCGGATTCGTCGGGTTCATGTCGTCCAGGATCGCGCTGACCGCGAAGTCGGCGATCTCGCCCGAGGTCATCATCGGCCGCCGTTCCCGGCCCGGCTCGCCATGAATGCCGATGCCCAGCTCCAGCTCGCCGGCCGGCAGGTCGAAGGTGGGACTGCCCTTGGCCGGGGTCGTGCAGGCGCTGAGCGCCACACCGAAGCTGCGGGAGTTCTCGTTGACCTGCCGTGCGATCGACTCCACCCGCTCCAGCGGCTGGCCCTCGTCGGCCGCCGCGCCCGCGATCTTCTCCACGAACAGGGTGGCGCCGGTGCCGCGCCGCCCGGCCGTGTAGAGGCTGTCGGTCACCGCCACGTCGTCGTTGACCAGCACCTTCGCGACCTGGATGCCCTCGTCCTCGGCCAGTTCGGCCGCCATGTCGAAGTTGAGCACGTCACCGGTGTAGTTCTTCACGATGAAGAGCACGCCCGCCCCGCTGTCCACCGCCGCCGCGGCCCGCAGCATCTGGTCGGGCACCGGGGAGGTGAAGACCTCTCCGGGACAGGCCGCCGACAGCATCCCGGGACCCACGAATCCGCCGTGCAGTGGCTCGTGCCCCGACCCGCCACCGGACACCAGGGCGACCTTCCCGGCCACGGGTGCGTCCCGCCGTACGATCACCCGGTTCTCGACGTCCACCGTCAGCTCGGGATGAGCGGCCGCCATACCGCGCAGCGCGTCCGCGACGACGGTCTCGGGGACGTTGATGAGCATCCTCATGGGTACCTCCAAGGGAGCTTGACAGGTGGCCCTCCGGCGTCCATTTTAGCTGGCCAGAGGCTATTTCTTCAGTTTTCGATCTCGGCGGTCGGTGGCGGTCGGAAACGGGTCGCGGCGGTGCTGATGCCGACGCGGCACCGACGTGGTGACGATATGTCAGTCAATCGTGGCCGGACTGACGTGCGATCGCTGGGTACGTGCTGGAGGCAGTATCGACCTTGCGGCGGAGAAGGTCACGTGCGCTGGTGGCGTGGATCGGCATCGATGTGTACGGCGGTGTCGCCGGACCACCCTGGTCAGCGCCCGGCAGTCCCATGTTCCGACACCGACGAAGAAGGCGGCGACCCGCGGCTGCCGCCCTCCCCGGCCTTCGACCGCCGGCAGGAGCCCAGGCCGCGCCTCCACGCAGCGGCGGGCTCGCGACATCCGCCGCGTCGAGCGGACCCGAGCAACCCGACGTCCGTTCCGGCATGCGAGCCGAGCCACTGACCGAAGTCCTGTGCGCGGCTAAGGTCAGCACTGGCCCAGCGGTGATCGACTGAGGGGGCAGGCGGTGGCGGCACGGGTCAACACCGATACCGGTCGACTGCCAGCGCTTTCCGCGTCGCGGTTCGTCGGACGGGACCGTGAGGTCGCCGCGCTCGAAGCGGCACTCGGACAGTCGGCCGTCGTCCTGATCGACGGTGAGGCGGGCATCGCCAAGACCCGGTTGCTACGGGAGCTCCTCGCGTCCCAGGCCGAGCGCGGGCGCCGGCCGCTGGTCGGGACCTGCCCGGAGTTGCGCGTGCCGTACGCCCTCGGCGCGGTCGTCGACGCGGTGCGGGACGGCGTCGCCGGCGTGGCCGGGCTGCGCCTCAGCGGTCTGGGCGGTGCGTTGCGGCCGTTGTTCCCGGAGTGGGCGGCACATCTGCCGCCGGCGCCGGAGCCGCTGGAGGACGCGACCGCGGCCCGGCACCGGCTCTTCCGCGCCTTCGTCGAGGTCCTCGGCCGACTCGACGTGGCGGTACTGGTGCTCGAGGACGTGCACTGGGCGGACGAGGCGACAGTGGAGTTCCTGCTGTTCCCGGTCTCCCGCCGGCCCCAGCCGGTGAGCCTGGTGGTCACGTACCGGCGGGAGGAGGTGTCGCCCGACTCGCTGCTGCTGCGACTGTCCTCCCGGCTTCCGGCCGACGCGCACCTGGTCAGGCTCACACTGAAGCCGCTCGACGCCGGCGAGACCGCCGCGGTCGTCTCCGACCATGCTCGCGGACGAGCATGTGTCCACCGAGTTCGCGGCCTTCCTGCACGCCAAGACGGAAGGCGTACCGCTGGCGGTGGAGGAGTCCGTGCGACTGATGCACGACCGCGCCGACCTGATCCGTCGGGACGGAGGGCGGGCGTGACGCCGCCTGGACCGCGTCGAGGTGCCGCCCACGATCCGCGACGCCATGCTGGAACGCGTCGGACGGCTCCACCCCGACACGCGGACGGTCCGCTTCGAACGGGCGCTGGGCGGCAGGCAGGCCCCGGCGCCGCAGGCGTCCGTGGTGCTGTGCCGCGCGATCCTGGCCGAGGCCCAGGGCCGTCTCGCCGACGCCGCGGCGCTGTTCGCCGAGGCGGCCGGCGCGTGGCAGTGCCTGCCACGCCCGTACGACGTCCTGCTCGCCCGCGAGCGCCAGGCCCGCTGTCTGCTCGCCGACGGCGGCCCCGAGACCGGCCTGCCTCTCCTGGCACGTCGCACGGCAGTTGTCGGACCTCGGCGCCCGCGCCGGCGCCGACCGGGTGGCGCGGTTCCTGCACGAGCGTGGGCGGGACGCCGAGCAGATCCCGGGGCCGTGGACGGCTGAGCTACTGCGACCGGCTCTCCCCACGCGAACTGGAGGTCGCCCGCCTGCTGGTCGGCGGCCGGACGAACCGTCAGATCACCTAGGTCCTGGTGGCGTCCACGCAGACCGTGGGCAGCCAGGTGAAGTCGGCGATGCGCAAACTGCGCGTGACCTCGAGGACCGCGCTCGCGATCAGACTCGTGGAGTTGGGGCTCGCCGGCGAGCGGCCGCGACCGCCGGTGGGCGACGAGTAGATCCACCGCCGTCGCGCGGCACGAAAGAAGGCGCTCGCGGGCGCGACGAGGCCGCCTGGGCGCGGACGGCCTCGACCGGGTCCCCACCACTTCCACGCCGACCGACCCGGAGCGGTCGACGAGCTGTCTAGGGAGCGGCGTTCGAGCGCGGCTCCGACCGCGATGTCCCCGCCCCTGCCGCTGGTGCCCGCACCGCACAGCCGCCGGGAGGGCCACTCTGCCGTAAGGGGCCCTCGCCGTACGGCGGCTGTCGCACGAGTGTGCCCTGAGATCACTCACACATGTCGTTGAGGTGAGTCGCGCGACAGCAATCACCGCCTTGACGGGTGACGCTGAGCGCTGCCATGATTGCGTCACCGCCTCAACCGGTGACATGAAAGTGTCCCGGTCGGGAGGTCACCGAACCATTCGACCCAGACGGGGAGCACCAGTCATGGCAGTCAGCTACACCGCCGTTGTCGACGTCGACGGAGAGGGCCGGAACGGCGGTCACGTCCGCTCCTCCGACGGCCTGCTGGAGACCAGCCTCGCTCTCCCGAAGGAGCTCGGCGGCGCCGGTACCGCGACCAACCCCGAGCAGCTCCTCGCCGCCGGCTGGGCCGCCTGTTTCCTCGGCGCCCTCCGCCGTGCCGCCACCCAGCGCAAGATCCGGCTGACCAGCACAACCATCACGGCCGAGATCACCCTCACCCACGGCGACGACGGCGAGTTCTCCCTCTCCGCGGTTCTCAGTCCGGTCCTCGGCGGTGTGGATCGGACCACCGCCCGGGAACTCGCGAACGCCGCCCACCAGATCTGCCCGTACTCCAAGGCGACGCGTGACAACATCCCCGTCACGATCAACGCCGGCGCGGCCGCCTGACGCCTTTCTCCCTCGACCGCGGGTCCCGTGCACCCTTCCACCCTGCACGGGACCCGCTTCCCTCAGCCGCACCCACACCACCGACCGGAGAGCGAGGGCAGGACATGGCCTCGATGACGCACACACACGTATGGAATGCCGAGCACCGTCGTTCCGCCCCCGGCCGTGTCGCCGCAGTCTCCGGCGAACGGCCGCTCCGGGACGCGGCACACTCCGAAGAGCATCGGTGGCCCGCCGACCCGCAGGTGTGGAACTGGGCGCAGAGCGTGGTGCTGTCGGGGTACGGACCGTCGGCATCCAGCTTTCTCTGACGGTGGACACGGGGCGGAGACCGCGGTACGGAAGGCCCGGCCCGGCACCGGATCGTGCCGTGCCGGGCCCGGGACACCGACGGGTCGGAACGTCAGCGGTGCCCCATGGGACGCGTGAGCGCGGTCTCGACGGCGGTTGCCATCGCGCCCTCGCCCGCGGCGTTGGGGTGCACCGGCGCCGCCGGTGTCTCGGGGGCGAAGGTCTCGATCCACCGCTCGCCCGCCGGCCGGCAGAGGTCGTGCCCGACGGTCGGCGTGTACGTGTTCACGTACTGCGCCCGGCCGTGCCGTGCCTGGCGGACGAGCATCGCGTTGAGCTCCTTCTCCTTGTCGCGGAGCCAGGCGAAGTCCCTCGCGGCCAGCGGCACGGACTTGCTGGTACAACCCACTCCGTCCTCGGGGAAGAGGTCCGGGTAGCCGACCACCACGACACGGGCGTGCGGCGCGCGGCGGTGGATGTCGCGCAGCACCCGCGCGACCTTCGGCCCGGTCTGGGCGATCGCGTCCGAGATCTGGTCCGTGCCGCCGCCCGCGAAGCGGGAACGGCACGGGGCGCCCGCCGGATCGCTGGACATGAGTTGCACACAGGTGCCCAGCACGGTCGAGAAGCCGATGTCGTTGCCGCCGATGGTGACGGTCACCAGGTCAGTTCCCCGGTCGAGCGCGTCCAACTGCGGCGGCACGCCGTCCTGGGCGGCCGTCATGTCGGCGGTGGTGGCACCCGAGCAGCTGACGTCCGTCAGCGTCGCGGCCCGCGACCGCGCCACCAGCGAGGGGTAGTTCCGGTCGGAGCGTAGGCAGGTCGCGTCGACCTGTGTGGGCACGAGCGGAGCGGAGGCGTACGAGTCGCCGAGGGCGACGTAGTCCACCTTGTGCCGGCCCTCCGTGGCCGTGCTCGCCGCAGCCGTTCCGGCCGGGGCGAGGGCCGCTCCGGCGGAGAGCAGTGCGGCACCCACCGTGAGCGCGCGTCTCGCGCGGGAGGTGGGAAAGAGTTTCCTCAAGGTTGTGTCCTTCCGTCGCACCATGCGCGCACACATGGCTGAGGCGGCCATCCAATCACTCACACGTATCCGGACGCCGCCAGATTGCCGGTAACAAGTCGGTCAACGATGCCGGGACGGGCGTCAGATGACTCGTGCGGGATGCCGCACCGGCCGACCAGTGAGGAAACGCCATGGGTGGGACCGTCGGCCGGCCCACCCCAGACCCCGAACCATGAAAGCGAGATCACAACCATGGACATGAAGCTCGAAGTCGTCATTCTGCCCGTGTCCGACGTGGACCGCGCCAAAGGCTTCTATGTGGAGCAGCTCGGCTGGCGCCTCGACGCGGACTTCCCGATCGACGACGGTTACCGGATCGTCCAGGTGACCCCGCCCGGCTCCGAGTGCTCGATCATCTTCGGGGAGGGCCTCACCGAGCAGGCCGCGGGCACGCTCCACGGCCTGCAGCTGACCGTCACCGACATCGTCAAGGCCCAGGAGGAGCTGGCCTCTCGCGGTGTGCGGGTCTCCGGCCCGTTCCGCGACGAGACCGGCGCCTTCCACCACGCCGGTGACGCGCACCGGGTGCCCGGCCTGCACCCCGAGCGGGCCAGCTACGGCACCTTCGCCGCCTTCGCGGACCCCGACGGCAACGAGTGGTTCCTCCAGGAGGTCACCGAGCGCGCGGCCGGCCGCTGAGTCCCGGTCGCGGCGCAGCCGACCTCCCCACCGCGCCGCGACCTTCGATCCACAAGCCCTGTCACCTACCCGAACCGGCATTCATCCGACCGGCATCCGTCCCACCGGAGGACACATGACGACCGAGAACATCCGCTCCTACGACGTCATCGTGATCGGCGCGGGGCCGGTCGGCGAGAACGTCGCGGACCGCACCGCCGCCGCCGGCCTGAGCACCGTCGTCGTGGAGAGCGAACTGGCCGGCGGCGAGTGCTCGTACTGGGCCTGCGAACCCAGCAAGGCACTGCTGCGCCCCGCTCTGCTCCGCGCCGACGCCCTGCAGGTTCCGGGTCTCGACCCCGCCGTGAAGAACCCACTGGACACCGAGGCCGTCCTTGCGCACCGCGATCGCATGTCGGCGGACTGGCAGGACGACGGCCAGGTCGAGTGGATCAAGTCGGCCGGCATCGACTTCCTGCGCGGCCACGGGCGCCTGGCGGGGGAACGCGAGGTGTCGGTGGAAACCGCCGACGGCGACACCGTCCGCCTGCGGGCCCGGCACGCCGTCGTCGTCTGCACCGGAAGCCGCGCGGCCCTGCCCCCGCTGTCCGGGATCGAGACCCTGCGGCCCTGGACCAGCCGGGAGGCGACCAGCGCCCGGCGGCCGCCGCGGCGCCTCGCGATCGTCGGCGACGGTGTGGTGGGTGCCGAGATGGCCACCGCCTGGCAGGCCCGGGGTAGCCGGGTCACCCTGCTCGCCCGTGGGGAAGGGCTGTTGCCCCGCATGGAGCCCTTCGCGGGGGAGCTGGTCACCGAGCGGCTGCGGGAAGCCGGAGCGGACGTACGGTTCGGCATCTCGGTCGTCACAGCCGCGCGGGTGGGCGACGGCGAGGTCCGGATCACGCTGTCGGACGGAGGTGAACTCGCCGCCGACGAGGTCCTGTTCGCCACCGGCCGCGCCCCGCGCTCGGAGGACATAGGGCTCGGTGCCGTGGGGCTGACCCCGGGCGACTGGCTCGCCACCGACGACAGTCTGACCGTCACCGCCGTCCCCGGGAGCTGGCTGTACGCGGTCGGCGACGTCAACCGCCGGGCGCTCTTCACCCACCAGGGCAAGTACCAGGCCCGCGTCGCCGGTGCCGTGATCGCTGCCCGGGCCCGGGGCGAGGAACCAGGCACCGGCCGTTGGAGCCCGCACAGCAGTACGGCCGACCTCGAGGCCGTACCGGCTGTCGTCTTCACCGATCCCGAGGTCGCCTCCGTGGGCCTGACCGTCCGCGAGGCCGAGCGTACCGGCCGCGCCGTCGACGTCGTCGACTACGACATCGGTCACCTTGCCGGCGCCGTCCAGTACCGTCCCGACTATCGTGGCAGGGCCCGGATCCTCGTCGACCGGGATCGTCAGGTCGTCGTCGGGGCCACCTTCGTCGGACCGGGCGTGGGTGAACTGCTGTACTCGGCCACGGTCGCCATCACCGGGGAGGTGCCCGTCGAGCGTCTGTGGCACGCCGTACCCGCCTTCCCCACCATCAGCGAGGTGTGGCTGCGCCTGCTGGAGACGAGGCGGGACTCATGACCACCGCACGGGACCTCGCGCTCGTCGCCCTGAGCCTGCCGTCCGACCGGGCCGTGGAGCGGGGCGGCCTCTCCCTCGCGCTCGCGGGGGCCGAGGCTGTCGATCTCCTCAAGAGCGGGGCGCGTTGACCCTGGACGGTGACCGCACGGTGCCCGGCCCGAGGACGGCGACGGGCGACCGTCCGCTGGACCAAGCGGCCGCCGCGCTCCTCCGGCGGGAGCCGCACGAGACGGTCGAGGACTGGCTGTGGCGGCGCGGCAGCGAGTTGACCACGGTCCATGTCGCTGACCTGGACCGGACCGGGCTCCTCGGCCATCCCCAAGGACACCGGCTGCGGGGGCTGTTCGCGCGGACCGGACCGGGCGGCTCGCCGGAGCGCCACCGCGCGGAGGAACGCCTTAGCCTCCTGTGAGCCTGTACTCGCAGACGTCTCCCGTCCCTCGTGGCCTGCCCGCGCCGCAGGGCCTCAGGTGTCCGGCCCGGGGACCACCGCCCGTGGGACGAGCGGAGGTGTCAGGTGGCGTTGTTGGCCGTGCCCGGCTTCACCAGGGTGTACATGACGGCACGCTGCTGCTTGTGTCGCCGGATGCGTCCCTTGGCGACCAGGGATTCGAGGGTGTTCCGCACCACCTGCGGCGTGGGGTTGCGGTCCGGGTACTGCGCCATGAGCTCGGCCCGCAACTCCTTGGCCGGGCACGGCTTCTCGTGGTTGCCGAGCAGATCCGCCAGGAGGTCACCGAGCAGAGGGCGGCGCGACTTCCCCTTCGCGCCGGTCTTCGCCGTGCCGCCCGCCGGAGCGGTCCTGGCCGGTGCCGGGCGCCGCGCCGCGGCTCCGGCGGGGGTCCGCTTCGCCTTCGCGACGACGGGCTCTTCCTGCAACTGCTCGGGCAGACGTGACGGGTCGGCGAAGCCCTCATACCGCTCGGCAAGGCTCAGGATGTCCACCAGGAGGGCTTCCTCCTGCTTCAGCACCGTGAGCCTCTCCGCCAGCTCCTGCTGTCGGCGGCGGTTCTCCTCCAGGTCCGACGCGGCTTGTTTGACGTACCGCGATCGGAGCGTGGCGGCTGACTGGCTGGTCACAACCGTTCACTCCCTTGATATGGATGACGCTGCGCATGGTCCCACGCCGAGGGTCCCGTGCGGATAGGTGTCGACGCCGGACGGTTCGTCGGGCATGTTCACTGTTCACGATAGGCGCTGATGTGCCTGCGCATGCAGGGTGCACTGGGTCTTCTTCAACCTTCCGAGCTCCGACGACGTCGCCCGCACGGGGTTCCCTCCGAACACACTGCCCGGTAAGTGTGTCGGCGAACCGTCTGGTCTGCGCCTTGTCGGACCGCTGCGTGTGATGGCGGAGTGCCGCTCCGGCACCTGGTCCCACTTGGGCGTTCGTGCGCGCGCGCCGGCCGGGCGGGACCGGGCGCGGTCGCCGAGACCGTGGACGGGGATCCGCCCCGCAAACCTACCTGAGCGCCGGACGGCATACGGACGAACACACCTTCCTCCCCGGGGGTGCGGAGGTGGGCCGGAGGGTCTGCCGGCGTTCGGTCGGATACCTGTCAGACGCCCCGGGCACCCATCGGCTTGCCGGGGCTTCGAACGGCTCTTCCGGAGGCGTCCGCCGTGGCCCGGGCCGGCGGTCGCCGGGGCGACGTCACGCTCGTGCTGCACCGGCGCTCCTCGGCCGGGCCCCGCCGTGTCCTCGCCCGAAGCCGGGCCTGCGCCATGAGCGGGCACGGCCGGCGTACGACTGCCTTCGCCACGCTCACACCTGTCTGCGGCAGCATGTGGGTAGGAGGCTGGACGCACATGTCGCAGCAGCGCTCCTCCGGAGGCCCCATGTCCGCAGCTCCCCGGAGACGGACGGCAGGGCGGGCGGGCGTCAAGGCCAGGCGTGGTTCGACGACGCGACGGCCGTGGGAAGGGCCTCTCGCGATCAGTCGGACTGCGTACTGGGCCCCTGGAGCAGGTCAGCGGTGGCGACGTCCCAGTCGATCCCGGCGAGCTCGTGGCCGGCGGGCACCAGCTCGTAGGTGTGGTCCAGCCACTCCGCCAGCGGAGGCACGGGCAGTTCGAACAGGGCCGCCATGTCCCGAGAGGCCAGCTGGAGCAGTGCGGTGGCCCGGTCCTCCGGGTGTGATGGCCAGATCTGGACGTCACCGAGGCCGCTCACCGAGTACAGCCCCTGCCGCAGGAGGTCGCGGCCGATCCGCCACATGACTCGCGGGCCGCCCTCGATGAGGAGCTCCACGCACACGACCAGGGGACGCTCCGGTTCGAACCGGAACTCCGCCCTGATGGGCTGCCGGGCGGAGACGTCCGGCACACGCTCGATGTCCAAGATCAACTCAGGGCAGTCGTACGGCCCTGTCCGGCGGGCCTGTAGCTCTGGTCGGTTGCCGCTCATGACGAGTGGATCCTTCTCTCCGGCGGATGCTGGCCCGACTTACTCTCGCCCTCGCGGCGGCATCGTACATAAGTGACTTGACCGTTCAACGTCGCAGCCGTCGATGGTGAAAGGGGGACCGATGTCCGGCAGGCGGACCGCGGTCCACCTCGGAGCAGCCTGTGCCATGCGGCCTCGGAAGCGGCGCCGCCCCCCTCACCGGCCGCGGGCGGTCAACATTAAGTCATTCGACTGTCGCCCCTGACGTGTGCCTGAACGATCCTGAAACCGTCGCCCGCGTGCCGGTGCCGGGTGGTCGTCATGCTCGGAGGATCCAGCCGTGAACCGTACTCCCGTCGTCTTCATCCATGGCGCGTGGCTGCACGCGCTTTCCTGGGAGTCGTGGGCCGAGCGTTTCGCCGGCCGAGGTTTTCTGACCTTCACACCGGGATGGCCGGGGGAGGCGGCCGTCGCCGGGGAGGTACGCACGTCATCCTCCGAGGTGTTCGCGGGCAACGGCCTGGACGTGCTGACGGACCACTACGCGCATATCGTGCGCTCGTTCGACATCGCTCCGGTGATCGTCGGCCACTCGGTCGGGGGTCTGATCGCGCAGCACCTGATCGGCGCCAACATCGGGCGGGCAGCGGTAGCCATCGCATCCGCTCCGGTCAACGACGTCCCGCTGCCCGCCTCCCCGGCCCCGCTGTGGACTCCCGGCCGCGCCGGCGAGGGCGGACTGGTCTCCCTGTCCCCGGCCCAGTTCCACCAAGGCTTCGCGAACACCGTAGGGGAGGAGGAGGCCGCCTGGCTCTTCGAGCGCTATGTCGTGCCGACCCCCGGCCGTCTGCTCGCCGACCTCGGGTGCGCGGACGCGGCGCGCAGCCCGCGTGCCGTGGTGGACGTGGGCAACGCGGTCCGCGGCCCGCTCCTGCTGATCTCCGGCCAGGAGGATCTGCTCGTGCCCGACGCCGTCACGCGCGCGGTGTACAAGCAGTACGGCGACTCCACGGCCGTGACCGATCTGAAGCAGTTCGCCGACCGCGCCCACTCCCTGGTCATCGACAGCGGATGGAGATACGTCGCGGACTACGTGCTCGGCTGGCTGGACGAACACGGCCTGCGCGCCCACCCGGCGTAGGGCGGAACCGCCCTACGGGCGGACCACGGAACGGTCGGACACACCTCCGGGGGCCGACCGGTGCCCTCACACGCTCTGGTCGCCCGGTGCCTTGCCCAGTGCGTCGCGCAGGGCGGCGCGCGAGGTGATGCCCAGCTTGGGGAACACGCGGTAGAGGTGTGAACTGACGGTGCGCGGTGACAGGTGCATCCGCTCGCCTATCTCCTTGTTGGTCAGGCCGCCCGCCGCGAGGTCGGCGATCCGGCGTTCCTGCCAGGTCAGCGCTGCCAGGTGGGCAGAGGAGGTGAGGGTGGCCGCGCCGGCCGCACGCAGTTCGGCCCGGGCCCGTTCGCTCCAGGTGCGTGCGCCCAGTCGCTCGAACGTCTCCGCGGCGAGGGTCAGTGACTGCCGGGCGGCCTTCCGTCCCTGGGTGTGGCGGAGCCGGATGCCGTGGGCGAGTCGGATGCGGGCGAGTTCGTGGGGGAAATAGGTGGCGGCGGGGTGGGTTTCGGCCCGGTGGAAGTGGTGGTCGGCTTCGGTGGGGTCGGTGGTGGTCATGGCGAGGGCGCCGTGGGTGATGAGGGCGAGGCGGGGTGAGATGTCGGGGAGGTGTGCTTGCTGGGCGGCGAGGGCGTGGGCGCGGGCCTGTTCGGCGCGGCCGGTGTGGATCGCGGCTTCGACTAGGTCGAGGAGGGTGCGGGGGGCTTGGTGGGCATAGGCGGTGAAGGTGCCGGGGGGCGTGATGCCGATGGCGTGGAGGTAGGCGGCTTCGTAGTCGCCTTCGGAGAGGGCGGCGGTGGTGCCGATGGTGTCGGTGATCTGGGTGAGGAAGCCCACGCCGCGGGGGCGGGCCCAGGCGTCGACCATGGCCTGGAGTTCGCGGGCGTGTTCGACGTCGCCGCGCAGGGCGGCGAGCAGACCGAGATACGCCCGGCTGTGATGAGCGAACAACGCGTGCCGGTGCGAGGTCGTCAGCTCCAGGCACCGCTGTCCGGTGCGCTCGGCCTCGTCCCACTCGCCGACCGCGATCTGGTCGAGCATGATCAGGTGCAGCATGGTCATGCCGGTGACCATGGCCCCCGTCTCCACCTCGCGGTCCACGATGCGCTGGAGATGCGGCCGGTACCGGCTGAGGGTGTCCACGTGATAGGCCGCTACCCCCAGCCGGCTGACGTCCCACGGCTCCAGGTCACGCAGGTCGGCGAACGCGCGGTCCACCCGCTGGTGCACACCGGCGCCGCGGCGCACCACGTCACCCCAGGCGTCCTGATAGATCCGGGTGATCGGCGGCACCAGGTCGCCCAGGGTGCCCAGGACCTCGTGCACCTGCTCCCAGCCGGCCTCGTCACCGGCGTACTGGCTGATGGCCAGCAGCAGGTTGACCAGCCGCGTGAGCACCTCGTCCGGCTCCCGCGCCCCGCTGTCCCGCATGCTCTCGACCGCCGCCAGCACCTGGCGCTGTGAGGACCGGACGTCTCCGTCCTCGTACAGCGCCACGTAGGCCGAGGTGACCACCGAGGCCTGGGACCCCTGCCTTCCGGACGCGCCGTCCGAGTGGACCAGTTGCTGCGCCTGGTCCAGCAGGCCCGCGTGTCCGGCGATGAAGGCCGCGTCACCGATCCGGCGGGAGCGGTCCTCGTGGTTCTCGCTGAGCTCCGCGGCCCGGGTCAGCCAGGCGACGGCGGCGAGCGCGCCGCCGCGCCGGGTCGCGGACTCGGCAGCGCTCTCCAGCGCGGCCGCCACCTCCTCGTCCGGGTCGACCGTGGAGGCCGCCAGGTGCGTGGCCCGCCGTTCCACGTCGTCGCGGTGCACCTCGGCGAGCACCGCGTGCGCCCCGCGCCGCTCGTTCGGGGTCGCCATCTGGACCACCGTCGAGCGCACCAGGGGGTGCCGGAAGACGAAGTCGCCGCTGAGCGGGTCGATGTCCAGCAGACCGCAGGCCGCGGCCTCGTCGGCGTCCCTCAGGCGATAGCGCGTGCCCCGGGTGCGGCCGGCCGCCGTTCCGGCTCCGACGCCGTCCAGGGCGCCGCGCAGCAACTCGGCCCGCACGGCCCCGCCGAGGGACTCGATGCGCGCGCCGTACACGTGCTGAAGACGCTGCGGCAGCGGGATGCCGGTGTAGCCGAGCAGTTCCTCGGGGGTGCGTTCCGCCCGACCTCTCCGCACGAAGGGCGGTAGTTCCAGCAGCGCCAGCGGGTTCCCCTGAGCCTCGTCCAGGACCAGGCGGCGGATATTCGGTTCGAGCCCGGGGTGGTGCAGGTCCAGGAGCTCTTCGGAGGCCTTCTCCGACAGCGTTGTCACTGGCAGGGCGGCCAACGCGGCCGTGTCGAAGCCGGAGGGCACGTCGCAGCGCAGGCCGACGACGAGCTTCACCGAGCTGCCGGTCAGCCGGCGCCCCACGAAGCCGCACACCTCGGTGCTGGAGGTGTCGAACCACTGGCCGTCGTCGAGGACCAGCAACAGGGGCTTCTGCGACGCCGCGAGGGAGAGCAGGTCGAGGACGGCGATGCCGAGGGTCATGACCGAGGGCGGCGCGCTCTCGCCGCCCCTGCCGAAGATGACGTCGAAGACCTTCCGATGGGCGTCGTCCAGCCGGTCGATGTAGGTGAGCAGCGGATACAGGAACTGGTGCAGTCCGGCGAACGGCAGTTCCGACTCGGCCTCCACTCCGGCCGCCCTGATCACCCGGTGCCTCTCGGCCGTCGCGATGTCGGCGACGTGGTCCAGCAGCGCGCTCTTGCCGACACCGGTGTCCCCCCGCAGAACGAGAGCCCGCCCCCCGGAGTCCGCGACGAGAGCCGACAGCACCTCCTGCTCGCTCTCGCGGCCGACCAAAGTCCCGACGATCGACTCCACAGTCCCCCACTCCCTTCACCGCTGAACCAGCCCCGCCCGGACGCCCCGAATCCGGGCGTACGAATCGCCAGGCGTGACGGCGAGAGTACGTCGTCGTTCCCGCTCGCCGAGGTGTCCGGACCCCACCGTTCGCCACCCGATCGGGCTGTGTTGCCAAAGACCGCGCGTCCGGCGGCTGTTGCCGAACAGTACGGCCGGCCGGTCGATGTGTCGCACGCCGGGTGTGTCCCCTTCGACAGCGGATTGGCGGCCCCTGTGCCGCCGACCGTTCAACCCTCACACCTCACGGAAAAGAGTAGATGTCCCTGGGGGTATCCGTCACCTGCTGTGGCCGAAAAGGTTCTTGTTGTACGGACTCCTCGCCCCATACGCGGCCTTCGGGCAGGCACCCGGCAGCTCGCGTCGAGTGCGTGTCTTCTGCGTCGAGACATGTCTAGTCGGCCCGAGGTCCCAATCCGGCAGGAGGACCACCGCGATGAGTCACTCCGCCCGTGCCTTCTGGCTGCGCTCACCGAACCATGGCGAGATACGTGCTCGCGCTCTCGGAGTTCCGGGACGGTGAGGTCCTGGTGCGCACGCTGTGGTCGGGGATCGGCCGCGACGCCGAGACGCTTGTCTTTCGCGGCCAGGCGGCCCGCAGCGGCCGTGCACGCCGGCACCGTCGAGACGCCGAGACGCCGAGACGCCGGGGCGCCGACGCAGACCGTCACCGGCCGGTCGAAGTCAGCCATGCGCAAACTGTGTGGTGCCGTTGCCCACCGTACTCGCGCCCAGGTTCGAGGCCAGGACCAAGGGGGTCAGGACGGAATGGACGTACCGCTCGGACAGGCCGGCCAAGGATGACGCTCCGCAGCTCTACCCCTGTGTGGGCGTGCGTCGGCCTGCGGATCAGCGCGACCGACAGCCAGGGCAACACCGTCAAGCAGACCCTCCCCGGGGCATACGAGCTGTGCTGACGGATGCCGCTGCAACGGTGCTCCGACCCGGAGGTCATTGTCATGTCCCGCCCGGGCTCCGGCGCAGCGGCGCACCTTCTCTTGCGTCACCGCCTTGACTGGTGACGCAAGAGGCGGCATGCTGGTGCTCGTCCAAGGCGACGAGCAGGACGCGATCCACGAAGTGGAGAATGGTCATGAAGAAGGAACTCACCACGGACGCCGCCGCGGCGGAACTGCGTCACGCACGCTTCGGCCGGCTTCCCGAGCGCATTCGCTTCGACCAGATGACCGAAGAGGTCGAGGCCGCCCCGGGTGGCGTGAAGGGCTCGTACGACCCCGAAGGCTCCTGGAAGTACTACTCGTGCCTGGCCCTCGACCTGGGCCTGTAGAGTCCCGCGCCGACCGCCGAACCGGCAAAGGGTCATGCGATGTCCGTATGGCGGGAGCTTCGCGGGGCGGGGTCGGCGTGAACACGAACCTCGGAGCCGTCACAACGCCACCGACATCGAGAATCCGGAAGCCCGTGTACGCAAGGCCCCGGGCAGCACACACTTCGTGATGGCGGCAGCGCCGGCGGGACGGGACACCGCATGAGCGCGAGCGGTTCCCTGAAGGGTCCGGTGCTCATGACCCGTTCTTCGTAGTGGACCTGGAGCAGGCGCTGTCGCTCGCACGCCGTACGACGGCTGCCGACCCGGCAGCGGGCGGTCGCGGTGCTGCGGTACTTCGGGGAACTGAGTGTCCGGGAGACCGCGCAGTTTCCGGGGCTGCCGTCCCGGCGCCGTGAAGAGCCGGACGGCCCAGCTCCTCGCCGGGTCCGTCATCCGGCCGGCAGGCGGCGCGGTCGTCGACACGAAGACGCTGGTGAAGACCGCGCAATGGTTCGTCGACTTCGTGCGTCACCGCCTCGACACCGGGCGGGGTCCCGACCCGGGCCGCCGTCTCGACCGGCTGGCCGAGGAGCTGTTCGCCAAGCGTCGGACGAGGACAGGACGTCCCCAAGCTGCGCCAGGCGATCGCCCGCGGCCGCCCGCGGCGGGTCGCACTCGGTCTTCGGCTTCCTGGAGCAGCCCGAGCCGCGCTCCGGAAGGGGCGGGATGTACGCCCGCCTCCCCACGCCGGTGCGCTTGGCCCGAGGGCCCTGCCGAACAGCTTTCGCAGGGCCCTCGAGGGGCCGGCCGCCGACTGAGCCCCG
>NZ_MUBM01000301.1:0-621 GCF_002154505.1 Streptomyces carpinensis | reverse complement strand
CGGCGGCCTTGATCTTGTTGCCGCAGGACTCCATGCCGCACCACTGGCGCCGCATTCCCCGGGAGCGGTCGATGTAGACGCGCGTGCACTCGGGGTTGCCGCACTCCTTCATCAGGGGGACGTCCGGGCCGCTGAGCAGTTCGACGGCCTGCCGGGCGACGGTCGCGAGAGCCTGCTCGGGGGTCGCCTCGGTGAGCCGTCCGCTCGCGGTGAGCTGTGGCGTCACAGGCGTCTTGCGTGCGGCGGCGTTGACCGCGTCGAGCGCCTGCGGGTCGAAGCCCTCGCCGAGACGGCGGTCGGTGACGAGCCGGTAAATGGCCTCGCGCACGGCGATCGCCTCCCGGACGTCGTCGTCGCCACCCGGCGTGATCGTGTCCACCAGCCCGGACTCCAGGTACCAGGCATTCAGCCGCTCAGGCGTCACGAACATCTCGAACCGGGTCGAGCGCCGGGCCCGGAGCGTGGCCGCGAAGTCGAGGGCCGGGTGCCCGCATACGAATACATGGTCAAGATTCACATCACCATCTTGACAGGTGACTGGTGTCGAACGCAAGGTTCGTCACCGCTCCAGGCGGTGCCCACTTGCGGCGGCGTGATCGGAATCGTACGGCAGCCGGCGCG
>NZ_MUBM01000300.1 GCF_002154505.1 Streptomyces carpinensis | reverse complement strand
GGCCTCGGCGACCAGGTCCTCGGTGACCGGGAAGTAGTGGCTGATCAGACCGGGCCGCACGGCGAGTTCGTCCGCGACCCGGCGCACCGTGATGCACTCCAGTCCCTCGGCCAGGGCGATCGCCGCAGCGGCGGAGACGATCTCGGTGCGGCGCGCCTGTGGGGTTTTGCGCACTCGTTTCGACTGAACGCTTGACGCCATGCCCGCACGCTATTGGATGTGCGACCAATAATCAATTGGACGCGCGACCAATAGACAGGCTTTCCCAGGGCTTGTCGGTGCGGAGGACTCCATGACAGCCACGGTTCCCGACCCTCACGCGGAATCGCCCGGGTCCGCCCGAACCACCGACCGGGCCGGTGGGGTGGAGGCTCACGGCATCGACGTCATCCCCGACGGCGAGCGCCACGGCCGGGCCAGGGAACTGTTCGCGGTGTGGGCCGCGCCGAACGTCAGCTACCTGAGCCTGGTCGTCGGCGGCACCCTGATCCTGATGGGCCTGAGCCTGTGGCAGGCGCTGGCCGTCACCGTGGCCGGGAACCTGTTCTGGGTGTTCGTCGGGCTGATCGCCGTCAGCGGCCCCGCCTCGGGCACGCCCAGCGAGGTGATCACCCGGGCCATGTACGGCATCCGCGGCAACCGGGCGAGCATCGCCGTCACCGGCTGGTTCGCCTCCGTCTGCTACCTCGCCCTCAGCTGGGCCGCCGCCTCACTGGCAGCGTTCTCCCTGGCCGACGAGGCCGGAGTGCACCCGAACACCGCTGTCAAGATCGTGATCATCGTCGGGATCGCGGCCGCGACCCTGGCCATCAGCGTCTACGGCCACGCCACCATCGTCCGGCTCTACCTGCCGTTCACCGTTCTGCTCACCGTCGTCTTCCTGGCCCTGGCCGGTTACGTCCTCGGTCACGTCGACTGGCACTACCACCCCCGGCAGCCGTTGCACGGGGGCGCGCTGACCGCCGCGCTGGCCGCGGCGCTCGCGCTCATCGCCTCGGCGCCGCTCTCTTACAGCAACAGCGCGGACTTCTCCCGCTACCTGCCGCGCGACACCAGCCCCAGGGCCATCGCCGGCTGGACCGCGATCGGCGCCTTCGTGCCCAGCGTGCTGTTCACCGCGCTCGGCTCCCTGGCCGGCACGGCGCTCGACATGACCGACCCGCAGAGCGCCCTGGAGACGGTGATCCCGGCCTGGTTCAAGCCGGCCTTCCTGCTCGCGATCGTGGTCTCCGCCGTCGTCAACAACGCGATGACCGCCTACAGTTCCGGCCTGTCCCTGCAGGCGGTGGGCCTGCGCATCCGCCGCTCCCGCAGTGTCGCCCTGGACGGTGCCCTCGGCGTCGCGCTCACCCTCTACGCCCTGCTGGTGTCGAACTTCCTCGACACCGTCAGCAGCATGCTCCAGCTGATGGTCGTCCTGATGGGCCCCAACATGGCGATCTACGTCACCGACGTGCTGTGGCGGCGCAACCGCTACGACGGACACGAGCTGAGCGACGAGCGCCGGGGCGGCCCGTTCTGGTACAGCGGCGGCGTCAACTGGGCCGGAGCCGCCGCCCTGGTCACGGGTGCCGCGGCGGCCGCCCTCTGCGTCGACACCCCCCTCTACGTCGGCCCCGTCGCCCACGCTCTGAACGGCACCGACCTCTCGCTGCCGGTCGGGGTGGTCCTCGCCGCCGCGATCTACCTCCTGCTCATGCGCGGCCGCCGGGGCACCGTCTCCGGTGCCTGATCCACCGGGTCGCCCAGCGCCTCGGAGAGGGCGCGGGTGACGGGGTACTCGCTCTCATTCACGTCCTCCGGCTCACCCGCGGGTTCCGGCGCCGCACCCCGGAACCGGGCCCGGACGGCGGCCGGGCGGAAGTCGGACCGGAAGTCGGACCGGGAAGCGGCCGGCCAGGCGCTGCGGCCCTGACCCTGCCGATGCGGGCGAGCGGCCCGGAGTCTGCCACAGGGGCGGGCTCCGGACCGCTTGCGGGGGGAGAGTGCCGGCGGTCCCGGGGGAGCGGGCCGCTCGTCAGCAGGCGCCGAGGTCCTGCCAGACGCCCCACTGTCCGGTGGTTCCGGGCTCCTCGCCCGTCGTCCACCACTTGGCCTTCCAGTTGTGGTCGTTGTGGGAGACCACCTGGCCACCGGTGTAGATCTTGTCCTTCGCCCACGGGGCGGCGGTGCACTGGTTGCCGTTTCCGCCGGTGACGGTCAGGGCGTACGTCGCCGTGTGGCTGCCGGAGGCGCTCGAACCGGTGACGGTGACGGTGTAGGTGCCGGAGACGGCCGCCGAGGTCGTGGCGAGGGTGAGCGTCGAGGAGCCGCCCGCCGTGACGGAGGTGGGGCTGAGGGAGGCGGTGACGCCCGCCGGGACCCCGCTGACGCTGAGGTCCACCTTCTGGGCCGCTCCCTGCGTCACGGCCGTCTTCACCGTGGCGGTGGCGGACTGACCGGCCGTCACCGAACCGGAGGCCGGGCTGAGCGCGACCGAGAAGTCGTTGGACGGTGTGGTGCTGCCACCGCCGGTGAAGGGGGCGAAGATGTGGGTGAAGTCCCAGGTGTTCTGCTGGATGCCGGAGCAGTTGTCCGCGGCCGCGCCACCCGCACAGCTTCCGTTGTCCCGCTGCAGCGCCCAGAAGGAGAGGGTGTTGATGCCCTTGGAGACCGCCCAGTTGTAGACGGTGGTGGCGTTGGCCAGGCTGAAGGTCTCGGCCGGCCCGAAGTCGTCGACGCCGGGCATCTCGATGATGCCGACCATGTTCCACAGCTGCGCGGCGGTCTTGCTCGGGTAGAGCGAGGCCAGCGTGTTGTACAGGCCCTGGGCGGCGGTCTGGGTGTCCTTCGCCATGTCGTGGGGCTGGTTGTCGTAGTAGTCGAACGTCATGATGTTCACGACGTCGACCCGGGTGCCGTTGCTCACGGCGTTGCGCAGCAGCGCCTTGCCGTTGTCCGCGAGGCCCTGGGTGGTGGTCGGCAGGGTGTAGGAGATCTCCACCTTGCGGCCGCTCGCCGCCGCCCAGTCCTCGACCAGCTTGATGGCCTTGTTGCGCCGGTCGATCGCGGTGGTGTTGTCCAGCGAGTCGACCTCGATGTCCATGTCGAGGCGGGAGATGTCGTAGGTCGTGATGACCTTCTCGTACGCGGCGGCGATCTGCTGGACGTCGGTGCAGCTGTCGGCGATCTCCGTGCCGGTGGTGTCGGCGGTGTAGCCGCCGAACGACGGGATGACGTCGCCGCCGTTCGCCTGGATGGTCCTGATGTCGCTGCCGAAGGTCGACGCCGCGATCGGCATGCTCGTGTCGCCGTTCCAGTACGGCGTGCACGAGCCCTTGGAGGCCGTCTGCAGGAACGCCATCGTCAGGTGCTTGGCGCCCGACTGGGCGGACAGGGCGGCGGGGCTCTCGCCGGTCCAGGCCTCGAAGTAGGGAGCGAAGACATGGCTCGGCAGCGGTGTCGCCGCCTGGGCCGTGCCGGTGCTCGACAGGGCGAGGCCCACCGAGGCCGCAGCCGTGACGGCTGCGGTGAGGGCCGCGCGGAAGGAACGCATGAGTCTCATGTCAGTCCCGGTGTGAGGAGGGGGGTTCGCCAATTCCCTTACGCAGGGGTGGTGTTGATGCGTATGGGATAGCGCCCGCTCATCGGGTGGGTCAATGGTCTGGACCAAAATGGGACTAGACCAATTCCCGCTGATCGGGCCCCCTCCGCCTGTACAGAGCCCTCTGGAGTGGACTGGACCACGTGCGCCAAGAAATGCGAGGTTCCGGTTCGCGGCGGGCGGCTCAGCGCTGCCGCATGTACTCCTCGCCCAGCGCCCGCAGCCGCTCGTGGACGCCGTCGTAGGCGCGAGCACGGCCCAGGACGCGCTTGGGCAGCTTCGCGACCATCGTGTACTGGGTGTCGCAGACGTTGGCCGCCGGCGCCAGCCCGGCCTGACTGACCAACTGGTAGGCGTCCAGCTGGTCCAGCCCGAGCAGTTCCGCCGTCCACTGCACCAGGTCGTGCTGGCTGATGCGGAAGGCGTCCTCGAGCGGGCGGGCGTGGCCCGTGCTCAGCAGGAAGCCGTCGTTCTCCAGCCGCGGCACGGCGGGAGCGCCGCCCTTGACGAGATCGACGGCCACCACCGTGTGCATGGCGGTCTCCACCGCCGTTCCGCACACCTCGCCCTCGCCCTGCCGGGCGTGGCCGTCCCCGACGGCGAACATCGCGCCCTCCACGTTGACCGCGAAGTAGACGGTGGTTCCTGCGCGCAGCTCGGGGGTGTCCATGTTGCCGCCGTGGACACCGGGGGAGATGGACATCAGCCGCTCGCCCGCGGCGGGTGCGACACCGACCGTGCCGTGCATCGGGTCCAGCGGCAGGTCCACCGCGAAGTCGCCGCGGGTGGCCTCGAACCGGCAGGTGCCGGCCTTGGCGTCGATGGCGTAGACCCAGACCCGCTCCTCCAGCGCGGGATGCAGCATGGCCGTGGCGTGGGTGGCCGTCAACGCGCCGAAGTGCGGAAACGTGCTGGACACACCCCAGTCGCGGGCCGGTGAGATGTCCACGAAGTGCACCGCGAGCGCGTCCCCGGGTTCGGCTCCCGAGACGGCGACGGGCCCGGTGACCGGGTTCAGGTACGGGAAGGTGCACACCCGGCTGGGCAGGTCGGCCGCCCCGCGCACCCGGCCGCCGAAGCAGTCCTCGGTGGTCAGCTCCACGACGCTTCCGGGCGGCACCGTCACCACGGGCGAGCCGCCGCCGAAGGAGTAGGCGTACCGGTCCTGGACGCGCTCGCCGACGACGGCTGGGTCTACCGCAGCCAGTCCGACACCGACCGCCGTCGCATCTTCGTCCACCTGTCCCGGCGCGGCCATGCGCGGCTGGCTCGGCTCGACGCGCTGGCCGCCGCCCACGAGTCGGCAGTGCGCACCGCCGTCGGCACGGACGGCCTCGGGCCGCTGGTCACCCACCTCGCGGCCACGGGCGAGGACTCCGGCGAGAGCGCCGGCTGACCCGGCACGCTCCCCTCGAAACAGGCGGCGGCGGACGAGTGGCGGTGATCGGGCCGATGGCCGGAGTGTGGGTCAGGGGACCGGCGGCCGGGCTGCGGTCATCGGGATCGGTGGCCGGGGCGGGGTCATCGGCCCGGCGGCCGGCGCGGGTCGTCCGTACCGCTGGTCGCGGCTGATCGCTCTGTCGTACGCCCCCTCATTCCGGACTGCCGTACGAGCCCTCATACCAGAGCGGGACGATCCGCGGGCGATTTTGTCAACTGCCCACCGCACATGATGCGCCGGTAACTACGGTGAGTGGTCGTCGGGCGACGCAGTGCCGCTCAAGTGCGGACCGGCCGACCGGCACAGCGATGGCGCATACCCCTTCGCGCCCCACGCGCGAGCTCACAGGCCCGACGGACCAGTACGAGGAACAGATGTCTCACCTCCGTGCACCGGCCGCCCACGCAGACCGCCGTGACGGCGGACGGCACGGGCGGCCGGTCGCCCGCACCGTCCCCTCGCTGCCCGAGACCCACATGCGGCCCCGGCTGCTCCGCCTCGCGGTGCTGCCGCCGACCGCGGTCGCCCTCGCGGCGGGCGCCGCCGTGCTCTTCACCGTGCGCTCCACCGGCGTCCGCCCCGGCCTCGCTCTGTGGGCGGTGCTCGCCGGGGCGTCGGCGGTGGCGCTCGCGGGCATCGTGACCGCCGCCGTCGCCGCCGGCCGCACGGCCCGGTCCGTTAACGAGCGGATCGACGCCCTGCGCCGCAGCACCGCGCGCCGCGAGGTCGACCTGCAGTCCCTGGTCGACGGGCTCCGCCACGGCGAGGCCCCGCCCCAGCGCAAGCCGCGCGGCGGTCCGCCGGACGACGCCGACGAGTTCGAACTGCTCGCCGCCGACCTGGCCCGCGCCCACGACGGGGCGATGGCCGCCGTCGTCCAGGCCACCCAGCTCTCCGGCCAGGCGGGCAGCGAACAGAAGCTCGAGGTCTTCGTCAACCTCGCCCGGCGCCTGCAGTCCCTGGTGCACCGCGAGATCTCCATCCTCGACGAGCTGGAGAACGAGATCGAGGACCCCGACCTGCTCAAGGGCCTCTTCAACGTCGACCACCTCGCCACCCGGATCCGCCGCCACGCCGAGAACCTCGCCGTCCTCGGCGGTGCCGTCTCCCGCCGCCAGTGGAGCCGGCCGGTCTCCATGACCGAGGTGCTCCGCTCCGCCATCGCCGAGGTCGAGCAGTACTCGAGGGTGAAGCTCGTCCCGCCCGTCGACGGCCGTCTGCGCGGTCACGCCGTGGCCGACGTCATCCACCTGCTGGCCGAACTCGTCGAGAACGCCACGGTGTTCTCCGCCCCGCAGACCCAGGTCCTGCTGCGCGTCAATCTCGTGGCCTCCGGACTCGCCGTGGAGGTCGAGGACCGGGGACTGGGCATGCCCGTCGGCGAGCAGGTCAGGATGAACTCCCTGCTGGCCGACCCCGACCAGGTCAACCTCGCCAGCCTGCTCGCGGACGGCCGCATCGGCCTGTACGTGGTCTCCCAACTCGCCAAGCGGCACGGCATCACCGTCCGCCTGCAGACCAACATCTACGGCGGCGTACAGGCCGTCCTGGTCGTGCCCCAGGCGCTGCTGGGGATGGAGACGGGGACGGCGCCCGGCGCCTCGGGGGACGTCCGGCGCACGCAGCCGCCCCACGCGGCCGGTCCGGTGGGCCGGGGGACGGTCTCCTCCGGCCCGGACGCCGGGGACTCCGCAAGCGGGCCCTTCGGCGCGGTACCGGGCGCGGCGGGCGGGAACGACGGTCACCGCGGCTTCGCCCCGACGGGCACGGGCACGACCGTCCCCGGCCGCACGGCGGGTCCCCACGCGCCGGTCCCGAGCGGCGGGGACGCACACGCGATGTCCGTCCTGGACGGCGCGGACGGACATCTCCCGGCCAAGGCGCGTTCCTCGGCGGACGCGCGTTCTTCGGCAGACGTGCGCCCACCGGCGGGCGCGCCCACCGCCGG
Organism: Streptomyces carpinensis; assembly: GCF_002154505.1. Classification (GTDB taxonomy): domain Bacteria; phylum Actinomycetota; class Actinomycetes; order Streptomycetales; family Streptomycetaceae; genus Streptomyces; species Streptomyces carpinensis. The sequence goes on along the minus strand of NZ_MUBM01000300.1, from coordinate 802 downwards.
TGCGCTTCCCGCGAGCGGTGGGAGCGTCCCCGGCTCCCTCCCGGTGGCCGGGGACCACGGCACGGGCGGGCCTTCGGCGGCCGACGCGCAGTCCGCCCGCGAGTCCGCGCCGACCGGCGCGGAGGCACCACCGGTGGGTGGCCGCGGTCCCGCGCCCCTGCCCCGGCGCGGCGACCGCGCGGGGCGGGCGAACCCGGCGGAGGCGATGCCCGGCGTCCGGCCCGAGGAGCGCGGTGCCGTGGCCGCGAAGGCGGGTGCGGTGCCCACCCCGCGCAGCGACATGGTGCGCGGCACCATGGGCAAGCCGCAGTTGCCCCGGCGCCGGGCGCAGGAGCACATCGTTCCCCAGCTGCGCAGCGGCCCGACACCCCGCCAGGACAGCGAGTCCGTCGCGGGCCACGACCCCGGCCTGATGGCCGCCTTCCAACGCGGGATGGGACTGGCCGAGACCCAGCAGCGCAGGGAACCGCTCCCGGCGGACGTGGACACGGAGACGGAGCCGGCGGCGGACCACCCGGGCGAGGGGCCGGGATCCTCGACCGCTGCGACCGTGGCCGCAGCTCGGGAGGTGCCTCCCCTGGACGGACCGCCCCCGGAGACGTCACCGGCCCCCGAGGCCCACGCCGAGCCCGCGCCCGGGCCGCCGGCGCCGCCCGCGCCGGACGCCACGGTCCGGTACGACGGGAGCGCGCCGCCGGGATGACCTGCACGACCGGCGCGACCAGCACGGCGGGCCCGCCGTCCCCCGAGGCCGGGAGCCCGTCCCCGCGCCGGCTGCCTCGTCCACCCCCATCCCTCCGTC
>NZ_MUBM01000030.1 GCF_002154505.1 Streptomyces carpinensis | reverse complement strand
ACGACCCCATCCCACGAACCAACGACCCAGTCACCAAAACCTACATCCCACAACAGCAGCAATCTAGAACATTACCGAGAGGTCATTGATTCCGGCCGCTCACGGCCCCGCAAATGCATTCACCGGCCTGCCACTCGCTGTTGCTTCACCCAGGCTTCGACTTCTGACACCTTGAACCGGATCTTGGCATTCGGTCCTGGACCGAACCTGTACATTGCCAGTCCCGAACGCGCGGCGTTCTTGTAAAGCCAAGAGACGGACACGTTCAAATAATCTGCCGTTTCCCCAATGTCCATGAACCGCACCTTCACAGCCTTTCCTTAGATCCGCTACGCAACTGTTCAGCAGCGCCCAGGTTGCTTCTACAAGTCCTTGTCATGGGGCACATGATCTACCTGGTCGCCGCACGCCGACACAGATACTCCGCAGGATTGCCGGTTTGGCTAACCGGCGATCGTCGGCTATGTTCCGCTGGCGTCGATGCCCGCGACGTATCGTCGGAGGACGGTGCCGAACCGGAGCCGACGGCAGTCGGCGAGCCGCAGTCCGGTCGAAGAGCGGCGCGAAGGAGTCACCGACGCGACACATACGCTCGCGCTACGCGTAGCGATACGGACGGAGATTGAGAGCCGCTGATGGCGGTGCCAGAGCATTACGTCCGCCGCCATCGACAGCGGGGCTGAATCCGGTTGTGTGCCGAAGACCGGTTGACCGGGTCATGAGGGCGCTTCGAAGGAATCGTAGGCAACGCGGCCGCGGTCCATCATTGGCGGATGCCGCTAGTCTAGGCCGTGTCTGATAATTGATCTTGTGGCGGGTCGAGGCCAGTTGACGGATGTGGCGTGGGAGCGGATTGAGCCGCTGCTGCCGGGCTTGGATGGTCGGGGTCGGCCGTGGCGGGATCACCGGCAGGTGGTCAACGGGGTGCTGTGGCGGTTGCGGACGGGTGCTCGGTGGCGTGACCTGCCCGAGCGTTATGGGCCGTGGCAGACGGTCTACGAACGGTTCGCCCGCTGGGAGGTCGACGGGACCCGGGCCAGGCTGCTGGAGCACGTCCAGGTCCGCGACGACGCGGTGAGCCGGGTCGAGTGGGCGATCTCGGTGGACTCCACCGTCAGCCGCGCCCACCAGCACGCCGCCGGCGCCCGCAAAAAGGGGAACCCAACGGGGACAAACTGGAGGATCCGGAACGCTCGGCGGCTCGGCAGGCCCTTGGCCGGTCCCGGGGCGGACTGACGACCAAGGTGCATGTTTCAATCGACGGCCGCGGCCTGCCACTGTCAATCGTCCTCACGCCCGGCAACGTCGGCTCCAGAGCACCTCTGAGGAACAGTGCACGACGCGGGCCATCGTCTGGATTGATCACGCGGCTGAGCCTCTCACGAGCGACGGATCCCCAGGTCACAAGGTGAGGCGGACGATTGTCCTGATCAGTTATCAGACACGGCCTAGCGGGGAACCGGCCGGCGTCCAGAACCTGACCAAGCGGGGGTGGAAGGAGTCGCCTCATGCGGTTGGACGGTGATATCGCTGCAGATGCCGACTACGTAACGGATCTCTCGCTCTGCCAGGCCGGCGCGGAAGTCGGCGTTCTGGCCGTAGCCGGCATCCGCCACCACGACCGGCGGCACCAGCCCCCATCCGGCCGGTTCGTCCAGGACGTCCAGGGCGTCCAGGGCGTCCAGGGCGTCCAGGGCGTCCAGGGCCAGCCTCCACTTCTCCCGGTGCCCGACGTCCTCCGGCACACCGGTCCGCCGGCGCCGGACGGCGTCATCCGCCCACTCCTGGGGCAGGAACAGCCGCCAGTTCAGCGGGCACGAGGCCGCGTCGGAGACCGCGTGCACGCAGCGGCCAGGTGTCCCCGTGGTGGGCGGAGCCGTCGACGCGGATGCGGTCGGTGTGCTCGGCGAGCACTCCGGCGGCCTTCGTACTGCGGGTGGTCCGTTTGACCTGGTAGGGCAGCAGTCCTTGGGGATCGCAGCGAGTTCGTCAGCGGTGGCCTGACCGTACCGCTCGACCTCGTCGCGGGCGCGGCGGGCGCGACGGGGGTTGTCCGCATCGACGAGCACGGTGAGCAGCCGGTATGTCGTGTCGCCGTCCCATGTCCGGGTCTTTTCCTGGGTGTTGGCGGCCGCTAGCGCGATGGCGTGGGTCAGGCGGCGGTGTAGCCGCCGTCGACAGGGAGAGCGGCCCCGGTGACGTAGCTGGCGGCGTCGCTGCACAGCCACAGCACCGCGGCGGCGATCTCCTCGCCGGTGCCCAGACGCTTCATCGGCGTCGCGGCGAGGGTGGCGTCGAGGTCGAGCTCTCCGGCAGCGGTCATGCGGTCGACCATCGGGGTCTCGATAGTGCCGGGGCAGACCGTGTTCACGCGTACCCCGAGCGGTGCGTACTGCAGCGCAACGCTTCGTGTAAGACCGACGACGCCGTGCTTGGCGGCAGTGTAGGGGGCGCGCCCGAGGCCGCCGACGAGTCCGGCGAGGGAGGAGCAGTTCACGATCGCCCCCGACCCCTGCGCGCGCATCTGTGCGAGCTCGTGCTTGACCGACGCCCACACACCGCGCAGGTTGATCGATGCGATGGCGTCAAATGCCTCGGCCGACTCGTCCGCAGCGTCGGCTGGCGGTGTCATGATCCCCGCGTTGTTGAACGCCATGTCCAGGCGACCGAACTCGGCCACGGTCGCGTTCACGGCATCTGCGACCTGTTGCTCGTCCGAGACGTCACAGACGAGGGCGAGTGCGCGGTGCCCCTGTTCGGTGAGCTCGGCGGCCAGGCGCTCGACCTGCTCCCGATTGCGGTCGACCAGCGCGACCGCGGCTCCGTTCGCGGCGAAAGCGCGCGCGGTCGACGCTCCCATGCCCGCGCTCGCTCCGGTGACGAACGCGGCCTTGCCCGTGAAGTCGTAGGTGGCCATGTGCGTGCTCCTTGCTTGTGTCGTTGCGGAGATGCATCCATCGCATCATCTCCGCGCTTCCGCAGGGAGTCCCTGCCGAAGGAGGTACTGGCAGGGCATCTTTCGGCGGAAGCGGAGGCGTCTGCGCTGGGGACGACGGAGGAGAGTTCCGGTTCGGCTTTCTCGTACGAACGAGTAGAACGAGTAAGAGGGGAACCTATGATCGGTAGCGATGAGACCCGGGAAGTCCGCCTTGCACAGCGCCACCTGGCGGGCTCGGTCACGCCGATGCCTGCGCGAGGAGTTCCCGCTCGGTGCGGCGCTCGCGCGTCGAATAGCCGTGGCGGCGAGCTGCGACCGTGCCGACGAGCGCAGCGGCGACAAGGACAAGAATCCACCACGGCAGAGAACCGGTGCCGGTGGCCGAGAGAAGCACACCTCCGATGACGCCACCGCTGGCGATGCCGAGGTTCCAGCAGATCACCACGAGTGACTGCGCGACATCCCCGGCAGCCCCCGCGGCTTCGGCGGATGCGGTCGAGACGAGCGTCGCGGTGCCGCCGAAGCCGAACCCCCACAGTGCGGCGGAGACGTACACCAGGGCTGGGATACCGGCGAAGAACCCCAGTGTCAGCGTAGCGGGGGCAAAGAGCACGCTCGCCGCGATCATGAGCCGGCGGAGGTGCCGGTCGATCCACACCTCGGTCAGGAAGATGCTCACCAGCGACGCGACACCGAAGACCAGCAGGACGGCGTCGGCGCGACCGCCGAGGCCCACCGACGTCAGGAATGGGGCGATGTAGATATAGAGGATGTTGTGTGCGAGCACGAACGCCAGCGCCACCGAGAGGATCGGCGCAACCCCCGGAACGGTGAGCACCTGCCGCAGCGCGAGGCGCTGTGACCTGGAGGTGCCGGGGTACTCGGGAACGGCGACGTCGGTGTCGTCCTTGGCGACGGACTCCGCGACTCCGGCCACCTCGTGGTGGAGCAGGAAGGGGAAGTCGTCGCTGATGCCACCCTCGCGGTAGTGGATATCGGTGTGCGCTGGCCGTCGCCGTAGGCTCGATTCATTGGGGTGCGGCGTGTTCTTGGAGCCGGGTGAAGGCGAGGGCGTGCGGTGAAGTGGGCGTGAGCGTGTATGTGACGATGGTCAGCCCGGGGTCGGCGGGGATCTCGAGTGCGTCGTAGTCGAGGTCGAGGTCACCGACATCGGGGTGGTGAAAGCGTTGGCGGCCACTGCGGTAGTACTCGACGTCGTGAGCGTCCCAGCGCTGGGCAAATTCCTCGCTGTGAGTGGCGAGTTCGTCGATGAGGTCGGCGAGGTCGCTGTTGGTCGGGGTGCGGGCGGCTTCGGTGCGCAGGCTGCCGACGGAATCGTGCGCGATGCCCTTCCAGTCGCGGTAGAACCGCTGGGCGCGCGGATCGCGGAAGACGAAGCGGGCCAGGTTGGGCGGCTGAACTTCGGTGTCGAGGGCTTCGCGGTACAGGGCCCGCGCCAGCCGGTTGGTGGCGAGGATATCCAGGTGGGCGTTACGGACGAAGGCGGCCGCACCGGTCATCGCGTCAAGGATCTGCTGGAGGCTGGGGCGCACGTGTGCGATTCCGCCGTCGCGTCCGATGGTGCGGTGCGGGGCGTTGGCGGCGCGGACGAGGGCGGCCAGATGCGCGCGTTCGACGTCGTCGAGGCGGAGGGCGGCTGCGAGACTGTCGAGGATGTCGTCGGAGACGCCGCGCACATTGCCGCGTTCCAGGCGGGTGTAGTACTCAACGCTGATGGCGGCGAGCTGGGCCACCTCAGAGCGCCTCAGCCCGCGAACCTGGCGCCGCCCGCCTACGTCGGGCAGGCCAGCGTCCTTCGGGGTGAGGCGGGCCCGACGGCTGGTGAGGAACGTTCGGATGTCCTCGCGGACGGCATCGGCTGGCACCGCTCCAGCGTAGGCCGCCCGCCGTTGGGGGGTCCCTACCAGTACCCCTCCCAGCCGTGACTCCCAGGTCAACTCGGGTGCGTGGTTCTGTAGCCGCAGGCCGGCCGTCCGCGTCCGGAATCCGTCCCCTCCCCTGAAGGATCGCGCGACGTCATGTCTCTCATCGCCTCTCTGCGCCGCTCCACCACTGCGAGCGCGCGGGCTCCAGAACAGCATGCTGTGGCGACGCTGGCCGCCGCCGTCCTGGGGTTTTTCGTAATCACGCTCGACGCGACGATCGTCAACGTGGCTCTGCCTCCGATCCGTGACGCGCTGGGCGGCGGCATCACCGGACTGCAGTGGGTGGTGGACGGCTATACCCTGATGTTCGCCGCGTTGCTGCTGTCAGCCGGCGCCCTGTCCGACCGGATCGGAGCCCGTCGCGCGTTCGCAGGCGGACTGATTCTTTTCGTCATCGCCTCGGCTGCCTGTGGGCTTGCCCCCTCGCTGCCCGTGCTCGTGGCCGCGCGGATGGTGCAGGGCATCGGTGCGGCCGTGACCATGCCGACCTCGATGGCGCTGGTGCGGCACGCCTTCCCCGACCCGGCCCGCCGTGCTCGCGCGGTGGGGGTGTGGGCGATGGGCGGCGCCGTGGCGTCGGCGGCCGGGCCCGTGCTCGGCGGTGTGCTGAGCTTGGTGTCCTGGCGGATGATCTTCTGGATCAACCTGCCCGTCGGTGTCATCACCCTGCTGCTCCTCGCCCGCGCCCCCCACTCCCCTACCCACCCGTCACCGGTCGACTGGATCGGGCAGATCACCGGGATATTGGCCATGGGCGGGCTGACCTTCGGGGTCATCGAGGCGGGGGCCGCGGGTTTCGCGGCGCCGCGGGTCCTCGCAGCTCTCACCCTTGGGCCGGTGGCTTTCGCCGCGTTCGTGACCGCGCAGGCCAAGGTTGCCCACCCGATGGTGCCGCTTGAGCTGTTCCGATCCGCGACAGTGGCGGTCGCCACCGGGATCGGCTTCGCGTTCATGGTCGGCTTCTACGGCCTGCCGTTCCTGTTCAGCCTGTACTTCCAGCAGCAGCACGGCCTGTCCGCGCTGGGCGCCGGAATCGCGTTCTTGCCCATGATGCTGGTCAGCGCCTGCCTGACCCCGTTCTCGGCCCGGATCTCAGAGCGCACCGGCCCTCGCGTGCCGATCATCTCGGGCCTCGTCCTGATCGCGGTCGGCTCCGTCGCACTGGCCCTGGTGCCGGCGTCGGCGCCGGTGTGGGAGAGCGCGCTGCTGCTGATCCCGGTCGGGTTGGCCGGTCCGCTCGTGATGCCGCCGACCACCGCACTGCTGCTGGAGCACGTGCCCGCCCACCGGACCGGCACCGCCGGCGGCGTGTTCAACACCAGCCGCCAGGTCGGCGGCGCCCTGGCCGTGGCCGTCTTCGGCGCCCTGATCTCCGCCCCAGCCGGCTTCGAGCACGGGCTGCGCGTCAGCCTCGCCCTCGCCGCCGCAGTGACACTCAGCGCCGCTCTCGCCACGACCCGCATAACCACCGTCCGGTGACGCGGCTGGCACCGGCGTACGGCGGCGTATCGACATGGCACGCCAAGGCCCGCAAGCAGACCCGGCGGCAACTGCCCAACCAGAGGATCCGCGAGGGCTTCGCGGCAGGAGGCGTCGAAACCGGAGGCAGCTACGCCCTCGACCTGATCGGGTCGGCCGAGTGCCACTCCCTGACGAGGGATATCACCCGGAGCCGTCGACGCGGCCGCGCGCACCCGGTCCAACGGGGTGCGCGCAGTTCGCGGGCTCTGCCCCTGCACTGTCGGCGATCAGCGTCGGCCCAGGTGCGGGGCCTTTTGCCCGTCAGACAGCGGAGCTGAGGGCCTCGAACTCCTCGTCGGTGAGCCTGATGAGCGCGGCGTCAGTGTTCTCTTCCAGATGCGCGACCCGGGAAGTGCCGGGGATCGGCAGCATCACCGGGGAGCGGCGCAGCAGCCAGGCGAGGGCGAGTTGCGAAGGGCTGGTGCCGTGCTGCCGAGCTGCGGCATCCAGAGGGCCGCCCGGACGAGCGAGTTCACCGGTGGCGATGGGGAACCAAGGGATGAAGGCGATGTTCTCGGCCTCGGCGTACTCAAGGACGTCCTCGGCCGACCGGTTGGCGAGGTTGTAGAGGTTCTGCACGGAGGCGATCTCGGCGTAGGTTCGCGCTTCCTTGAGCTGCTCGACTGTCACTTCGGAAACTCCGATGTGGCGGATCTTGCCCTCCTGCTGCAGACGGGCCAGTTCGCCGATCTGCTCGGCCAGCGGGACCGTGGGGTCGATGCGGTGCAGCTGGTACAGGTCAATCCGCTCGAGCCCGAGGTGGCGCAGGCTCAGCTCCGCCTGCTGGCGCAGATATTCGGGGCGACCGTTCGGGGTCCAGTTGCTCGGCCCCGGACCCTGCCGGGTCTGGCCGCCCTTCGTGGCGATGACCAGATCGTCGGCGTACGGATGCAGAGCCTTCCGGATCAACTGCTCGTTGATCAACGGGCCGTAAGCGTCAGCGGTGTCGATGAAGTTGATGCCCAGCTCGACTGCGCGGCGCAGCACGCGGACAGCCTCGTCCGGGTCACGCGGGTCGCCCCACACTCCGGGGCCGGTCAGCTGCATGGCGCCGTAGCCGAGACGGTTGACTGCGAGATCGCCGCCCAGGTTGAAAGTGCCGGACGATTTGGCGGGACGTGCGGTGGAACGCATGCTCATGGAAATTCCTTGCTGGATGAAACAACAGAACGGGTGTGGGACCGCGGTGCGGAGGGTGTCCTGCACGCGGCAACGGGACAGTCCGGAGCAGGTGGGGGACGCGGTTGCGACGCCTGCGCTCCCGCTGGAAATCGACGTTGAGCAGCAGTTGCACAAGCCCGATGCGGGTCGGCGCTGCGTCGGTTCCGACTCCAAGGCATGCTCGTGCGCCGCAGTGGCGTGCTGGGCAACGATCCGTCCTCGGCCGGATGCACCGCTGAGAGCGAGCGCGATCGCGGGCCGTCGTGATAGACGCTCACGGCGATGTACCTCTCGGGCAGTGGACTGTCTGCTGCGGCCGTCGAGGACTGTTGACGGGAGGCGGCGGACGCAAGCGGGGTGGCGGGCGACGAGTCGGTGCAGGCCGTCACCACGCCCAGGAGTGCGGCTACGGAACGGCGCGGGTCATGGCGTCGTCCGGCCCCGTTCAGTCGGGCAGGGGCTCGGCGTAGTGCCGGAACCCGTGCCGTTCGGTGTGCATGGAGTACAGGCGCTCGGCGAGCACCTGGGGGCTGCTGTGTTCGGCGTCCGGACGGATCGCGCCGGGGATGATCAGCTGTGCGGCGTGGATGTTCTCCGGGGCCAGCGCCTCGTGGAGCATGCGCGCGTACGCGCTCTCGGCGGCGAATGCGATCGACGTGCCGGCCCGCTCGGGGTGCGGGCGCACGGCGCTGCCTCCGTTGACGAACAACAGCGTGCCGCGGCCGAGCCGCCGCATACCGGGCAGGACGGCGTTCACACAGGTGACCGGACCCTTGACAGAAAAGGCCAGGGGGTCTTCCAGGTCGGCCGCGCCGGTGTCCAGAACCGGCTTCATGAAGTCGGCACGGGGCACCGGGCTGTACTGCAGGACCTCCACCGGGCCCAGCGTCTCGGCAGCGGTGTGCAGGGCCGCGGTGAGGGTGGCGGGGTCGAGGACGTCGGCGGGAAAGGCGCCGGCTTTGATGCCGTCGTCATCCAGTGCGGCGATGAGGCTGTCCAGATGGTCGGCGCTTCGGGAGACGAGCGCGATGCTGTGCCCGGCGGCCCCGAAGCGGCGGGCGGCGGCCAAGCCGAGGCCGGGGCCGGCACCGATGAGAGCGAACGTGGTCACGGTAAGTCCTTCGCAGGGAGAAACCAGGGGGCGGACGGGCGGCGCCGCCCCCTTGGGGGTATGACTGGGTCAGGGCTTGAGCAGGGCCTTGATGGCTCGGCGTTCGTCCATGGCCTTGTAGCCCTCGGCGACCTCCGCCAGGGGCAGGGTGAGGTCGAAGACCTTGCCGGGATTGATGCGGCCGGTCAGGACGCGGTCGATCAGGTCGGGCAGGTAGCGGCGTACGGGGGCGGGGCCGCCGCGCAGGCCCACGTGGGAGAAGAACAGCTCCTGGCCGTCGACCGCCACCTCGTGCGGGACGCCGACGAAGCCGACGTTGCCGCCCGGCCGCGTCGACTGCAGCGCCTGCTGCATGGCCTGCGCTGTGCCCACGCATTCCAGGACCGAGTCGGCGCCGATCCCGCCGGTCATCTCCTTGATCCGGGCGACACCCTCCTCCCCGCGCTCGGCGACGATGTCGGTCGCGCCGAACTCCCGGGCCAGCTTCTGCCGGGACTCGTGGCGGCTCATCGCGATGATCCGCTCCGCGCCCATCTCCTTCGCGGCGATCACCGCGCACAGCCCGACCGCCCCGTCACCGACCACCACGGCGGTCGAGCCGGGCTTCACCTCCGCGGCCTCCGCCGCGTACCAGCCGGTGCCCATCACGTCGGAGACGGCCAGCAGACCCGGCCAGAACTCCTCGCCGGGCACCTCGTCGGTGGCGACCAGGGTGCCCTGGGCGTTGGGGATACGCACGTAGTCGGCCTGGCAGGTGCTCATGAACTCGCGGTTCAGACAGTTGGACTGGAAGCCGTTACGGCAGTTGGCGCAGGTGTTGTCCGATGTGGCGAAGGAGCCGACGACGAACTGTCCGGGCCTGACCGAGGTGACCTCGGCTCCGACCTCCTCGACGAAACCGACGTACTCGTGGCCCATCGGGTGCGCCTGGTCGGTCGCGTCCAGGCCACGCCAAGGCCACAGGTCCGAGCCGCAAACACAGGTCACGGCCGTGCGGATGATCGCATCGGTCGGCCTGAGGATCTTCGGGTCGTCGAGTGTCTCGAAGCGGACGTCGCCGGGGGCGTGGATCACTGCTCCGCGCATGATGGGTCCTTACGTGCTGGTGGGGCGGGTCGTGTCAGCCCCCGCGCCCTCGTGCAGTTGGCTCGGCACACCCGAAGCGCTGGGAGTGCCACGCCATCCAGATAACTCGCTTTCCGCGCGCGCATCGAGTTACCAGTAAGGGGTGTACTACCAGTGCATCGCTCCGGCAGCGTCCGGGCTTTACGGTCGAGACATGGACAACCGTGACGAGGTCCGCGAGTTCCTCACCTCGCGGCGAGCGAAGATCACCCCGGAGCAGGCCGGGCTGCCGTCCGGGAGCAGGCGGCGTGTCCCAGGACTGCGCCGCAGCGAGGTGGCCGCCCTGGCCGACATGAGCGTCGAGTACTACGCGAAACTGGAGCGCGGCAACCTCGCCGGTGTCTCCCCGGCCGTCCTGGAGGCGGTCGCCCGCGCGCTGCAGCTGGACGACGCCGAGCGCGCCCACTTTCTGCATCTGGCCCAGGCGGCCGACGGCTCCGACGTGCTCACCCGACCCCGGCGCCGCACCACCCGGCAGTGGACCCCGCACCGCAGCCTGCAGTGGACGCTGGACGCCATCACCGCCGGTCCGGCGTTCGTCCGCAACGGCCGCATGGACATCCTCGCCGCCAATCAGCTGGCCCGCGCCTTCTACTCCGATCTCTACGCCGCGGTCGGCAACCAGGCGAACCTCGCGCGCTTCAACTTCCTCGACTCCGCCTCCCGGCGCTTCTACCCCGACTGGGAGCTGTTCGCCGACATGGCCGTGGCCATCCTGCGCACCGAAGCCGGCCGTAACCCCCATGACAAGGACCTGCACGACCTCGTCGGCGAGCTGTGCACCCGCAGCGAGGAGTTCCGCGTCCGCTGGGGCGCCCACAACGTGCGCCACCATGGAACCGGCACCAAGCGGTTCCATCACCCGGCCGTCGGCGAACTCACGCTCGCCTTCGAGGGCCTGGAGATGGCCGCCGAACCCGGTCTTACCCTCACCATCTACACCGCCGAGCCCGGCTCGCCGTCCGAGGAGGGCCTGCGCCTACTCGCCTCCTTGGCCGCCACCCAAGAGACCGACTCGCCCGCGCACCAGTCGACAACAGGCTGAAGCCCCTGACCGCCTGCTCCGCAGGTGAGAACCAGTTCCTGTACAACCTGTTCGCCCGCACCATCGTGCCGGAGGTAATCCCGGCTCTGCGGTACTACGGCCTAGGGCTGATCCTTTGGAGCCCGCTGGGCGGCGGGCTCCATGGCGGCGTGCTGAAGAAGATCCAAGGCGGTCGCCATTTGACGCCGCAGATGCAGCAGACCATTGAACGGTACCGCCCCCAGCTGGAGGCGTACGAGAAGCTGTGTGCCGACCTCGGTGAACAACCCCCAGACGTCGCTCTGGCCTGGCTGCTGCACAACCCGGCCGTGACCGTCACGATCGTCGGCCCGCGCACCACGGAACAGCTCGCCACCAGCGGGCGCGCCTTTGACGTGACCCTGCCCGAGGATGCACTGGACAAGCTCGACGAGATCTGGCCCGGCCCCGGCGGCGAGGCCCCGGAAGCCTACTGCTGGTAGCCACGCGTGCCTGTGCGGCCGCCCTTCGGAGGGGCGGCCGCACAGGCATGAACGGATCTCCTGATGCCGCCCAAGGGATCACCGCCGGGCAGCATCACGCCGTTTGGCAAGCACGGCCGGTCCGTGATCAAGTGGGGACGGTGGTCGTCTCCTCGGTCAGCGCGATCAGGAGACGGTCCTGGAAGGCCTCGTCGTGGACTGCGGCGTGCGGCTGCAGTCGCCGACGGTGGTACCAGTAGCCGCCGCTCACCAGGGCCCCGGATGCGTCGCTGACGGCGAGCCACTCCTGTGTCTGGTGGCCGAGTTCCAGATCGTCCGGTGCGCCGGCGCCGCCCATCCTGGTCGGCACCCAACCCGGATCCACGGCGTTGCTCAGCACGTCCGGGCGCAGACGGGCCATCGCGGCCGCGAGCGTGGTGACGAACAGCTTGCTGTCGGCATACGAGCCCGCGCTCACGCCCCGCCAGTCGACCCCGTGGAGCGCGGGGCGCCCGCTGAAATGCGAGCTGCTGCTGAGGTACACGTGTCGGCGCGGCCCATGGAGCAGGGCCGTGAGCAGGTACGGCGCGACGATGTTGACGGGCATGACGGCAGGTCCGCTCCACACACCGGCGTTGTGGATGACGGCGTCGACCGGCTCCGCGTCGTTGAGCTCGCCGGCAATGCGCCGCACGTCATCACGCTCGGCGAAGTCACCCACGACGATGTCTGCCCCTCGGGCGACCAGTGTGTCCAGGACCGTAGCGCGCTCCTGGTTCCTGGCGTGCACCACCACGTCGTGTCCGGCTGACAGCAGCGCTTCGGCCGCGGCACGCCCGAGACCCTCTGCGGAACCGGTGACCAGGACCCGACTCACGATCGCACCGCCGCTCGAACGCAGCGCTTTGTGCCCCGCCCGTCGACACGGGCGTTGTCGGCACCACGCATGACTACTCCTTCCACAGGAGTCTCTCCTTTCCTTCAGGATCACCGGGCAGTTCACCGGGCCATCCCTTCGACGCTGACGGCCATGGTGTCCCGGACAGTGGCAGGCCGTCGGCTCAGGAGTTCACCGCCACGCGCTCGACCGGTGCACTCGAGGCGACGGCGAGTTCGGACGTCCTGGTGTGGGGGCGGATCGCCATGGCGTAGACGATCACCGCGAGTGCGGCGGAGGCGACCGTGACGAGCCCGAGCGGCACGGCGGTGCCGGCGCCGCCCAGTCCGACGAGCGGGGCGGCAATCCCGCCGAACGCGAACCGGGCCATGCCGAGGAGCGAGGACGCGGTTCCGGCGATCTCCGGGTAGTGGGCCAGGGCCAGCGAGGTGGACGGCGGGGTGGTGGCGGCCACGCCGCTGACCATGGCGAGCAGGGACAGCACCATGGCCGCCAGCGGCAGATGCAGGACGGCGGTGGCGAGCAGCACCGCCGCGCCGAGCAGGGTCATGACGAGCCCGACGACGAGGGTGCCCTTCTCGGACCAGCGCTCGGAAAGCCGGCCCGCGACGAAACCGAACACCATGAAGCCCAGAGAGTTCAGTCCGAACGCGAAGGAATAGCCCTGCGGGGAGAGCCCGTAGATGCCCTGCAGGACGTAGGTGGCGCCGCTGAGGTAGGCAAACAGGGCCGCGTTGACGAAGCCGGTGATCAGGACGGCGCCGAGGAAGACACGGTCGCCCAGCAGCCGGCCGAAGTCACGCCCGCTCTGGGCGAGCCCGCCCCCGGAGCGCTCCTGCGGGGGCAGGGTCTCGCGGAAGACGGTGAGGCAGGCGACGAGGATCACGGCACCGAGCAGGGCGAGGAAGGCGAAGATGCCGCGCCAGTCGGTGAATGCGGCGAGCTGACCGCCCATGACGGGTCCGACGATCGCCGCCAGGCCACCGATCACAGTCAGGCGGCCGTAGTAGCGCACGAGCTTGCCGCCGGAGTACAGGTCGCGTCCTGCGGCCTGGGCGATCACGATGCCCACCGCGCCGGCCAGCCCCTGCACGAAGCGCGCGGCGACCAGCGACTCGACGTTCGGGCTCAGCGCACACAGCACCGAAGTGACGATGTAGGCGACGGCACCGGCGAGCAGCGGGCGGCGCCTGCCGAACCGGTCTGACAGCGGCCCGGCGATCACCTGGCCGAACGCCAGCCCGAGCAGACACGCCGTGACGGTCAACTGCGCGGCAGAGGTCGACGCGTGCAGTTCACGGGTCAGCGCGGGCAGCACCGGCAGGTAGAGGTCCATCGAGATCGGCCCGAAGACCGTCAGCAACGCGAGAACGACACTCAGTGCACGACCGACCGTCCGCTCACGCGGCGCGGTCGGGGTCATGGGGGTGCTCACTTGGCTCCAATCGAACAAGGACGATGACACGGTGCCGCGAGGGGAACGGGCCGTCTGCGCCCGACACGGCTGAAACTCGCCCTCATCAAGAAAACCCGTTTCCCGAGCGGTGAGGGAGTTCCTCTCGAGGGGTGTACTGGCCGTACACCCCAGAGCCCGCGCCGCCTTCCGGTGGCCTGAGGTGCAGGGAAGCGCTCGCCTGGCCTGCGCCTGCCGTGTCGGCAACGCTTAGCGGGCGGCACCGGGCAACGGCAGGTGGTCCCTGTGGATCGGACCGGTCACCCGTGACAGCGGCAGACCCGTCCCCTCGTTGGCGTGTGCGACGATCTCCGCGGCGATGGACACCGCCGTCTCCTGAGGCGTACGAGCACCCAGATCCAGACCGATCGGGGAACGCAACCGGGATAGTTGCGCCTCGGCCACACCCGCCTCGCGCAGCAATCGCAGGCGCTCCTCATGTGTACGCCGCGAGCCCATCGCCCCCACGTAACCGACCCGCATGCCGAGGGCCTGACGCAGGAGCGGAATGTCGAACTTGGCGTCGTGAGTGAGGACGCAGACAACAGTGCGGGCGTCCACGGTGGCCCTCCGCAGGTAGCGGTGAGGCCAGTCGACGGTCACTTCGTCTGCGTAAGGAAAGCGCGCCGCGGTGGCGAAGACGGCGCGGGCGTCGCACACGGTGACACGGTAGCCGAGGAAGCGGCCGGCCTGGCTGAGGGCCTCGGCGAAGTCGACCGCGCCGAAGATCAGCATCAGAGGGCGGGCCGCGTGGACGTGGACGAGAGCAGCCAGTGATCCTGGGCAGTTGTCCCCGTTTCCCCCAACGGTGACCCGGGCGGTACGGCCCACCCGCAGCAAGGCCCGTGCCTCCTCCGCCAGCAGCCGGTCCACCGGCCCCCCGGGCTGCGTCCCAGGAGTCGGCCTACCGTGATCGAGCACGGTCAGGACCGTACCGACGACATCGTCGGGGCCGTCGACCACGTGTGCCACCGCAACGGGCCGGCCGCGTGCGACGTCGGAGAGGGCTGTGGTGAGGTGCGGCTGTTCTATGGGATCGATGCGCTGGACGAAGACGTCGAGCTCTCCACCGCAGGTGAGGCCGACAGCAAAGGCGTCGTCGTCGGAGTAGCCGAACTGGGCGCGTTGAGGGGCTCCTCCGCCCCGCAGTACCTGTCGGCACAGTTCGTAGACCGCGCCCTCGACGCATCCGCCCGAGATGCTGCCGACCGCGTGGCCGTCGGCGTCGACCGCCACCGAGGTGCCGACCGGCAGTGGCGCGCTGCCGGTGACGGCGACGACAGTGGCGAGGGCGAAGGGGCGTTCTTCGCGGCACCAGCGGTGCAGTGTGTCCGCGATGTTCAGCATGGATGGTTCTCCGTGGTGACGGGCGCGGAGAGTCGGACGGGCCGCCGCCGCGCCGTGGGGAGTGATTCTGCGCGGCGGCGGCCCTGAGTCGTCCGGCAGCACAACGGGGCATCGGCTGCCGGACCAGGAAGGAGCGCCCCGAACCAGGGTTTCGTATTCCCCAGGAGCCCTGGGCCCGGCTCAGAGCAGCGCTTCGGCAGTGATGGGCAGCTCTCGAATGCGGCGGCCAGTGGCGTTGAAGACCGCATTGGCGATGGCGGGTGCCACGCCGATCATCACCACCTCGCCAAGTCCCTTGACACCGAGCGGGTCGGCTTCACGGTCCTCACCGTCGAGGTAGATCGCCTTGAGGTCGGGGATGTCTGCGTTGACCGGGACGAGGTAGTCGGCCAGGTTGGCATTGACGATCCGGCCGTCGCGGTGGTCGGTGACCGTGTGCTCCAGCAGGGCTGTGCCAATGCCGCCCACCATGCCGCCGAGGGCTTGGCTGTCGGCGAGCTTGGGGCTGATGATCCGTCCCGCGTCGTACACGCCGAGAATTCGACGCACCCGGACAAGGCCCAGCGTCGCGTCCACGGCGACTTCCGCGAAGGTGGCGTTGTACGCGTAGAAGGAGTGCCGCTCGGGCCCCGACGGCGGAGCGAAGGAGCCTTCCGCCTCGAGATGGGAGCGGTTGTTACGGGTCAGAAGCCTCTGATACGTCTCACCTCGCGCCGGGTCGCCCTGCACGTGCAGCCGGCCGCCACGCACGACGACGTCATCGGCCGCAACGCCGAACAGCGGCGATTCCTCGTCCTCGATCGCCAGGATGACCGCCTGCCGTCGCAGTCTGTCACAGGCGTCGAGGACGGCGGACCCGACGCTCGCCATGGTCATCGAGCCGCCGTGGGGTGGGGTCGCCGGGTAGCGGGAGTCACCCAGCCGGAAGGTCACTGTGCGCATGGTCAGCCCGAGGGCGTCGGCGGCGACCTGGGCCTGGGAGGTGTAGGTACCGGGGCCCATGTCGCTGGACGCGGCCTCGACCACGGCAGTGCCGTCTGCTTCCAGGCGGGCCCGGGCCTGGGCCGGGGCGCGTACGGTGTCGTACACGCCTGTGGCCATGCCCATGCCGATAAGCCAGTCACCGTCGCGCCTGGAACGTGGCCTGGGGTTGCGTCGGTGCCAGCCGAACTCGCGGGCTCCGACGGTGAAGCACTCACGCAGTCGACGCGTGGAGAAGGGCACGCCCTTCGCCTCGTCCTCGCTCGGTTCGTTGCGTATGCGCAGCTCGATCGGATCGACGCCGAGCTCGTGGGCGAGCTCGTCCATAGCCGACTCGATGACGAAGGAGGCGGTCTGGAAGCCCGGGCCGCGCATCCAAATCGGGGTGTTCACATCGAGTGGCACGGTTCGGTAGGCCTGGCGGACATGGGGCATGCTGTACAGCATCTGCCCCGCTGCCAGCACGCCCTCGGTGAACTGTTCGTACGACGACGTCTCGGCGTCCATCTCATGGACCGCGGCGGTGAGCCGCCCGCGCCGATCGCTGCCGAGGCGCAGCCGGTACTCGTACGAGGGCCGGAAACCAGTCCCCAGGTACATCTGCTTGCGGCTCAGCACGAGCTTGACCGGACGCTGTGTCTCCCGCGCGGCGAGCGCGGCGACCACCACGTGCGGCCAACAGCGCAACCCGGTGCCGAAACCGCCTCCGACGAACGGCGAGATGACCCGCACGGCGCCCATCTCCAGACCGAACACCGCCGCCAGCTCGGTCTGCGTGCCCACTACCCACTGGGTCTTGTCCCAGACGGTGAGCCTGCCACCGTCCCAGCGGGCGATAGTGGCGTGCGGCTCCATCGGGTTGTGATGGTTTCGTGCCGTGCGGTATGTCAGGTCCAGGCTCACGGCCGCGTCACGCACAGCGGCGTCGGCGTCGCCACGCGCGTACGTCGTCGACTCGCCCGGTTCCGCCTTGGTCAGATCGGTCGAAGGCTGCTCGTCGTCGTAGCGGATCTTCACCAGACTCGCTCCGTGCTGCGCGGCCTCCAAGGTCGTGGCCACCACGACGGCCACCGGCTGTCCGTGGAAGAGCACCCGGTCGTCTTGGAAGACCCGCAGTCGCCGGCCGGGCGGGTTGTTCGAGCCGGAGTTGTCGCGGTACGGCAGCTCCGGCGTGTTGCGGTGACTGATCACCCGCAACACGCCCGGGTGAGCCAGAGCGGCGCGTGCATCGATCGAGGTGATCCGGCCGCGGCCGATGCCGCTGTCAACGATGACGGCGTGCACGGCACCGTCGACATCGTGCTCGGCGGAGTACAGCGCCTCGCCCGTGACCTTCAGCCGCCCGTCCACGCGGGACAGCGGCGCGCCCACGGCTGCCTGCGGTTGGGGACTCACTTGGCACCTCCTACGATGCGCAGCTGGCGTTCGACGGTCCGTCTCAGCAGCTCGACCTTGAAGCCGTTGTGTTCCAAGGGGTGGGCGCCGTCCGCCGCGTGCCGGGCGGCCTCGGCCCACAGAGCCTCGGAGGGACGTTCCCCTATGAGGTGGCGCTCGACCGTGGACAGCTTCCACGGCACGGTGCCCACCCCGCCGGCGGCCGCCTTCGCCTCGCGGATCACTCCGCCCCGCACGTGCAGCGCGACCGCGGCCGAGGTCAGGGCGAACTCGTACGACTGGCGGTCGCGCACCTTCAGATAACCGGACTTGAGCGGACGAGGGTGTGCGGGGATCTCCACAGCCGTGATCAATTCCCCTCGCTGGAGGGCCTGTTCGCGGTGGGGCGTGCTGCCCGGCTTGAGGAGAAAGTCGAGGAAGGGAACATGGCGTTCGCCTTCCGGGCCGAGCAGGTGGACGGTGGCGTCCAGTGCCGCGAACGCCACAGCCACGTCGGAGGGATGCGTGGCCACACACTGGTCGGAGGTGCCCAGAATTGCGTGCGCGCGGTTGAAACCCACTCGGGCCGCGCACCCGGATCCCGGCTCGCGCTTGTTGCAGGCGGCGGTCACGTCCCGGAAGTACGTGCAGCGGGTGCGCTGCATGATGTTGCCGCCGATGGTGGCCATGTTGCGCAGCTGAGCCGACGCGCTCAGCTCCAGTGCCTGGGAGATGACCGGGTACAGGGTGCGCACCTTGGGGTGGGTGGCAGCCTCGGCCATCCGCACCAGCGCACCCACCCGCAATCCGCCGCGCTCGGTGACGCTGACCTCACGCAACGGCAGACCGGTGATGTCGACCAAGGTCTCGGGGCGTTCGACGGTCTCCCGCATCAGGTCAACCAGCGTGGTACCGCCCGCGATGTAACGTCCGCCGCGCCGACCTGCGTCGAGGGCCTCGCGGGTGTCGGAAACCTTGGTGAACGAGAAGGGATGCATAACGTCCGCACCTCATTTCCGGGGCGCGGTCTGCTCGACCGCGCGCACGATCTTGACGTAGCACCCGCAGCGGCAGATGTTGCCGCTCATCCACTCTCGGATCTCTTCCGGCGAACCGGTGTGACCCTCCTGGATGCAGCCGACGCCGGACAGGATCTGACCCGGAGTGCAGTAGCCGCACTGGAAGGCGTCCTGATCGATGAACGCCTGCTGCAGTGGGTGGAGCCGGTCGTCCTCGGCCAGTCCCTCGATCGTGGTGATCTCGGCACCGTCCAGGCGAACCGCCAACGTCAGACAGGAATTGACGCGTTCGCCGTCGACGAGGACGGTACATGCTCCGCAGGCCCCGGCATTGCAGCCCTTTTTGGAACCGGTCAGACCGAGGTGTTCGCGCAGCAGGTCCAGCAGAGAGGTACGGTTGTCCACCGTCACCGTGCGCCGAGTGCCGTTGACCGTCAGAGAGACCCGGCTCGAGGGAACGGCGTCCGCGGCGGCCGCCTCCTGCGCGTCGACGAGGGAAGTCCCGGCGATGAGCCCGCCGGCGACGACGGCGCCGCCGACCGCCGTAGTCGTGGCGATGAACGTGCGTCGCGTCGGCGTCGCGGAGGACTGGCCGGAGTCACCGGGGGGCGGTCCTGCTGACTCGGTAAGCTCAGTGGAAGACATACATACGCTTTCGAATCGGTGGATGGGGCACCTGGCCCGCACATCGGCAATGACGCGCGATCCGTGACGTCGCCTCACCGGGCGTGGGGACAATCGCACTCGACGAGAGGCCCCGGGACGTCACGACGATCAGTCTCACGTCGTCAACCCGTCGCTGGGAGGGACAGTTTTCTCCCTGGATACACTCGACCAAGACGGTTCACCTCTAGCTTGCAATCCCATCTCGGCGCATTTACTTACGCTTTACATCGTGCATTATCAGAATATATATCCCCGCGATGCCCCCGGCGCCGTCGACAAAAGGCGCCATCTTGGGGCGTCGGCGGAGAGTCTGATCGCCAAACGATCCCCGAGCGAGCGCATTCCCAGTTGGGTATTACGGCGGTGATGCCATGGGATCCCCCACCACTGTCGGAACGGCGGATCGTGCACTTGGCGCAGCACAGACGACCGCCCTCAACTCCGAGCAAGTGCACGTCATTCGTGGGTGTCCGAGAGAGAACGGCGACGAGGACGGCGACCGGGGACTCTCATGTCGTGATCCGATCTGGTAGACGATCTCGTCGTCCGTGAGCAGGTTGGATTGAGCCGGCGACTGCAGCCAGACAGAGAGGGCACTCCGAGGGTCGTTCTCCAGCACCCGAAGAAGACACAGTCAGGCTGAGTGCACGAATGACCGTGTCATCCCCGCCGCGTAGTCCACCGAGGGCGCCCTGTCGAACGGCGTCCGCGCCAATCACCAGCGCGACTACGCCGCAATACCGTAGCCGCCCCCTTGAGCCCTACTGCCAGAAGGAGGCACGGCCGTGCTCGAGGAACGCCGCGCGCTGCGCAGGCTCCAGGCCCAGCGTGCCCCCTCGGCAAATGGCCCGTCCTACCAACGTACTCGAACAAGTAGCGGATCCGCTCGGTCGGCATCGCCCGTCTGGTCTCACGCTGCAACGCCTCGTACGGACAGCGGTGCCGCATCTGGGACCAACCGGTGTGGAACGTTGTGCCCGGTTCTCTGATCGCTGAGCCGCGCGAGCTCCTGGCCCGCACCCGCCACACCTATCCCGCTCTCCCTGCCGGCCGGAAGCGACTGCGGGGCATTGATCCCCAGGTACTTCCACGACCGCCCGACCAGCTTACCGGTCTCAGTGACGATCCGCCCAGCCCGAGACAGGTCATTCACCGTAGGCGTAGAAGCCCCGGCCAGTCTTACGGCCGAGCGTGCCCGCCGCGACCATGCGGCGCAGCAGCGGCGGCGGCGCGTACAGGGGCTCCTTGAACTCCTCATACATCGATTCCGCGACCGACTGGACCGTGTCGAGGCCGATCAGATCGAGCAGACGCAGAGGTCCCATGGGGTGGGCGCAGCCGAGGGCCATGCCGGTGTCGATGTCCTCTGCGCAGGCAAAGCCGGACTCCAGCATGCGGACGGCGGAAATCAGGTATGGGACCAGAAGCGCGTTGACGACAAAGCCGGAGCGGTCGCGGGCCTGGATCGCGTCCTTGCCCAAGCGGGCGGTGACGAATCCGGTTGCACGTTCGACGACGTCGTCGCGGGTAAGTTGAGTGGGAATGACCTCGACGAGCTGCTGCACCGGGACCGGGTTGAAGAAATGCATGCCGATGACGCGGTCCGGGCGATCGGTGAGTGCCGCCAGCTCCATGATGGGGATGGAGGAGGTGTTGGAGGCGATGATCGCCTCCGGGAGGTCGAGGACCTTGTCCAGGGCGGTGATGGTGGCGCTCTTCACCTCGCGCCGTTCGGCCACGGCCTCCAAAACGAGGTGACGGTCGGCAAAGTCGCCGAGGTCGCTGGTGAAGACCAGCCGTGACAGCGCGGCCTCCCAGTCACGCTCGGAGAGCCTGCCGCTACGGAGGTGACGGTCCAGGGAGGCGATGACGCGAGCTTTGCCGGCCGCCGCAGCTTCGGCGCTGACCTCGCCGACCAGGACGTCGAGGCCGGCGCGGGCGCACACGTCGGCGATTCCGGAACCCATCAGGCCGCAGCCGACGACCCCTACTTTGGTGATCTCAGCCATCGTACGAGCAATCCTTTCTCAGGGATGTGGCGGCTCGAGCGGACGGCACGGTCGGTGCACCGCTCAGGCCGCCGGAGGCATAGCAGAGCCGGAAGGCCGGTTCCCGCAGACCTGGCCGGCCCTCCGCGGCCAGATGCACGCTGATGCCGCTGCTGCGCTCCCGCGACGGCTTCAATGACGATCTGGCAGGCGGCGAACCGGAGGTTGATGCGCTCCCCGCCCACCCGTCGGACTGCCTTGAGTACTTCCGTACCAAAAGGACCTCGAGTACAGCGGCGACATGAAGCTGACGCTCCGGAACTACATGGCTGGCCGGATCGCCCATGCCACAGGAGATGGACGATCGTGCCGGACGCCGTCGCGCTTGTCTTCGCTGATTTACCCGCGTATGAGGGCGCGGCCTTCGATGGTGTTGATGCGGTGGCCGGAGCCCGTCGCGCCGCAGCCGACGCCTCCGGGACGGGAGAGGTCTCCTTGGCGGATCTCTTTCAGGTGTCGCGGGGTGGCGGCCGGGCGGTGTGCGTTCCTGACCGCCCTTCGGTCACCTGCGTTCCGGTGGCGCGGACCGTGGGTCAGACACGGCGAAGCAGGGCGGCGAGGGCCTGGCCGCCGCCGATGCACAGGGTGACGATGCCGAGCTCGAGGTCTCGCCGTACCAGGTCCTTTGCCACGCGGAGGGTCAAGATGGCTCCGGTGGCGCCGACGGGGTGGCCCAGGGCGATGGCCCCGCCGTACGTATTGGTCTTCTCGGGGTCCAGGCCGGCCTCGCGAATCACCGCGACCGCCTGCGCCGCGAATGCCTCGTTCAACTCGACAGTGTCGATGTCCGACACCGAGGTGCCGGTCAGCTCGAACAGCTTGCGCAGCGCCGGCACCGGCGCCTAGCCCATCAGCCCGGGCTCCATCCCGGCGGTCGCCACCGCCTCGAGCGCCACCAACCCCGTCAACCCGCGCTCGACCGCCACCGACTCCCGCACCAACACCAGTGCGGCGCCGCCATCGTTGATCCCCGACGCGTTGCCAGCTGTCACAGTGCCGCCGTCCCGGAAGACCGGCCGCAAACCGGCCAGCGTCTGCACAGTCGTGTGCGGCTTGGGGTGCTCGTCCACCTCGACGGTGACGGGCCTGCGACCGGCCACCTCGACCGGGGTGATCTCCTCGGCGAACGCGGCCCTGAGACTCCGCCGCGAACTCGTCCTGATCAATCCGCGACACCCCCGTACTTGGCGGCGACATTCTCCGCGGTGACGCCCATGTGGATGCCGTGGAACGGATCGGTCAGCATCATCACCGTGCCGTCGCACAGCGTGCGGTCCCCGAGCCTGTAGCCCGAGCGGGCCCCGAAGTCGTAGAACGGTATCCGGGACATGTTCTCGTCCCCGCCAGCCACCGCGATGTCCGCCCCGCCCCAGCGCATCTGCATCGCAGCAGACCACACCGCCTGCAGGCCACTGCCGCACAGCCGGTTCACCGTGTACGCCGGCGTGCTCACCGGCAGCCCGGCCGCCAGGGCGACCCGGCGCGCGTTGTAGCCGTCGGACCCGACATGCATCCCATCACGGCCTCGTCCACGTCCCCGGGCGCCACGTTTACCCGGGACAGCGCCACCCGAGCGGCGGCGGCACCGAGCTCGTGCGCCGGGACGTCCTTGAACGCGCCACCGAAACTGCCGACTGGGGTGCGCGCTCCCCCGGCAATGAGAATCCTCTCGTCAGGTCCCATACCCCATCCTTTCAGGAACTCTTAGTTGTTTGCTCTGCCACCGCTACACCACTGGCTCCGCCAGTAATTACACCCATCCGGATTCTTCATGAAATACCCCACAATTTAAGATAGCGGGATACGTAGTCGTTCTCGGCTGCCCAAGGCTTCCTGGGATCGGAGATGCTCGCCGCGGTGAGCAGCCGGAACGGGACTCCTTCGCTGTATGCCGTGCGATCGTCGGGGTCGCCTGGCGTGCGCCACGGCCGCTTTCCGTTGAGGACCCTGATCAGTTGATCGACGGCCGCGTAGGCGTAGTAGCGATCGTCTTCGGCGATGACGGCATGCTCGACGTTTCCGTCCTTGACGTAGCCGAGGTTCTGACGGTTGCCGATGTATCCGACTGCCTTGATTCGGGGGGCAATTCCCGCATTCGTCAGAGCCGGCACCATGTCGGAGATGGCGGCATCATAGGAACCAATGACATAGTTCACGTCGGGCTGTCGCCGAAGAGTGTCGGACATTCGCTGCCCCAGTCCGTTGCCGATGTCCGTGGCCACGTGCTGCTCGACGTTCTGAACGACACAGCTCGTGCACGACTTGAGGGTGGCGCGGGCGGCCTTGATCTGCGCATCGGTGCTCGGGAATTCCTTGTC
The DNA here is from genome assembly GCF_002154505.1 of Streptomyces carpinensis. Lineage (GTDB taxonomy): Bacteria > Actinomycetota > Actinomycetes > Streptomycetales > Streptomycetaceae > Streptomyces > Streptomyces carpinensis. The sequence continues at coordinate 22,959 of NZ_MUBM01000030.1, read as the reverse complement.
GTTCATGGGGAGAACGTTTGCAGCGCCCTGCGAGTCCGCGACGACCCAGGATGCCATCGCTTTTCCGGCGGCCGGGAAGTTGTCATTGATGTCGAAGGCGACAAGGTCACTCGGCGGAACGTAGACACCCATCGTGCCGACGGGGATCTTCTTCTCTCTGGCCAGCTGCAGACCTGCGGCGACCTGCCTGGGGTCGGTACCGGCCAGCAGAACGGCGTTGGCGCCACCGTTGATCGCCTGAATCAGTGCTTGGTTCTGCGCGACGGGGTCGCCCTTGCCGTCGTAGACCTTGACCGCCCAGCCCAGGGCCCGTCCAGCGGCTTGGGTACCCGCTACCTGCCGTGCGCATCCTTCGAGGAAGTTTGCACACGACACCACTGCGAGGGTTATGCCCTTGGGTGGCTTCGGCGTCGAAGTCGGCCCGTTCCAGGTGGTCTGGGGGGCCTCTGCCTTCTCGGCGGCAGCCTTGAAGGTGGCGAGTTGCTGATCGCTCATCCTTGCGGCACCGCTCGAGTTGGATGCGCCGCCGCAGGCTGTGACGGCCATCAGGGTGGCAGCCACGCCCACGGCGGCTGTGAGGCGACGGCCAGACTTCGCTGGCCGGCGCGATGACTGCGTCGGGTACATTGCACGCTCCTGTTGTGCGGCTCTTGATTTGCCTCGATGTTGAACAACGGCCGCGAATGGCCTCGTTGGGGGTGACCTCGACTCCCACATGCAAGCCCGTCCCACTGGGTCGAGCACTGCAGGACAGCTGCGATTCCTTGACTATTCCCGGACAGCGGCAGCACCCGACACCGTGTCGTCGAGCGAGCGGTGCTCGTCGTTGCGCGCACCCGCCTCCGGCGCCCCCGGGGAGGCGAGGCCATCACCGTTCCCCGGAGCAGGCCGCCTGCGTCGGGAGGAGATGGTGGACCACCGTGATGCAACTATTCCGACGATCAAGGCGACACCGTCGAAGACCGGCTCGACCCAGAAGGGCGCACCCAACAAGCTCAGTCCCGAGAATCCGACGGCCAGCAGGACAACGGCCAGCAGTGTTCCGGCGACGTTGAAGAAGCCCGGCCGGACGGTTGTCGAGCCCAGGAAGACGGCCGCGAAAGCCGGCAGGAGGAGGTTCGAGCCGAAGCTCGGATTTGCGGCGCCCGCCAATCCGAGCTGAAGGATTCCGGCCAGCGCAGCGCATGCTCCCGCCAGGCTGAACATGGCGCCCTTGAGCAACCGCACCCGGATGCCGACCATCCGGGCGACCTGCTCCGAGCCACCGGTGGCGTAGATCTTGCTGCCCACGGGAGTCTTGGTCAGCATCAGATAGATCACGACGGCGATGGCAAGCACGATCCACACGGCGGATCCCACGCCGAGGATGGGGGTGCGTGCGAGGACCGCGAAGGTCTGGGGAATGTTTCCGGACAGGGTCTGTCCGCCACTGATCCCCACGGTGAGCCCGCTGACCGCCAAGCCGACGCCGAGGGTGGCGATCAGCGAAACAACCTTCAAGCGAGTGACCACGATGCCGGAAATGGTCCCGATAAGCGCCCCGGCGGCGATGCTGATGACGATGACCAGGGGAACCGGAAGCCCCTCGTCACCGGACAGCTTCGCTGTCAGGACGGCGGAAAGCCCGAGGATGTAGGCGACGGAGAGATCGAACTCGCCGACTGTGGTCACGAGAAGCACCGACATCGCGAGCAGCAGGCCGACGGCCTGTCCGAGCGCCAGTCCCTGGAGATTCGGCGCTGTGGGGAAGGTGCCTGGTGCTGCGAAGGAGAACACCACGAAGAGCACGACGATCAGTGACAGCAGACTGTGCCGCTGGAGCAGCCGGGTCACAAGGCCCGTCAGCCTCGACAGGGTCGCGCTCTCGGCCGCCGCAGCCGGCAGGCCCCGATCACTTGGCTTGCTCGCCCGCATGGTGGTCTCCTCACTGGTTTCAGGTTTCTTCTCAGGCGTACGTTGCACGGCTGATCTCCTCGGTCGTGAGTTCGGCTCCCTGCAGTTGGACCGCATCGCGTCCGCCCTGCATGACGATCACGCGGTCGCAGAACCGTGCCAGGTGTTCTGGCTCCGTCGAGCGGAGAAGAACGCTCACACCGGCCGCGGCAAGCTCGTGGAGAATCGCGAACATGATTTCGCGGGTGTTCGGATCGACACCGGCCGTGGGGTCATCGAGTACCAGAACCGTCGGCTGGAGCAGCAACCACCGTGCGAGCAGCACCTTCTGCTGATTGCCCCCGCTGAGGCTTCCGAACGGGGTGCGCGCGTCCTTCGGGCGGATCGAGAGCTTGTCCATCATTGCGGCGACATCCGCCGCCGCCTTTCGCCGAGCGAGGCCGTACCGCTCCACCATCGGGAGCACGATGTTGTCGTGCACCGTCATCGTGGGAACGCCGCCCTCGCTCAGACGATCCGGAGAGAGGTAGAAGATGCCGGCCGAGACGGCATCCCTGGGGGTACGCAGCCGCAGCTCGCGGCCGCGGACGGAGACGGACCCCCGGGTGGCCGGCTCGAGTCCGCCGATGATGCGCAGGAGTTCGGACGCCCCTTCGCCGGCTCGACCCGTGACACCGAGAATCTCTCCTGGCCGGACATGGAAGGACGCGGAGGTGACGCCCTGTCCCTGCAGCCCGGTGGCGATCAAGGCCGCGGACCTCTCCGGCACCGTCGCACTGGCCTGTCTGGCGTCGGCGGCTACGCGCTGTTCTTCGTCGCCCACCATCGCGTGAATCACGGCCGACTCGGAAAAGGACTCCCGCTCCAGGGCGCTGACGAGGTCTCCGTCCCGCAGCACCAGGGTCCGGTCGCAGTATTCGCGTACCTCGGGCAGGCGGTGGGTCACCATCACGACGGACAGGCCGCGTTCCACCGCATTGCGAACGCGGTCGAGCAGCCGCTTTGCGTCGGTGGTGGACAGTGCAGCGGTCGCTTCGTCGAGGATCAGCAGGGCACGGTCGGGGTCGATGCCGGCCATCGAGATGGCCAGTGAGACGAGCGCACGTTCGCCGGTGGTCAACTCGCCGCAGTAGGCATCCGGGTCCACGTCGACGTCGAAGTCCGCCAGCATCTGCGCGGTTTGCCGCTTCAGCTCACCATGGCGCACCACACCGCCCGCATGCGGGAAACCCATGTGCAGAGCGGCCATCTCGGCGACTGTCATATTCGAGATCAGCGGCGCTTCCTGATGGACGACCCGGATGCCGAGCCGACGCGACCCCGTCGTCGTCAGGCTCGCGGGCTTCACCGGTGTCCCATTGAACCGGACTCGGGTTCTCGGGCCCATGGCGTTGACGCCGGTGAGCGCCTTCACCGTGGTCGACTTGCCTGAACCATTGGCCCCGAGGAGTGCGACCATGCGGCCGCGGTCCACGTCGAAGGAGATCCCGTGAACCACTTCGTGCTGCCCATAGGAGACCGTCAAGTCGCTGACGGCCAGGCGTTGCTCAGCAGGCATCAGGAAACTCCCCACAGTGCCTTGAACTTGGAGACGTAGTCGAACGGGGCCCGCCAATCGGCGGAGGCGTCACGCAGGTTGTGGGAGGTGATCAGCTGGTCGGGTGTGCCCTCGCCGTACTGTGCGCGCGGGTCGGTCACGCCCGGCGTCTTCCACAGCGGCCGCTCGGCTATCAGCCGGATGATCTGGTCGACGGCCGCGTACCCCATGTAGATGTCGTCCTGCACCATGTCGACCCGCTGGACCTCGTTGTTCTTCACGAAGCCGTAGTTCTGCGGGGAACCCACGCAGGAGACCAACTTGAGACGGTTGCCCAGCCCGGTGTTGTTGATCGCCGGTACCATGTCCGCTGCTGCGGAGTCGTAGGCACCGCTGACGTAGTTAACGCTCGGGTTGCGCTGGAGAGCGCCGGCGATCCGCTGACCGAGGCCATTGCCGATGTCGTTCACCACGAACTGCTCGGTGCGCTCCACCTTGCATCCGGTGCACTTCTTCACCGCCGCTGTCATGGCATGGGCGATCGTCATCTGGTTCTCGAACTCCTTGTCCATGGTCGGCAGGAAGTCAGCGGTTCCACGGGAATCGGCGACGATCCATGAGCCGAGGACCGTGCCCCATCGGGCGTAGTCCGGGCCGATGTCGAAGGCTGCACCGCCCCGGCCGGGTTCGGCGCCCAGTCCTGTGGTCCCGACCGGGATCTTCTTCGAGGCTGCAAGCTGCATGGATGCACTCAAGGAGACCGGGTCGGTGGCAGCGAGCAGGACGGCATCCGCGCCTCCATTGATGGCTTGGGTCATAGCGTTGTTCTGCGTGCTCGGATCGCCCTTGCCGTCGTAGGTCGTGACCTCCCATCCCAGCGAGTGGGCGGCCTGTTGCATGCCCTGCGCCTGGCGCACGCAGCCGGACACCACGCTCGAGCACACGACGATCGCAAGCTTGATGTGCTTGGGCGGAGCCGGCGTCGACGTGGGTCCGCGCCACGTGTCGGGCGCCGCTGTCGCCTGATCGACGACACTCTGAAAGGAAGTCAGGGACTGCGAGCTCGTGCCCCCAACACCGGATGTACTGGTCGACGAGCCACAGCCGGCCAGAGACATCGCCAGCGCGGCCACCGCCGCGACCGCGGGGAACCGGTGGTGAGGGGCGCGCGATTGTGCTGAGCGCATTGGTACTCCTCGTGGTGAAGATGGCGCCCTCGAACTGCCGAGCCGGGAATCAACATGGGTGTTGACGTTCGCGGGCAGAGGTCTGGACTGACAGAGGGAAGATTCGGGATTCGTTTCGCCGCAGGGCGCCCCGTGCAGCGTGCATGACCCGCGAGGCACTGTCAACGCTTATGTTGACAGCATTCGACCGGGGGAAGCCTTACCGGCACGAGAGGTTCATCGTCGCCTCTACCCGGTAGGCCTCGATGACCGCCTTGAGCCCTTCGCGCCCGATGCGTTCGCGCAGACCGAGCACATCGGGGGTCTGGTGGGCGAGGGCATCGGCATCGGCGACCGCCGCAAGGGCACTCCGGGCGCCCATCGCCTCCATGGCACGGTTGATCGACAGCTTTTTGATGGCCAGGAGATCCGCGGGGATCATCGCGATGCGCTCGGCCAGGCTGCGCACGCGGTCGAGTAGCTCCGGGGCGGGCACCGCATGGTTGGCCCATCCCCATTCGACCGCTGTGCGGCCGTCGATGCTGTTGCCGGGCACGAACGCCAGCTCCTTGGCCCTCTTGGGGCCGACTAGCGTCGACCAGACCGGCGCCACATATCCGGCGCCCACCGGCACCGTGACCTCGCCGATGCGGGCATCCTCGGTCACGATAGTGATGTCGGCGAGCGTCGCCAGCTGAGTGGCGCCGGCGATGCAATAGCCATGGATCGCGGCGATCACCGGCTTAGGGTGGTTCCACATGGCGAGGTACCGGTCGATATTGCGCTGCAGTCGCGCCTGGTCGGCCATCGGGTCCGGGGCGGTCGGCGCGGCGACCTGCTTCAGGTCGTAGCCGGCACTGAAGCCGCGGCCGTCACCCCGGAGGGCGATGATCTTGCCGCCGTTGGCGCGAAGCCATTCCAGTGCGGCGCTGAACTCGTCCAGGAGCTCGTTCGACAGGGCATTGGCCTTCTCGGGCCTCGCCAGGACGATCCAGGAGATCGGGCCGTCGTCTTCGATTCGGATGTTGCTGTAGCAGGGCACCGCTTCGGCGCCCGAGACCGCGTCGTTTTTCATGCTCACACGCCTCACGGTTGCTGGTGGCATCGTCTGCCGCCGTGACACTATGCTCGCGTCAGACCGGCGTCAACTAGTGTGTTGACAGTTCGGCGGAAGGTTTTTCCGGGTCGACCGAGAGGGCCACATGATCAGCCAATCCATAATCGACGCACAGGTCGCCGCGCTCCTCGAAGGCGTCCCTGACGGCGCTGATCTGGATGAGCAGCAGGTGATCTTGATCAACTACGCACTGCGTGCCGGGGCCGCCGCCCTCGACCCGGCGGGCGCCCTGGAATGGCAGAACCGGGCACTGGCGGCCGGCATCAGCGGCGAGCAGTTGCACGAGGCCGTCACGTTGATGTCCAGCATCGGCGTCCATACCTTCTTCGAGTCCTCCCGGCAGCTGGCTCGGGCCGCCGTCCCACCGGAAGACTGGGGACCGCTCGACGAGGAACGCCAGCAACTGTGGGACAAGTACGTCGGGTCCAGCACCTACTGGACCGCGATGGAGGAGGAGATCCCCGGATTCCTGGAATCGCTGCTGCGGATGTCGCCGCTGGTCTTCGGAGAGTTCATCAGGTACGTCGGGATCCCCTTCCGGACACGCCTCTTCTCGAACCTCACCAAAGAGCTCATCAGCATGGCCGCCGACGCCTGCCCGGCGCACCAGTACCTCCCCGGGATGCGGATGCACCTGAAGAACGCGATCCGCGGCGGTGCAGGCAGACTGGCAATCGAACACACCATGCGCATCGCGGCGCAGTCCCCCGGACACGTCGGCGTCGCATGACCTACATGGACACTGGAGTCCTGGTGCAAGACCAGGCCATCGAAGAGGAGGCTTCATGAGCCGGCCGTCATCCAGCCGCATCGGAAAGCGCCGGGCCGCTGCGCTCTCGGGAAACGGCGCCGAGTACGCAGCGAAACGCGCTGAGCTCGTTCAGGCCGCGGCTGAGGTGTTCAGGGAAAAAGGCCTCGCGGCTGCGACGTTGAACGACATCGCGGCGAAACTCGGCATGGACCGCGCCACGCTGTATTACTACGTCGGCAGCAAGGACGAGCTCTTCCAGGAGTGCGTCACCGAGACGGTGGTACTCAATCTCGCGCGGGCCAAGGCGATCGTCTCGGAGGACATCTCGCCGCGGGAAAAGCTCCAACGGCTCATTGCGATGCTCATCAACTCCCAGGTCGAGCACTATCCGTACATGTCCGTGTACATGCAGGAGGACATGCACAAGGCCAGCGCCCAGGACACGAAGTGGGCACAGCAGATGGTCGAGAACACGCACCGCCTGGAGCGCTACTTCATCGACACGATCGCCGACGGCATGGAAGCGGGAATCTTCCGCTCCGATTTGTCTAAAACACTGATCGCCAACGGCCTGTTCGGCATGACCCAGTGGACCCACCGCTGGTGGGTGCCGGTCGGGGGACAGAGCCGGTACTCGGCCGACGATCTGATCCACGTGTTCACCTCCGTCCTCCTCGACGGCATCGAAGTCGACGACGACAAGCGCTGACGACAAGCGCTCCTGACCCAGGTCAGGAGCGCTCGGCCGGCCCTGCCGCTCGGAGGCGCCCCGGGCGCGCCCGAGCGGCAGCAGGTCAGTACCGGATCGTCGCGGGCAGACGCTTCGCGATGATTTCCTCGGCATCCGCCACGATGGTGTCGACCACTTCCTTGCAGGTCGACACGGCATCGATCAGCCCCTGTGCTTGACCGGCCCACCACAGCCCGTCGTCCATGTCTCCCTCGGCCAGCACCCGCGCCCGCCCGCGGGCCCCCGAGGCCAGGTGGGCGATGTCCTCGAATGTGGCTTCTTCCCGGCGCTCGATCTCAAGGATCTGCGTCGAGACCGCGTTCCTGGCGACGCGCGCGCTGTTGCGGAATTTACGGAAGACGACGTCGGTATCGCGTTCGGTGTTCGCGACGATCTGATCCTTCACGTTCCGGTGGACCGCAGCCTCCTCGGTCGCCACGAACCGGGTGCCCATGTTGATGGCATCGGCGCCCAGCGCCAGTGCTGCGGCGAGCCCGGAGCCGGTAGCGAATCCTCCGGACGCGATGATCGGCAGTTCGACCTTGGCGCAGGTCGCGGGAATGAGCACGAGTCCGGGCACGTCGTCCTCGCCAGGATGGCCGGCGCACTCGAACCCGTCGACCGAGAGCGCGTCGACTCCCAGCCGCTCGGCGCTCACTGCATGGCGTACCGCCACCACCTTGTGAATGACCTTCACACCGGCTGCCTTCAGGGCAGGCAGGTGAGGAGCCGGATTGGAGCCCGCGGTCTCCACGACGCGAATCCGGTTGTCGATGATGACATCCCGGTACTCGTCGTAGGGGATCGCCCGCATCGACGGCAGGATCGTCAGGTTGACGCCGAAGGGACGGTCGGTCAGCGAACGAGTCCGCCTAATCTCCTCGTCCAGCTGAGCGGGGGTGGGCTGGGTATGGGCGGACAGAAAGCCGAGCGCGCCGGCATTGGCGACAGCGGCGATGAGCTCGGCGGTGCCGACGCCGGTCATCCCGCCGCACACAATGGGATGGTCTACTTCGAACTCGCGGGTGAATTTGGTCGACAACATGCAGAGTCCTTCGAGCTGTGGATCGGGCGACCGTCACCGGCCGTATGGATGCGAAAGGATCAGCGGGCGATCATGCCGGCGGACAGGTCGATGTCGGCTCCGCAGAGCCCGGGCATCTGCAGCATCGCGACCGAAGCGAGGCCGACCTCGTCCTCGGTGACCATCCGCCGCAGCGCGGAGCGGGAGACGAACTCGTCCTCGGCGGCCTCGACGGTAATGCCTAGGCTCTGCGCCTCCAGCCGGAAATTGCGGCTCATCCTGGGACCGTCCACCGGTCCTGGGGACAGGGTGTTGACATTGATACCGAGCGGCCCGACCTCGTGTGCCAGGGTGGTGGTCAACCCAATCACCGCCATCTTCGAGGCCGTGTAGGGCGTGCGACGGGCGAGCGGACGTTTCCCGCTGACCGAGGCGAGGTTGATGATGTCGCCTTCGCCGCGCTCGATCATGGCGGGCAGGAACGCCCGGCACATCAGGTAGATCCCGCGCACGTTGACCGCGAAGACCTCCTCCCATGCGTGCGGTTCGATCTCCCACAGCGGGGCGACCGGCCCGGCGATGCCGGCGTTGTTGACGAGGATCGAGATCCGCTCGTCCCGCAGCCGCGCCACCAGTTCGGAGACGGAGTCAGGGTCGGCGGTGTCGACGGTCTCGACCCTGGTCGGCCCGGGGATGGAAGCCGCAGTCTCCTCCAGCTTGTCTCGTCGGCGTCCGGTGAGAACCACCAGTCCGGCACCGGCTGCGGACAGGTGCCGCGCGATGGCGCGGCCCAGTCCGTTGCCGGCGCCGGTCACCAGCGCCTTTCGTCCGGTGATCACAGGCCGGCCGGCGCCCACGGCAGGGGCGCATCGGCGTACTTGTGGGCCCGCACGTCACCGGAGCGGGCGTGGCCCTCGAACTGCTCCACCCGGGCCGCGCGGCCGCAGAGTTCGCCGAGGGCCGCGCTGGAGGTGGTGTCGGTGACCTCTTGGTAGGTGACCGTCTTGAGGTACTTCCCAACCCAGAGGCCGCCGGTGTAGCGGGCCGCGCCGCGGGTCGGCAGGGTGTGATTGGTGCCGATGACCTTGTCACCGTAGGAGACACACGTGCCCTCGCCGAGGAACAGCGCCCCGTAGTTGCGCATCTTCTCCAGGGCCTCCCGTGGCTGCCGGGTCAGCACCTCGACGTGCTCGGAGGCGTACCGGTCGGCCAGCGCGTATGCGGCGTCCAGGTCGGCGACGATCACGACCTCGCCGTGGTCGCGCCACGCCGGCCCGGCGAAGTCGGCGGTGGGCATGTCGACGAGGATCTGCTCGATCAGCTTCAGCACCCGCCGGGCCAGCGGCTCCGAGGTGGTGATCAGCACTGCGGGCGAGTCGGGGCCGTGCTCGGCCTGACTCAGCAGGTCGACCGCGACGATGAACGGGTCGGCATGTTCGTCGGCGATCACCAGGATCTCGGTCGGGCCTGCGAACAGGTCGATGCCGACCTCACCGAACAGCTGCCGCTTGGCTTCGGCTACGAACGCGTTGCCGGGACCCGCGAGCAGGTCGACCTTGCCGATGGTTTCCGTGCCGATCGCCATTGCGGCGACGGCCTGCGTGCCGCCGAGCAGGAAGATCTCGTCGGCTCCGGCCAGATGCATGGCCGCGACCGTGGCTGCGGGGATCTGTCCGCGGATCGGCGGGGTGCACGTGGTGACCCGCTCGACACCGGCCACCTTCGCCGTGACGACCGTCATGTGGGCCGACGCCACCAGCGGATAACGCCCGCCGGGCACATAAGCGCCCGCGGCACTCACTGGCAGATTGCGCTGGCCCAGGAAGACACCGGGCTCGGTCTCGACCTCGAAGTCGTGCAGCGAGTCCCGCTGGTGCTGGGCGAAACGACGCACCCGGGCCTGCACGGCACGGATGTCCTCGATGGTCTGCGCCGGGACGGCCGCGACGATCTCCTCGATCTGCTCAGGACCGAGCTTGAAGCTGTCCGGCGACCAGCCGTCGAACTTCTCGGAATACTCGCGGACGGCAGCGTCGCCACGCTCACGAATGTCGGCGATGACGCCGGCGACGGTCTCGCGAACGGCATCCCGACGAGCGACGTCAGCGGCGGTCTGCGGAGCTGCTTTGAGATAGGTGGGTTCCATGACGGAGTCCTCTCGAAACTTCCGGGTCGCGGGGAAGGGGGACGAACGGCTCATCGACCGGTCCACTGGGGGGCGCGCTTCTCCGCGCGCGCGGTATTCCCTTCCTGCGCGTCAAGAGAATGGGCATAGGCCTCGATCGGCTCGTACCGCATGCCGAGTGCCGCGGGCAGTGGAAGATCCAGGCCCGTGAGCACGGCGTGCTTCGCCGCCTGCTGCGCCAGCGGCGAGGCCGTGGTCAGCTTCGCCGCCCAGGCGGCGGCGGCATCCGCGAGCTCCTCGAACGGCACAACCTGGTTGACCAGGCCGAACCGTTCCGCGTCGGCGGCCGACAGCCGCTCGCTGGTGAGGATCATCGCCATCGCCACCCGATACGGCAGCTGCCGGACCGCGCGATGCACGACGCCGCAGTCGCCGATGATGCCGGCCTTGATCTCTGGCAGCCCGAACTGAGCGTTGTCAGCGGCGACGATGATGTCGGCGCACATCGCCAGCTCGAAACCGGCGCCCAGGACATACCCCTGCACCGCGGCGATCAACGGCTTGGTGAGCCGCCGCAGCGGCCCGCCCACGCCGGTGAGCCCGCCACCGATCGCGAGACGGTCGGCCGAGGCAGCGGCGCCCCCGCTGATGTCGGCACCGGCGCAGAAGGCGCGCTCCCCCGCCGCCGCCAGCACGGCGACCCAGATGTCCGGGTCACGGTCGATCTCGTTCCACCGCTCGGCGAGCTCGTGGTCGAGGTCGTGGGAGATCGCATTGAGCACCCGGGGCCGGTTGAGGGTCAGGTACGCGACGTGATCGCGGACTTCGTACAGCAGCTGGTCGGACATGCGCACTCAGGCCTTCGCGTTCTTGCGCGGCGCCATCACCAGGGCGTGGGCCTTGGCGTGGTACTGCTCGGTGCCGGTGGTGAGCTGTTCACGGCGCTGGATCTTCCAGCCGTCCGCGGTGCGCTTGAAGACGTCGTGGTACTGGGCGTACACGATGCCATCGGGGCGCTCCCGGTTGTAGCGATGCCAGGCCAGCAGCACCGAGCGGACCTTGGCGGTGTCCTCGTCGACGAAGTCGATCGCGACATTGGAGACGTGGTGGCTCGTCCCGGCGAAGAAGCCGGCGATGCCGGTCTTCTCGTTGCCGAGCACCTCCAGGTACTCCTCCGGGCCCTTCGCGCCGTGGGACGGCCCGTAGGCCACGTACAGATCGTCGGTGAACAGGGGCAGCATCTTCTCTGGGTCCGCCGCGTCGAGATGGAACGCGTAATCGAAGATCACGCGCTGAATGTCGGCCTCGTCGGCCAGCCGCTGCACCACGGCCTGGATGTTGTCGGACGTGACCTTCACAGTTCCTCCTGCGTCCTCGTAGGGAAGGGGCTTGGTTGGGCAGGGGCGCCGGCACGCAGTTGCGCGAGCCGGGCCTCGATCTCGTCGTGCGGATACCGATGGGTAAGCACCGCCGGCTTGTCTTCCAAGACGGCGCCCACAACCAGCTCCCCGATCTCGTCGAGCGGTCGCGGGGCGGTGTGGAAGGGTTCCGGCCGGCTCGGCTGGTAGGCGATCACGCCACGGGCGGCGGAGCGTTCGGACTCCGGGCGCAGGCGTTCGCTGGTGACCAGGCGCGTGGGGATCGCTCCGGCATAAAGGACAGTGACGCCGAAGTCCTCTCCGTGGTCGGCGAGTTCGATGCGCAGCGCGTCGGACAGCGCGATCACCGCGGCCTTCGACGCCGCGTAGGCGGCGTGGCCGGGCATGACATCCAGCGCCGTGAACGACGCCGTGTTGACCATGTGCTTGTGGCCCGGCTGGGCGCGCATCCGGGGCACGAAACTGAGGATGCCGTGCACGACGCCGTGGTAGTTGACGCCCATGATCCATGCGAAGTCCTGGGCCGAGGCGTTCCAGCTTGCCCGGAAGGGCCGCATCGTCACCCCTGCGTTGTTGCACAACACGTCGACCTTGCCGTAAGTGCCGAACACGCGGTCGGCGAGGGCGTGGACGGAAGCCGCCTGTGCCACGTCCACTCCGATGCCCTCGGCCCGATGGCCGTTGCGCTGCATCCCTTCCGCCGTCGCCCGTGCGGCCGGTTGGTCTATGTCGGCGAGGACGACTTGCGCGCCGCGCTCGGCGAATGCCAACGCCATGGATCGGCCGACGCCGGTTGCGCCTCCGGTGATGACGACGACACTCGAGGCGTCGACTGTGATTGGCTGCATCTAGGTGCCTCCTCTCGAGTCATCCCACGGCGTCGGCGGCCGGGACGTAGGGGACCTGGTGGAGCGTGTAGTCGTCGAGGTTCGGAGTGCGAACCATCTCCCAGTACTCGACGTTGAGGAACGGCATCACGAAAATGACGCGTCCCTTCGAGTTGCGGTAGTAGGTCCCAAAACCCGGGTGGCTCCAGACGGTTCGGGCGTGCAGCTCGTCGACCATGTCGTTGTAGCGAGTGGTCGCCTCGTCGGTGGCGGCCATGGCGGTGACGCCGCGCCGGAACATCTCCGACAGCAGGTCTCGCAGGTAGCGCGCCTGCATCTCCATGAAGTACATGAAGCTTCCGCTTCCGGGCAGTGAGTGCGGGCCGCCGAGCATGAAGAAGTTCGGGAAGTGCGGAATGGAGACGCCGAGGTGGGCCCGTGGGTCGTCCTCGTCCCAGACCTCCCGCAGACGAATGCCGTGCTCGCCGTAGACGTCGACGGAACTCAGGAAGTGGGTGGCGGCGAACCCGGTCGCCCAGACGATCACGTCGACATCGATGTGTTCACCGGAAGCGACGGTCAGCCCCGACTCGTCGACCTCCGCGACAGCGTCGGCGACCAGGCTGACGTTGTCCCGCGTGAGCGTCCGGTACCAGCCGTTGTCCAGCAGCATGCGCTTGCCGAAGGGCGGGTATTCGGGGACTGCCTTCTCGATCAGGTCCGGCCGGCCGGCGAGCGCGTCCTGGATGTAGCGGGTGAGGAATTCGCGCTGACGGTCATTGCGGGCGTTCACCGAACGCTCGGGGTGCGCCCACTCGGGATCGATGCGCAACCGCTCGATGATCTTGTCGCCGTGCTGCCAGAACAGCCCGACCCAGTTCCAGGCGCGATACAGCGGGACGTGTGCCAGCAGGGTGCGCTGATTCGGGGAGATCGCCTGGCGGAACTGCTCGAACGGTGCCACCCACTGCGGGGAGCGCTGGACTATGTAGAGGTGCTCGACCGTCTTGGCGATCTCCGGAGAGATCTGCTGGCTGCTGGCGCCGGCCCCGACGATCGCGACCTTCTTGCCCGCCAGCGGGGTCCCGGCCTCCCACCGGCTGGAGTGGAACTGGACGCCCCGGAAGGTCTCCCGGCCCGGTACGTTCGGAATCGTCGGCTGGTTGAGAGAACCGACGGCGCTGATCACGATGTTCGCGACTTGGCGCTCGGTGGAGCCGTCGGCCGTGCGCGTCACCACGGTCCACAGGGCGGTGTCATCGTCGTAGTCAGCGCTGAGCACTTCGGTGCCGAATCGCACCCGTTCGCGGGCGCCCAGCTGATCCAGAACCTCGTTGAAGTACTGGTAGAGCTCGCCCTGGAGCTCGTAGTGCCGGCTCCAGTCGCGGTAGCTGAACGAGAACGAATACAGGTGGCTGGGCGTGTCGACGCCGGCACCCGGGTACCGGTTCTGATGCCAGACGCCACCTGCCTCGGTCTCCCGCTCGAACACCGTGTAGTCGATGCCCAGCTGCTGCAGGATTCGGATTGCGGCCAGCCCTGAGACGCCCATGCCGATGACGACAGCACGGAGGCCTCCCGGCGCCTGCGCCCCGGACCATTCACCGATCTCGCCGACAGGCGAGGTACGGCGATGCAGTTCCTCGCCGAAAATGACAGCGTGTCGGCGATCGATCTGCTCGCCGAGGAAGAAGCTGGCGGCCCGCATCATGGTGTCGGTGTCGGCCAGATCCACCGCCGGGGCCTCGCCGCGGAGCAGTGCGGCGATCGCCGGAACGGCCGCCTCGCGGATCTCGTCCTGCAGATGCTCGGGGATCCCGCCGTCCTCACGTGGGGCGACCCCCCGAACCTTTTCGGGCCGGTAGCGATCGTCCAACCACTTCTCATCACCTGTGACCTGGTAGACGACCATGAGCAGCACGGGGACCGACGCGTCCTGAACCGCTTCCCGGATGGCGTCGACCGATAGGTCACCCACCACCGCAGCCGGATTCTCCTCGGGACTCGGAACCTTGATATTCACGCTCACCTCTTCCTTGCGCGGCCGTCGACGTCGGCAGTCAACACTAGCGTTGATAGATTGGTCAACACCCATGTTGACTTACTTGGAAGTGCTCGGCATCGCCGCGGCCATCAAGGCGGCTAACACCCATCCCGCCACCCAGGCAGCGGACTTGGGCGCCGCGGGCGGTCGTCGATTCACTTGTCGCCGCCGGAAGCGGCGTCGCAGGGAGCGGCAGCCGGTGGAACCGGCAGCAGCCCCGTCCGGTCCACACCAAGGAGGTGAATCGACCGCCGCAGCCACCGCCGCGTGCTTGCGGGCCGTCCAGCGCATCACACGCAGGCCCGAAGGGTGGGTACCGACCCCAACCCTTGTCAACAGCTACGTTGACAGCTACCGTCCTGCCCTGCAACCCGGCGACGACGGAGGTTCGAATGAGTTACGAGACCCTGCTCTGGGATGTCGACGATGACGGGGTCGCCACCCTGACCCTCAACCGGCCGGACTTTCTCAACGCGTTCACCGTGACGATGGCGCGCGAACTCGAGCACGTCTTCCTGACCGACGCTCGCGACGACGACGTCCGCGCCGTGGTCGTCACCGGCGCGGGCCGGGCGTTCTGTGCCGGCATGGACCTCGCAGTGGAGGGCAATGTCTTCGGGCTCGACGAGTCCCTCGCGCCGACGCCGGAAGAGCTGCGCGCGCATCTCGACGAGCAGCCCTACAGCGACCACGTACGCGACACCGGTGGACGCGTCACGCTCGCCATACACGCGCTGCCCAAGCCCGTCATCGCGGCCATCAACGGACCGGCCGTCGGCATCGGCGCCACCATGACGCTGGCGATGGACCTGCGTCTCGCCTCGGCCTCGGCTCGCATCGGCTTCGTCTTCGGGCGTCTGGGCATCGTGCCGGAGGCCTGCTCGAGTTGGTTCCTTCCCAGGGTCGTAGGATTGCAGCAGGCCCTGGAATGGATCTACTCGGCCGACGTCCTCACCGCCGAGGAGGCTCTCCGCGGCGGGCTCCTCCGGTCCACCCACGCACCGGAGGATCTGCTCTCCACGGCCCACAGGCTGGCACGGTCGTTCGTCACCAATCGATCGCCGGTCGCCCTGGGCCTGGCCAAACAACTCCTGTACCGGAACAGCGCCAGCTCGCACCCGCTCGAGGCCCATCTTTCGGACTCCCTGGCGATGTTCTACTGCTCCATCGGCGACGGCAAGGAGGGAGTCGCGGCCTTCTTGGAGAAGCGCACACCGTCCTTCAAGGGCCGCGCGTCCGCGCTGCCCCGGATCTTCCCCGAGTGATCTGACTTGATGATCACTCCGTCACCTGAGCAAGACGTAACACGCCGTCATCGGCTACGCGCCAGACAGTTCAAGGGAGAATGTCTGTGAACTTCGAGCAGGTCTACAGCGAGGCCATCCCTCTCGCGGACCTTCTGGTCAGGTCCGCGGGCCGGTTTCCCGACCGGGTCGCGCTGGTCGTGGCAGAGGAGTCGCTGACCTACACGGAGCTGCTGGCGCGCAGCGCGGAGGTCGCGCGCGGCCTGGCGTCGCTGGGCGTCGGCCGGGGGGACAACGTCGGCGTCCTGGCGCCCAACTCGCAGGAGTTCGCCGAGGCCGTGTTCGGAATCGCGCTGCTCGGAGCCGTCGTGGTGCCGCTCAACGTCCGGCACCGCAGCAGCGAGCTGGGATACGTCATCGACCACGCCGAGCTCAAGGCCATCGTGACGACCGACCGCATGGCATCGCGCACCGACCTGCGGCAGGTCCTGCGCGATGCCATACCGGGCCTGGACGCAGCCCCCGGTATCGGACCGCTGCTCATACCGAGTGCGCCTCATCTTCGTCACATCGTCGTGCTCGGCGGCAAGAGCACGCCGGGGTTCGTCGGCGATGAGGAGTTCCGGCGGGCGGCCGCCGCGGTGCGCGACGCGGTCGTCGAGACCCTGCGACACCGGGTTCGCGTCCGGGACTGCGCCATGATCCTCTACACCTCCGGGACCACGGCTCACCCCAAGGGCTGCATGATCACCCATGAGGCCGTGACCAGGGCTCCCGTCGGCCGCACGAACGCGGCCATTCCGCGGCCGTGGCGAGGCGATCCGGAAGTGGTGTGGTGCCCGGCACCGTTCTTCCACATCGCCGCTTTCCAGGGACTGATCTGGTGCCTGGCCCAGGGCGGCACCATGCTCACCGACGTCCACCTCGACGGCGAACGGGCGTTCCGGAGCGTCCGCGACTGGCACGCGACATCGCTGTGGCCGATGTTCATGGCTCCGCAGACCGCCTTGATGGAGGCACCGGGATTCCATCCGGAGGAACTGCCCCACGTGAGGTCGATCGTCACCGTTGGCGCTCCGAACGAGTTCACGGCATTGCAGGAGGCCTTTCCGCAGGCGCTCTTGATCAACGGCTCCGGCATGACGGAGATGACGGGTCACTTCTGTCTGACATCTCCCTCGGACAGCCTCGAGATCCGGGCCACCACCTCGGGACGGCCGGTCGCCGGCGCAGAAGTGCGGATCGTCGACTCCGAGACCAACGAGGATCTGCCCGATGGCGAGCTCGGAGAACTCCTCGTGCGCGGCTACTCGATGATGTCCGGCTACTACCGTGACCCCGAGCGCACGGCCGAAGCCATCGATCACGATGGCTGGCTCCACACCGGCGACCTGTTCCGCAGACTGGCCTCCGGCCATCTCCGGTTCGAAGGCCGGCTCAAGGACATGCTCAAAGTCGGTGGCGAGAACGTACCGGCCATAGAGGTCGAATCCTTCCTCAAGCGCCACCCCTCCGTTCTCAACGCCGAGGTGGTGGGGCGACCCGACGCCCGGCTCGACGAAGTCCCCGTCGCCTTCGTCGAGCTTCGGCCAGGAACACAGGTCAGCGAGGAGGAACTGGTCCAGTTCTGCGTCGGCCGGCTCGCCTCGTTCAAGATTCCCCGAGCGGTCTACTTCAAGGCAGCAGACGAGTGGCCGATGTCGGCGACAAAGGTCAACAAGGTCGCACTTCGCCGTGAAGTCCTCGCGCTGGTCACGGACATGTCCTACACCACAACAGGGCGCGGTTGATCAATCGGTGAATCACGGCGTGCGACTCGGCCGGCCCACCATGCGATCGTGAGCGAGGGGGAAGTGCCGCGTTCGGCCCCACGGCGGCCGCCCTCGCACGCGGCCGGTACCCCGCTGCGAGCTGTGCCCGACGACCTCGCCAACCGTCGCGGCTCCCCGCTCCTCGGCCCCACTCCGGGCCTGTGGGACGGCTGCGGCCGTCCCACGACGACATCACCGTGCACCGGCACGCCGACGGCCACGACTCCGCCACGTCACGCGTCTCGCTCGCCGGGCACGGCCTGTCTACCTTACTTCTCAGGGCAGGGAATTCTGCATGCCAAAAAGGACTTCATATCAATGTCAACGTTGGTGTTGACACTGCGAGATTGAGCACTGCATGCTGGCTCAGGCATCTGCAAGTGACGCCGATCAGATCGCAGCCATTCACGAGGCTCAATCGCGATCCGGAAATTCGGAAAAGGCACGGAGAAGGCCATGGGACGCAAAGAAGCGGGTTCCTACCACCCGCGCAAGTGGACGCCGCCGACCTACACGGTTGACGAGGACGGAAAGGTCGTCGGGGGCTACCGGCCCGCCGGGCTCAACAACTGGGGCCGATGGGGCGACGATGACACACGAGGCACGGCGAATCTCATCACCCCGGAGGTTGTAGCGGACGCCGCACGCCTCGTCAGACGAGGAAAGGTCATGTCCCTGGCGTTGCCGATCGCCGACGACGCTCCACGCTGGGCAGGTCGGCGGGCGCCGTTCCACTACTTCACCATGACCGGCTCCGACGCGGTCGCGGGCATGCCGTACTGGGATATCGAGCCGGGCGTCACCTTCACCGACGACTACATGGACATGGCTCTACAGTGCTCGACCCAGTGGGACGGCCTTGGGCACTGGGCGTACAACGATGTGCTCTACAACGGCTATTGGGTGGGCAACATCACCTCTGCAGGATCGCGAGACCTGGATGTGGCGGCGATGAAGGAGAGCTTCGTCGGTCGAGGAGTTCTGGTCGACATGCCCGGTCACCTCGGCGTAGACGCCGTTGCGCCCTCCACCCCGATCACTGCCGAAATGGTCGACGCCGCGCTCGAGGCGCAAGGCGTCGAGGTGCGCAGCGGCGACATGGTCCTGGTGCGCACGGGTCACCTCGGTCGCTGGTACGGGCTGACCGACGACGCGGCGCGCAAGGAATGGTTCACAGCGGTGCCCGGCATGTCACGCGACATCGTCGAGTGGGCACACACGCACAACATCGCCGCCCTCGCCATTGACACGATGGGAGTCGAGGTCGTCCCCAACGAGCAGCCGGCCGATCGGCCGCACCCGGTTCACCATGCCGCTCTCGTCGACCTCGGACTGACGCTCGGCGAGCTGTGGTGGCTCGAAGATCTTGCCCAGGAGTGCGCAGGTGACGGCCGCTATGAGTTCCTACTCAGTGCGCCCCCTCTCAACATCCCGGGCGCAATCGGTTCGGTGCTGAACCCGATCGCGATCAAGTAGATCGGCACGGGCGTGATTTTCGTGCCTGACTGGGGCGCCGGGAGGCGATGCGCAGGCCACGATGGTCGCGGAGGATGACCGCTACCACGCCTGCGCGGCGAATAGGCCGCTTTGAATGCTCACGCAATGCAACATCGACGACGCCTCCGTGGCCTGGACGGCGGAGAACGATTACATGGCGCACCAACTGGAACTATGGGGAGTGGAATGATGGCCGTCGCACCTGCGAACCGCACAGCCGTTGTCACCGGCGGAGCAAGCGGGATCGGCGCGGCCTGCGCCGATCGGCTTCGTAAAGAGGGCGTGCGCGTACTCACCCTCGACCGCGCGTCGTCCGCAGACCTGGTGGTCGACATCACGGACGCCGCGGCGGTTGCCGCAGCCGCCGCGGAGACAGGTCCGGTCGATGTGCTCGTCAACTCGGCCGGAATCGTCGGCCCGAGCCTGTCGTTCCTTGAGACATCGCTTGACGACTGGCGACGGGTGATCGAGGTCAATCTCTTCGGGACCGTCAACTGCATGCAGGCGTTCGTCCCGGACATGGTCGAACGTGGCTGGGGAAGGGTGGTGAACATCGCGAGCGTCGCAGGCAAGGAGGGCAACCCCTCCATGTCCGTCTACTCGGCGAGCAAGGGCGCGACGATCACTCTGACCAAGGCGGTCGGGAAGGAGCTCGCCACCACCGGCGTCATCGTCAACGCCGTGGCACCAGGGAACATCCTCACGCCGATGAGTGCCGACACACCCCCGGACGTCCTGGAGCGCTATATCAGTCTTATCCCGATGGCCCGGCGAGGGCAGGCGTCCGAGGTGGCGGAACTCGTCGCTTGGCTCGCCTCTGAGAAGGTGACGTTCTCGACGGGCTCGGTCTACGACATCAGCGGTGGTAGGGCGACTTACTGACATGACCGAATCGAATCGGAGCGACTTGGAACGACGCCTGCGGCAAGTCGAGGACCAGCTGGCGATCTACCAGCTGATCAGCGCCTATGGACCACTCGCCGACGGCAATCTGCACGACGAGGCTGCGTCTCTCTGGACAGAGGACGGCGTGTACGACATCGACCTCGGCAGGTTCGAGGGTCGCGAGGCCATCGCGGGCTTCCTTCGTGGTGAGCTGCATCAGACGCTCACGACACACGGATGCTCGCACATCCTGTCGCTGCCGCACGTCGTCCTGGGCGAGAACGAAGCCGTCGCGACCAACTACTCGCAGACGATCGTGTTGAGCGATGACGGCCGGTTCGGCGTCTTCCGCGCGGTGATCTCGCGGTGGGAGTTCGCGCGGACTTCCGAGGGATGGAAGGTCACGGCCCGCTACAACCAGGCGATGAACGGTTCCACCGCCGCTGCTGCACTGACGAGGAGGGTTCAGGACGCATCCTGACCTAACCCAGGTTCTCGCCGGGCCGACCATCCCAATCGTCCACGCCGGGATGCCCCAGCTGAGTGCCGGCGGTCGCGTCCTCACAGCAGCGTACGAGAGCTCAACGAGGTGACGGTCGTGCGGTGATCTCATGCTGCGTCGCCGGCGGAGGTCTTGCAGATACGCGGGCCGCGGGCTCATGGTGAAGCCGCGTGAGGCGCGGCCCAGGACGGCCCAGGACTAGAGGGCAGGAGCACTCGTCGGTTGCCGTCGGATGAGCCTCACCGGCGGCGGGTGTCGCGGAAGGTCCGTTCGGTTCGGAGCGCAGTTCCTTGTCCGCGTATGATCGACGCGGACCTGTGCGGGTCGCCCCTGACCAAGGGCACCCGGCTGCGCGAGCCCTACCGGCTGGTCCCCACACTCACAACTCCCGCCTGCACCGGGCAGAAGCACCCAGGAGATGCGGGCGCTGCTCACCATAGACCAGGTCATGTGCACCGCGACGACCGGCGCGACCGGGCACCGTATCGACGCCAACCGGGTGGGTCCTCGTCGGCACACACTCCGGTCAGGGCCGCCCTCTTGAGACGCGCCACGGGTCGGCAGACCAGCAGGCGATTCGGGCGCGGTGAACGGGCCAGGCAGCGACAGGGCGAACGCCATATCGTTCAAACCCAGTGTCATCACCGCCTTCAGGAAATCTGCGCCGGCACGCTCGGCCGCCCGTTCACTGATGAGTACATGTCCGCCGGGAACAGCGCCCCCGGTGCTCGGCCGGAAACGCGAACGCACTCCCGATCGGCATCAACTCGTGTTAGTTCTTCCATATTTCCGTCCCGACCGTCCCTGGCCCGTTCCCCCGCACCCACGAAATGATCCCGGCGCCACGGCGTACGCAACGGCCAGAAATTCCGTATCCACGCGTTCTCTGCCGCGCCCTCAGGGCGGTGGCCACCATGAGGAGGTTCCTGAATGGCCAGGAAACCTGCACCGCAAGCGTCTCCTGACACGCCGACCGATACGGCTCGCCGAAGGCTTGTCGGCGGATCCATCGGCACCCTCGTCGAGTGGTTCGACTTCCTGGTGTACAGCCTTTCCACGCCAGTTCTGGCCAGGCTGTTCTTTCCGGAGGTCGATCCGGTCGCCTCGCTCCTCGCCACGCTCGCCGTGTTCGGTGTCGCCTTCTTCATGCGGCCGCTGGGCGGGGTGCTGTTCGGCTACCTCGGTGACCGGTGGGGTCGTATTCGGGTCCTGTCGATCACCATCCTGATCATGGGTGGGGCCACCTCTCTCATCGGGCTCCTGCCGACGTACGCCGGTGTGGGTGTCGCCGCCCCCGTCCTGCTCGTCGTCTGCCGAATGCTGCAAGGCTTGTCGGCGGGTGGAGAGCACAGCGGAGCGCTGACCTACGTGCTCGAGTCCGCGCCGGACGGCAGGCGGGGCCGTTGGATCGGTGTCGTCTTCGCTTGGTCCTTCCTGCCCAACGCCATCATGGGCGGCATCGTCCTGGGCCTGCGCGGAATCTTCGGCGAGGAGGCGTACCAGGAATGGGCATGGCGCCTGCCTTTCCTGCTCGGTGGCGTGCTCGCAGGGGTGGGGCTCTGGCTCCGCCGCCGGCTCTCGGACCCGGAGCTCTTTGTCGAGGCGGCGGCCAAGAGGGAGCAAGCCGCGCCGCGGGCGAACCCGCTCAAGACCGTGCTCACACAGAGCCCGGGCTCGGTCGTGCGGGTCGTGCTGATGAGCGCACCCCAGCTGATCACGGCGTGGATGATCATCGGCTTCATGTATACCTACATGGTCACCATTGTGGGGATGGAGGCTGGCCCGGCGCTCGTTTCGAACGCGATCGCCGCCTTGACGATCACCCTCGCCACTCCCTTCTCCGGTGCCCTGGCCGATCGAATCGGCCGCAAGCCGGTGATGTTCGTCGGCCTGGTGTGGTCGATCGTCTCGTCGTACCCGGCCATGGTCCTCGTCGGCCGGGGAACCTTCACCCAAGCGCTCATGGGGCAGCTGCTGCTTGGGATGGGCGTGATCCTCTTCTGCCCCGGATCGCTGGTCACGATGCTCGAGCTATTCCGCACCTCGGTCCGCTATTCGGGCCATGCTCTGTCCTACGCGGCCGGCGCGGCGATCTTCGGAGGCACCTCTCCCCTGCTCGCCGGTGTCCTCGTGACCCGCATCGGCCCGACCGCTCCGGCGTTCTACATCATCGCCGCAGCCGTGCTGGGTCTGGCCGTGGTCTCGCTCACCCCGGAGACCGCACGCATCCAGCTGCGCGACAAGGAAGCGGAGCACTCCTCGGCAAGCGAGACCCCCCAGGATCTCGCCGTCGCCCCGGCGCGCGAAGAGCGGCACTGACCACGGCGCCGTCGGGCGCCACGAGTCGGCTTTCGGCTCCACCTCCTGGCAACGCTCGTATCCTCCGGCCGGCGCGCACCGCCCGCCGCACCGCCCGTGCACCGTGCA
>NZ_MUBM01000003.1 GCF_002154505.1 Streptomyces carpinensis | reverse complement strand
TCCAACTGCTCCCGGGTGGGCTGCCCACCCGGGAGCAGTTGGACACGGTCGTCCCGGATCGGCCCGCCTACCTGACGGTTCGTGACGCGCACAGCGCCTG
Organism: Streptomyces carpinensis; assembly: GCF_002154505.1. GTDB lineage: Bacteria > Actinomycetota > Actinomycetes > Streptomycetales > Streptomycetaceae > Streptomyces > Streptomyces carpinensis. The sequence continues at coordinate 19,496 of NZ_MUBM01000003.1, read as the reverse complement.
GGCCAACTCCCGGGCCCTGGAGATCGCCGGCATCACCCGGGACACGCACGACCCGGTGGGCGGCCGGATCGAGCGGGACGCCGACGGCAACCCGACCGGTGTGCTGCACGAGCAGGCGATGGCCCTGGTAGGCGACCTCGCACCGCACCCGACCGAGGACGACCTGATGCGGGGCCTGCTCGCCGGGCAGGCCCATCTGCACTCGCTCGGCATCACCGCCTGGCAGGACGCCATCGTGGGCGCCTACGGTGGCTGGCCCGACCAGCTCGGCACCTATCTGGAGGCGGCCCGCACCGGCGTGCTCACCGCCCGGGTACGCGGCGCCCTGTGGTGGGACCGGGAACGCGGCCTGGAGCAGATCGGCGACCTGCTCGACCGGCGCGCGAAGGGCACCGTGGGCCGCTTCACCGCAGGCAGCGTGAAGATCATGCAGGACGGGGTGCCCGAGAACTTCACCGCCGCCCTCTCCGAGCCCTACCTGGACGGCTGCGGCTGCGTCACGAGCAACCGGGGCCTGTCCATGGTCGACCCCGAGCTGCTGCGCGAGGCCGTCGTCCGGCTGCACGCGGAGGGGTTCCAGGTGCACTTCCACGCCATCGGCGACCGTGCGGTCACCGAGGTGCTGGATGCCGTCGAGGCGGCCCGCGCCGCCGGGGGTTGTCTCGACCTCCGCCACCACGCCGCGCATCTGCAGGTCGTCGACCCCCGTGACCTGCCGCGCTTTCGCACCCTGGGAGTGGCCGCCAACATGCAGCCGCTGTGGGCCGCGCACGAGCAGCAGATGGACGAGATGTGCATCCCCTTCCTCGGCGAGAAACGCGCCGCCTGGCAGTACCCCTTCGGTGCCCTGCTGCGCGAGGGGGCGGTACTGGCCGCGGGCAGCGACTGGATGGTCTCCTCACCGGACCCGATGCACGGCATCCACGTCGCCGTCAACCGAACCGCCCCGGACGCCGATCCCACCACGCCCGTGTTCCTCCCCCACCAGCGGCTCGACCTGGGCTCGGCACTCGCCGCCTACACCGCGGGCTCGGCCTACGTGAACCACCTCGACGGCACGGGCAGCATCGCGGTCGGCAAACTCGCCGACCTCACCGTCCTCGACCGCAACCCGTTCGACGGCCCGGCCCATGAGATCGCGCACACCCGCGCCCTGCTGACCTATGTCGAGGGAGAGCGCGTCCACGCCGCCGCCGACGCCTGACCACCGGGGCGGACGGCCGACCGGCCCATGCAGGCCCGCGCTGCCTCTGGCGGTGGAACCGCCGCGGAGTGATCATATGCATCCGTGATCAGCTCCGCCACCGCCAGACGCCAGCCGGTGAGGCCGGAGCGGGATCCGGTGGGCTGGGGGAACACCCGGGTCCGCTTGATGATGCCGAACGTGAACTCGGTGCCGATGGAGGACCCCGGCACCGAGCGCGAGGCCCCTGCCGTACGCCCACGTCCGCATCAGGCCGCACTGATTCCCGATACTGCCCGCTGGGTCGCGTGGAAGGGGCCCCGGCCTCCTCGTCCGGGACCGCCTTCGCCGGTTTCGAGGGATTGGTAACTGAGCCGTGGCCAGGGAGACGCGCGGGCGGTGGGCCGTGCGCGGGGCGGCCCCGGTGCGGGGTCCCGGGCCGCAGGCGACCGGGGGCCGCGCGTGCCCCCGGGGGCGACCGGTGAGCCGCCTCCCCCGGGCAGGCTCAGCGCATGTCGGCCGGCCTCTCGGATCCGTCGAAGGGGAAGCGGCGGCGGAAGTCGTCCGCCGCGTCCTCCAGCGTGCAGAAGCTGACCCCCTCGTGCCCGGAGACGTAGTCGATGAAGCGCTCCAGCATGAGCAGCACCTGGGGACGACCGCTGACATCCGGGTGCAGCGTGATCGGCAGGACCGCGTAGTCCAGCTCCCGGTGGACCCAGTCGAACTGGTCCTTCCAATCCTGTTCCAGGGCGCGCGGGCTGACATAGCCATGGCTGTTGTGGGCGTGCTTGTTGAACAGCATCGGCGGCAGGTCGTCGACGTACCAGTTGCCGCAGAACTCGACGAGATCGACCTCGTGGCCGTGGACCAGGGGCTTCATCCAGTCCTTGGCCTCGCCGGTGTAGTCGATCTTGGTCCACTCGTCGCCCACGCGCGCATAGAAGGGAGTGAAGTCGCGGTAGTTCTGCGAGTGATCGTAGGAGAAGCCGTACTTGTGCAGGAGCTCCGCGGTGAAGGGCGACATCTCCCACCAGGGCGCCACATAGCCTCGCGGCTTACGGCCTGTGTACTGCTCGATGAGCTCCACGCACTTGGCGAGGACGTCCTCCTCCTGCCGCGGGGTCATCGCGATCGGGTTCTCGTGCGAGTAGCCGTGGGCGCCGATCTCATGGCCCGCCTCGACGACCATCCGGGTCTGCTCGGGGAAGGTCTCGATGGAGTGGCCCGGGATGAACCAGCTGGTGCGTATGCCGTAGCGCTCGAACAGCTTCAGCAGCCGCGGGGTTCCGACCTCGCCCGCGAAGACGCCGCGCTGGATGTCGTTCGGGGAGTCCTCGCCGCCATAGGAGCCGAGCCAGCCTGCGACGGCGTCCACATCGACACCGAGGGCGATCCTGATGTCCTTGGTGGTCGTGGACCCGGTCGTGGTGTCCGGGGTGGTGCTTGCCTGCGTCACGGTGCGGATTCCTTTCGTGCGGGGGAGGTCAGAGTCGGTGGTCGAGGACGCCGTGGATGCGGTCCGTGGCGGTGGCGAGCGCGGCGGTGTCGGCGGCGGACCAGTCGCGCTCGTCCATGCTGTGCACGGAGAGCCAGCCCGCGAGAGCTCCGTCGCGTTCCACGGGGCCGAGCATCTGGGCACGCACTCCGTAGACGTCGATCAGCGCCTGCGGCGGGTGCGGGATCGCCTCGAAGTGCGGCTGGACGAGGGGCGTCCGGTTGCGCTCCAGCCACTCGACGGTGTTCAGCCGCCGTTGGTCGAGAGAGGCGTCGCGGCGGATGGACCGCACACCCTGGCGGTGCGCCTCGCCCGCCGTGAGGTCCACGTGCAGCCCGTGCTCGGGCAGGTCGACGCGGAAGGTGGTGCGGTCGGCACCGGTCGCGGCAAGCAGGTCCGTCAGCACCTCCTGGAAGCGGGCACGCAGGCTGCCGGTGTGCAGCAGGGCGCCGTGGCCGGGGAGCGCGGGGGCGGCACCGGCCAGGTCCAGGGCCTTCCAGAGGGTCGCGGTGACGCTGTCGAACACCGGGACTTCCAGCTCCTGTTCGAGCTCCTCGGCGACCCCGGCGCCGTGCACGTTGGTGCAGACGACGGCGACCGCGTGGGTCTCCCCGCGCGCGGCGTCGCGGATCTGGCGGGCGACCTCGCCCTCCGGGATGCGGGCGAACGCCTCGTTGTCGCTGATCCCGAACGGCTCGGCGTCCAGGGAGCCGACGACGCCCTCCTTGGCGTACGTATCCGCGATCTGCTCGGCCACATCGCGGGTGTAGGGCAGGGCGAGCCCCAGCCGGGTCACGCCGTACGCGGCGCAGGCGTCGAGCAGCGCGAGGGTGGAGGTGGTGGCGGGCACGCCGGTGGCCTCGGTGATCGCGGCGCACAGTGCGCGATCGCGGTCGACGCCGAGCCAGGACCCGGAGGTGCCGTTCCAGGCGATCACATCGACCCCGGCGTCGGCGAGCCGCCGAGCGGCAGCGAGCATCGGCGCGGCGTCGAACTGCGCGTCAGAGCCGCCGTCGAGCGCGATGCGGGTGACGGGCACACGGTCGAAGTGCGCCGTCACGTCTGCTTCGGCACCTGTGGATCCCAGCAGCCGGTACGTCACCGGTTCCAGGCAGGTGTTGGAGGAAGGGGTGAGCATGCCCAGCCGGTAGGGCAGCCCGTCGGGCTTCGCGCGCGTCAGCGCCGTCGCCGACGAGGTCGTCGGAGAAGTCTTCATCGGGTCGTGAGCCTCCTGCTGCAGTCGAGGACGAGGGACGACGCGGTGAAGAGCACCCCCGCGCCGACGAAGTACAGAAGGGCCCAGGTGTACGAGCCCGTGCCGCCGACGATGAAGCCCACGACGATCGGCGTGACGATGCCGGCGATGTTCCCGGAGAGGTTCATCGCGCCGCCGACGATCCCGGCGTTGGCGCGACCGGCGAGGATGGAGGGCAGCGACCAGTACAGGCCCGCCCAGCGCAGGAAGAACAGCACGGTGGAGAGCAGGGCGACGGCCGTCATGGCGTCCGGCACCAGCACCACGCCGAGCAGTCCGGCGACGACGACGGCACCGGCGACACCCAGCAGGGTGCGCATGACCTTGTTGACCGAGGCGCCCTTGGCCTGCCAGCGGTCGGACAGCCATCCGCCGGCGAGTTCCCCCACGAAGCCGGCGCCGAAGATGGCGAGAGTGGACCAGCCGAGCGTCGAGATGTCGAAGCCCTTGGCCTCGGAGAGATAGAGGGGTCCCCAGGTGAGCAGGCCGTAGAAGACACCGTTGAAGCCCATCCAGCCCAGGCACATCGCCCAGAAGGAGCGGTGCCTGAGGTAGGGCAGCAGCCCGGCGCGACCGCCCTTCTCCCCGTGCGCGTCCTCTTCTGCGTGGGCCTGCTCGATGTACGCGGCCTCGGCTTCGTCGACCCGGGGATGCTCGCGCGGAGTGTTGCGCACGTACCAGGCCGCGTAGAGCCCGACAGCGGAGGTCAGCACACCGACGACGACGAAGCTGACGCGCCAGCTGCCCGTCCAGGAGATAAGGCCGGTGATGATGACACCGCCGAGCGCCGCGCCGAGCGGGGCGCCGCCGTCCAGCAGCACCGCGCCCCTGCCGCGCTCCCGAGCGGGCAGCCACTGGGCGTTGAGCTTGCCGCCGGCCGGCATCACTGGGGCCTCGACGGCGCCGAGCGCGAGCCGCAGCCCGAGCAGCGAACCCGCGCCTGTCGCGGCGGCGGTGAGCGCTTGGACGACGCCCCAGCCGATGCAGGAGCCGGACGCCATGAACCGGGCGCCGAACCGGTCGATCAGCCAGCCGCTGGGGAGTTGCATCAGCGCGTACGTCCAGAAGAAGGCGCTCAGGACGAAGCCGGTGGTCTCCTTGGAGAGGCCGAGATCCTTCGTGATCAGCGGCAGGGCCACCGAGACGGAGCTGCGGTCGATGTAGTTGAGTGCGACGACACCGAGGAGCAGCAAGAACATGGTCCAGCGCACCCGGCTGGGCCGGGCGCCCGCAGTGGAGGCGGAGCCGGGTGCGGTCTCGGCACCCGTCTCCCGGGCGCCCCCCGGTGTGGGCCCGGAGGCGGACTGTCTCGCTGAGGCACGCATGGTGAAACCTCGTTTCAGCAATGGGGAAAGGAGGTGAGGAAGACAGGTCCAGCGCCAGGACAGGACGGGGCCTGGAGGGGACCAGGACAGCTACAGCAACGTCATAGCCAGGCCGTTTCCCAGCTGGGTATACCTAAAATGAAGCGAGACGGCCCCGTCAAGCTTTTGGTATACCTTAATTTCCCCGATGCCCGGAGGGCTTGTGAACCCGAAGAACACAGCGGCAGACGCCGACCCGGCGGCGCAGCAGCCCGCAACCACCTCGTCCACCGGTTCGATGTGGCTGCGCGACCAGGTCTGCGAGGGCCTGCGCGACCGCATCATCACGGGCCGCCTGAGGCCGGGAGACCGCCTCATGGAGCGCGAGGTGGCGGAGGAGTTCGGGGTCTCGCGCGTGCCGGTTCGTGAGGCGATCCGCATTCTGCTGTCCGAGGGCTTCCTCCAGGCGCTCTCGCCCCGCCGCATCGTCGTGCGTGGCATGACGCGCGACGACGTCGAGAACCTGTTCGACATGCGCGAGGCCCTGGAGGTCCTGGCGGCGCGCCGCGCCACCGAGCGCGCGACCGCGGACCAACTTCAGCACCTGGCCGAGCTGTTGCAGGCGGCACGGCGAGCCACCCTGTCCGGCAGGCCCGAGCGCGTCTCACGCGCGAACACCGCCTTCCACCACCAGATCATGGAGCTCGCCGGCAACGACCTGCTCAGCACCACGCTCGGCTCGCTCGAAGGGCGGCTGCGCTGGCTCTTCCAGCAGATCGACGATCCCCACCCGTTGTGGGACGACCACCGAGAGCTGTACGAGGCGATCGAGGCCGGAGACGCGGAACGCGCCGCGGACCTCTCGCTGCGGCACATCCGGCACTACCGGGAGGTCGCGCTGAGGCTGCTGTTCGAGGAGTCACCTTCTCGCCCGTGAACGGCGGAGAAGGTGCACTCGTTCGTGCACACCTCGTCGCGCTCCCGGCCGCCTCCTGCTCGCACTGCGGAGGAATGCGCACCGATCAGCCGACGCCGAACCAGCTCAGGACCGTCTGGACGAGCAGGATCGTGGACATGGCGGCGACGCCGACGACCACGGCGGTGGCGGCGATGCGGTAGCGCGGGCTGTTGGCGGCCTGACCGAGGACCGAGCGGCGGTTGGTCAGGACCAGGAGGTAGACGAGGACGACGGGGCTGATCAGTCCCTGGAGGACCTGGGTGCCGATCAGCAGCTGGATCACGTCGACCGGGGTCATCGCCACCGCGGCGCCGAGGATGATCTGGGCGGTGAACAGGCCCAGGAACAGCGGGGCGTCGCGGAAGCTGCGGGATACGGAGCGCTCCACGCCGGCGGCCTCTCCTATGGCGTAGCTGGCGGAGAGCGGGACGACGGCTCCGGCCAGGGCGGAGGCACCGATCAGGCCGACGGCGAAGAGGAGTTCGGCGTTCTGGCCGGCGACCGGCTTGAGGGCCTCGGCGGCCTGGGCGGCGGAGTCGAGCGGGCCGGTGCCGCCGATGGCGGAGGCGGTGGCGATGATGATGGTCAGGCTGATGAAGCAGGCGAAGACGGCGCCGAGGACGGCGTCGGCGCGGATGAGCGGGTAGTCGGCGGGCTTGGTGCCCCGGTCGACGACGCCCGCGGCCGCGTAGAACTGCATGTACGGGCTGACCGTCGTACCGATGAGCGCGACCGCGAGCAGGATGAAGTCCTTGTTCGGCTCGATGTGCGGGACGACGAGGTGGTGGCCGACGGCGCCCCAGTCGGGATGGCCGAGGATCATCGCCACGGGGTAGGCGAAGAACGCCAGCGACATGATCAGGAAGATGCGTTCGGCCCAGTGGTAGGAGCCGAACAGCACCAGCGCCCACAGCAGGATCGCGGCCGGGGGGATGACCGCCCACTTGGGAATGCCCAGGAGCTCGAAGGCGGCACCGATGCCGGCGAACTCCGACACGACCAGGCCGGTGTTGGCCAGCAGCAGGCAGAAGACGGCCAGTGCGGTCAGGCGCAGGCTGAACTGCTCGCGGATCAGGGCGCCCAGGCCCTTGCCGGTGTGGGCGCCGAGGCGGACGGCCATCTCCTGCACCATCACCAGGGCGACGGTGACCAGCACCATGAAGAACAGGGTCCCGTACGCGAATTGGGAACCTGCCGAGGCGTAGGTGGCGATGCCGGCGGCGTCGTTGCCGGCGTTCGCGGCGACGAGCCCCGGCCCGGCGACCGCCGCGACCATGGTGAGGCGCCGCCAGCCGGTGCGGCGCGCGGGCGCGGGGCTCTGCGGCGCCGCGGTGGCGGTACCGAGGTCGCGGGTCACTGCAAGAACCTCCTGAAGTGCAGACGCCCGCGTTCGGGCAGCATCGCGTCGAGCAGGTCGTCGGCCAGGATCCGGCCGATCGGGCGGTCGCCGTCGCCGACGACCAGGAGTGAGGAGGCGCGGGCCGCGACCAGATGGTCGGCGGCCTCCGTCAGGGCCGTGCCGGCCTGGACGGTGACCGGGGGCCCGAACTGTGCCCGCCAGGCGACCAGGTCGGCCATGGGGGTCGCGTCCTCGGCCACCGCGAGGTCGAACAGCGCGATGTCGCACAGCAGCCGGTCCTCGTCGTCCACTACCGCGACCGCGTCGATCTCGGTACGGTGCTCGGCCTGTTCGGCCAGCCGTCCGCGCACCTCGGCGACGGACTCGTCCTGGCGGGCGGTGATCAGCAGGGTCGTCATGGCGCCGCCCGCGGTGTCCTCCCGGTGGGTCAGCAGCCGGCGCAGCTCCGCGGCCTCGCCCTTCGGCATCCGGGCCAGCAGGGCCTCGCGCTCCTCGTGGGTGAGGTCGCGCAGGGCGTCGGCGGCCTCGTCCGGTTCCATCTCGTCCACCAGCCGGGCGGCGTGTTCCGGCTTGGCCTCGCGCAGCAGGTTCTCCAGCTCGGCCGGTTCCATCTCCTCCAGCGCGTCGGCGGCCTGCTCCGGCTCCAGCCAGCCCAGCAGCTGCTGGCGTTCGGCGCGGCCGAGGTCCTCGAGGATGTCGGCCAGGTCGGCCGGGCGCAGCCGGTGCAGCGCCGCCCGGGAGGCGCGCAGCCGTACCTCCGGCGGGCCCTCGGTGGCTTCTTCACCGAAGGGGGCGACCGCCTGCCAGTCCAGCACCCGCTCCGGAGTCGGCCGGGCCTGCCAGCGGCGGGGACCGAGCCGGCGCAGCAGGGTGGGCAGGGAGACGTCCACGCCGACCAGCACCACCCGGTCGACCAGGGGTGCGAGGTACAGGTCGGCGGCCCGGGTGACCTGGACGCCGTCGACGTCGACCAGCTGGTGGTCGAGTACGTCCTTGGCCAGCAGGACCTCGCCGGGCCGGCGGGTGAAGTCGCGCAGGTCGACCCGGGCGGTGCGCAGCTGCACATGTCCGGCCCGCACCTTGCCGACGGCGTCCGAGGCGAGGAACGTCCGACGCCGGCCGATGCGCAGGATCAGCCCGGTGACCGGCGGGTACGACTCCTCGCCGTACAGCCGGGCGACCACGTCGGCGACGCGGCCGACCTCCTCGCCGGCCTGGTTGGTGACCGGTCCGCCGACCAGGCCGGCCAGCGACACCAGCGATGAACGGACCGCCTTGGACGCCGTCGCGCGGCGTTCGAGGTTGACCCGGCGGTCACGCAGACGGGCCGAGGTGGACATGAGCAGCATGTGGGCAGCCAAGGTGAACACCCCCTTGCCCCGGCATGACGGGGCGGGTGGGGCGGCCCACGGCAGCGGTTCTCCCTACGGCCCTGCGGCGGCGAGCACGCCGAGCGCACACCAGGACGCCGCCCGCCGCTGCGGTGGGCTGGTCCCGGTACCGGGCTGATCAGGCAAGAACGGGCTGCCCCGGGCCGCGGAAGGACGGCGCGGACAACACGAAGAGGGGCCGACTATGGCCCGGACTACTGTCCATGTCGCCTCCTCCCGGTCACGGCCGCGCACGGGGTGTCGCGGTCTGCGGCAAGGGGCAGCCGGGCACGCTCGGGCCCGGCACACCCCAACTCGTCAGAGCTTTGGCACTCCACGGCGTGATCCCCGAAAGGGGAAGCCACTTGGGGTCACCCCTTGGGCCGGGGAGACCTGTCCTGATCCGGAGCGTCTCTCGACGGGTGGGATCAGTGGCCTGTGTCCGTGAAGACGCCTCACCGAACGAGGTGTCTGTCCTATGTCCACGGCAAGAGTACGCCCGTCCCGCCCCGGTCACCCAATCCATGACCGTCCCTTGACCAGGGCATGGTCCGAACGGGTCCCGGGTCCCGCCGTCTGCCGCCCCGAGCGCGCGGTCGCGGGGCCACGCAGGACTCCTCGGTCCTCGACGGCGCGCCCAGACAGCCGAGCGTTACGCCTGCCCCATCACAGCCCTGGGTCCTCGAGTCCGGTCCGCCTCCCGATCGCGGACCGAGTCGACGGACGACCAGACCGCTGCCGCCCGGGGCGCCGTCAGCGCCGGTTGTGTGCCGAGTCCTGGCCCTACGGCAGCGTCAAGACGTGCGCGCGCCGGGACGGTGAGACCTCGCGGAGGTCGACGATGTCCGGCGGGCCCGGCGCTCCCCGGGCCGCCGGATCCCAGGGCACGATGTCGCCCGTCGCGTCGGAATCGCCGGCCGCACCGGTCTCCCGCCCTCGCCCGTGCGGCCGGGGAGGGCCGTACGACGATGACGTCGGACCTGCTCGCAGGAGTCGAGCCGGAGGCCGTCTTGAGCTTCGCTTCCCCACCACCCCTCGCCTTCGGTCAGGTGAGGTCGGGCAGGTCGTCGGAGTCGGTGCGGATGCGCATGCCGGTCATCGTCCTCGCTCCGGTCGGCTGCGCCGCCGTGAGCAGGTGGCCGAAGACGGACCGCCCCAGGTCTTCGGCGCACGCCTGGTCGACGGCCCTGCCGGTGTACTCGGGGTGCGCTCGGGCCCAACTCGAGGCGGCACGGCGGCTGGTGAAGAAGTTCAGAGCGCCGCAGGTGACGTCGGCTGCGGGACCGGCACAGGAGCGCTGACCGACGTGGACCAGGGCGGTGGACGGCTGCCAGGTCATCCGCCCACCGACCGAGGTGACGGTGATGGGGTCGCCGGTGACGGGGTCGGTGGAGGTGATCACGGCGTCGGTGCCGAGCATGCCCGGGATGCCGAGGGCGTCGATCGCGCACATCGCCCACACCTCGATCCCGCCGCTCAGGCGGACGCGATGGGCAGTGGGCACGGCGGAGAACGGGTAGGCGCCCCGGATGCGGCCGTGGTCGTCGAGGACCGAGGAGTCCTCGGCCGCCAGCTCGGCCACGACCTCGCCGGCGGCACGGCCGGAGGCGGTGGCCGCAGCCTCGAGGTCCTCGCTCGAGGGGGCGCGTCCGGTGTCCGCGAAGTGGTGGAGCACGGCTCGCTGCATGCTGCGCAGTCCGCCGTCCGGCGGGGCGAGACGTCCTCGGCCCGCGCGGCCGGCCGCATCGATCGGCATGGGGTCGCAGTCGGCGGCGTCCGCGTCGCCCAGAGCACGGCGCAGGCCGGCGAGGCTCGGCGCCCCTTCGACGCGGCCGTCCGGCCCCCGGTAGAGGCGACAGGACAAGGACGCGGCAGCGCCCGGCACGGCGAAGGGGTCCACCCCGTCGATCAGCACGGTCGGTGATCCGGTCATCCCCAGGCGCGTGGCCTGCTCCGGATCCTCGACCTCGATCCGTTCCACCTCCGCGTGGCGGCCGTCGAGCACCTGGGTGAGCCGCTCGGCGACCACCGGCCCATTGGGGCAGCCGGCCACGGTCAGCACAGTGATCCTCATGGCATCGTCCTCCCGGATCACAGCCTCTGCCACCGACCGTAGAACGTCCAGCACAGCGGAAGGTCAAGGCGTGGCCTCACCGGCATACCGACCCCGGGTGCGGCCGCGGCTGACGAAAGTCGCGTCGCGAACGTGGGCGGGCCTCCATGGTCCGCAGCTGTGGCCCGGGACGTGGGCTGGTGGGGCACCCGCCAGGGGTTGCCGGGAGCCGATCGGCCCGGCAGACGTGCCGGTGCAGAGCCGCGGACCGGCCGCGCCGGAGGCGCAGTCGGCCCTGCGACCGGCGGTGGCGTGTCAGACGGAAGTTCTTCTGTGTCTCAAGGACACCCGCGCCCCTTGACGCAGATCCAGCACCACTGCATTCTTCCACCATTCGGTGGGTGTCTATCGGAGAGTGGAATCGATCTGGTCGCCGACACCTCGGAGCAGGCCATGAGACACCGCGTCAGTCGCCGCATCGCCATGGAGCGAGCGCCGGAACACAGGACCTGCCGCTTCCCGAGACCACCGGCACACTCGACGCGGGGAAGTCCAAGGCGGTGCCGGCCCCCGGCGCCGAGGTCACGGTGATGACCGCCGGCCCCGGTGCCAGATGCAGGCCCGACCCTCCTCACCACCCACACGGTGCGGGTGCTCGCCGCCATGTACGGCGTCCCTGTACGGCAGTTGCCCGAGCAAGCGCCCGACGGTCCCCGCAGCGTCGTCACGCACGCCGTCCCACAGACCGCCACGGTGCCACCCCGTGGCGCGGCCCCTCCTCTCCGGCTTACGCAGAAAAGGGTGCTACATGATCCTCGCCTCCTATCAGCAGGACTACAGTCCGGTGGGCCATTCGCTCGGGTTGTCGTCCATCGTCGCGATCCTTCCGCTGCTGGTCCTGTTCGTGCTGCTCGGCGTGGTGCGGATGAAGGCTTGGCTCGCCTCGCTGATCTCCCTCGTCGTCGCCGTGGTGCTCGCGGTCGCCGTGTACTCGATGCCGCTCGTCGACGCGCTCAACAGCGGGGCGCTGGGGGCCGCGTTCGGTTTCTTCCCGATCATGTGGATCGTCATCAACGCGATCTGGATCTACAACCTCACCGTCGAGACCGGCCACTTCGACGTACTGCGCAGATCGTTCGCGTCCATCAGCGACGACCAGCGGGTGCAGGCCATCCTCATCGCCTTCTCCTTCGGCGCCCTCATGGAGGCGCTGGCCGGTTTCGGCACGCCCGTCGCGATCAGTTCGGTCATGCTGATCGCCCTGGGATTCAAACCGCTCAAGGCGGCCACCGTCGCCCTGGTCGCCAACACCGCTCCCGTGGCGTTCGGCGCGATAGCCGTGCCGATCACCACGCTGGCGGGCGTGACCGGCCTGCCCGTGGACGACCTCGGCGCGATGGTCGGCCGGCAGACGCCGATCCTGGCGCTGTTCGTGCCGCTGGCTCTGGTGTTCATCGTGGACGGCCGAAGAGGATTGCGGCAGACCTGGCCGCCTGCGGTGGTGTGCGGCGTGTCCTTCGCGGTCTTCCAGTATCTGTCCTCGAACTTCTGGTCCGTGCCGCTCGCCGACATCGTCGCCGCGCTCGCCTCCGCGCTGGCGGTCCTGGCGTTCACCCGGGTGTGGCACGCCGAGGAGACGTACCAGGAGAGCGACGAAGACGACGGCGTCGACGGTGCCGGCGGCGGCTCGCGCCGGCCGCGGACCCCCGGCGGCGAACCGGGCCCGGACGAGGGCGAGTCCGCGGGCACCCGGGTGCTGACCCGCGCCCGCGCGGACGCCGACCGCGACGTGCACGACTCGCCGCTCGCCGTCTTCAAGGCGTACGCGCCCTACCTGGCCATCATCGCCGTGTTCGTGCTGGCCACCCGGGTACCGGCGATCACCGGGAAGGCGCCGGCCAAGGTCGGCACGACCGGTACGGGCCTGGAGTCGGTGACGCACATCGTCAACTGGCCCGGGCTGCACATCGTCAAGGCAAACGGCGACCCGGTCGCCACCACCTTCAAGCTCAACTACCTCTCCGCGGCCGGGAGTCTGCTGCTGATAGCCGGTCTGATCAGCATGGTGCTGATCCAGGTCGGCCCGCGCCGCGCCCTGCGCGCCTACGGCCGCACGCTGAACCAGCTGAAGTTCGCGGTGCTCACCGTCATGCTGGTGCTGGGACTCGGCTACATCATGAACGAGTCCGGTGAGACCACCACGCTCGGTCTGTGGGTGGCCGGTGCGGGCGGGGCCTTCGCCTTCCTCTCACCGATCCTCGGCTGGCTGGGCGTCGCCGTCACCGGCTCCGACACCTCCTCCAACTCCCTGTTCGGCGCCCTCCAGGTCACCGCCGCCCACCAGGCCGGCCTGTCACCCACCCTCATGGCAGCCGCCAATTCCTCCGGTGGCGTGCTCGGCAAGATGATCTCCCCGCAGAACCTCGCCATCGCCGCTGCCGCGGTGGGTTTCGAGGGCCGCGAAGGGATCCTCTTCCGCCGGGTCATCGTGTGGAGCGTGGTCTTCATGCTCTTCATGTGCGCGCTGGTCTACCTGCAGAGCACCCCGGTGCTCGACTGGATGGTCGTGCACACCTCGGCGGTCACCCCCTGACAGGGACGCCTGCCGCGGCTGAACCAACCTGATCGAAGACGCCTCGACGCTGGGGCGCCCCTTCGAGGCACCGGAGGACGCCATGCGATGGACCTGCTGGTCGGCAGTATGACCGCGATACCTCTGCCGCTCATCCGGCGGTGACTCATGCCGGTTCCGGCAGGTCCAGCAGCGCGAGCTTGGCCGGGTCGACCAGTGCCATGATCTCCGCGATCCGGCCCTCGACGACGGTGAACGCGATGACCGAGAGCGGCGAGCCGTCCTCGCGCCAGGACACCACTCCGGGAAGGCCGTTGACCAGCACCGCCCGCCCTCGCATCGCCGCGTCGGTGGCCGACCGGGCACCGGCGGCGACCTTGGTGGCGCCGAGGGTGACGACCACTCCGGCGGGGGTGTCGACGGTCAGTCGCACCTCTGGGTCGAGCACGCGCAGCAGTTCCTCGAACTCGCCGCGCCGCGCCGCCGCCAGGAAGGCCCCGACCACCTCTCGCTGTTCGCGTCCGGCGCCCGATGGGCGCTCGGTCGCCTGCACCTTCCGGCGCGCTCGGCTGGCGAGCATCTTGGCGGCGGCGGTGGACTTGCCGAGGATCTTGCCGATCTCGTCGAACGGCACCGCGAACAGGTCGTGCAGCACGAACGCCAGCCGCTCGCTCGGACCGAGCGAGTCGAGGACGACGACGAGCGCCAGTGCGACCGAGTCGGCGAGTACCGCATCGTCCTCGGGAGCCGGTGCGTCGTCGAGGGTGACCACCAGGTCGGGCAGCCGGTCGTCGTAGGGCGCCTCGGGGCGGGCACGGCGCGAGCGCAGGACGTCCAGGCTGATCCGACCGACCACCGTGGTCAGCCAGCCGGCGAGGTTGTCGATGGTCGCCGGGTCCTGCCGGGAGAGCCGCAGCCAGGCCTCCTGGACCGCGTCCTCGGCGTCGGCGTGCGACCCGAGCATGCGGTGGGCGACAGCGCGCAGGTGGTCGCGCTGGGCCTCGAACGCCTCGGCGATCGGGGTGTTCCGGCCGGCGTCGGACATGTTGTTACCTTCCTCGGATCCGCTCCGTCACGAGTGATGACGGGCCCCGAGGGGCGCAGGTAACCGATGACGGAGCAAGCCTGATGGAAGCACGGATGAAGAGCACGGCGAACCCCGACCTGATCACCGCGATCAGGCACCTCCACAAGGCCATCGCCGCCGGTGGCGTGGACCAGCGGCTGCTGTCGCTGGTCCACCTGCGCGCCAGTCAGGTCAACGGCTGTGCGCCCTGCGTCCACGCGAGTGCCGCGGGCGCGAGGAAGGCCGGTGAGACGGAGGAGCGGCTGCACAACGTGGTTGCATGGCGCGAGACGCCGTTCTTCAGCGAGGACGAACGGGCCGCGCTCGCGCTGGCCGAGGCCGCCACGCGGATTCAGGACGGCGCTCCCGGCGTGACCGACGAGATCTGGGACACCGCCGCCGACCGGTTCAGCGAGGGGCAGCTGAGCGCGATCGTCCTGGAGGTCGCGCTGACCAACTTCTTCAACCGGATCAACCACACGATCCGGGAGCAGGCCGGCAAGACCTGGTGAGTCGGGCGGGGCGTCATCCGCCCGGAGGCCGCGCCACCCCCGACGATCAACGGATGGCGCCCCGCCGGCCGAGACGCCGGGCCGCGAGCCGGGGGCGGTCTCGCCCATTCAGGTGGTGAGCACCTCGGCGATCCAGAGGTCACTTTCGGCACGCCTCGACAAAACCCCAGGTCACATCGTTTGAGTCGGTGGTACGCCCGGACTCTTGCGTGCCGCACTCGGCGCGGCGTCGAGAAGTCGAGCTGTAGTACCGCGGTACCACGTGCACCGCACAGTTCAGCCTCCGGTACCACCGATTCGGGGCGATCTGGCACTTAGCGTGGCGGGTGAGGCGTCAGACGCGACGGACGCCGAGCCCGAGAGGAAAGGCGCCAATGATCGAAGCACGGCAGCTGACCAAGAGATACGGAGAGAAGACGGCCGTCGACGGCCTGGACTTCGTGGTGAAGCCGGGCACGGTGACCGGCTTCCTGGGCCCGAACGGTGCGGGGAAGTCCACGACGATGCGCATGGTCGTCGGGCTGGACACCCCCACGGGCGGCTCGGTCACGGTGAACGGCCGGCATTACGCTCAGCACCGGGCACCGCTGCAGGAGGTTGGCGCCCTCCTGGAGGCCAAGTCGATCCATCCGGGTCGCTCGGCCTACAACCACCTCAGGGCGTTGGCGATGACTCACGGCATACCGCGCCGCCGCGTCGACGAGGTCATCGAACTCGCCGGGCTGGGCAGCGTGGCGAAGAAGCGCGCCGGCGCCTTCTCCCTCGGCATGGGCCAGCGGCTCGGCATCGCTGCGGCACTCCTGGGCGACCCGCAGACGGTGATGCTGGACGAACCGGTCAACGGACTGGACCCGGAGGGCGTGCTCTGGATCCGCAACCTGCTGACGTCGCTCGCCGAGGAGGGACGCACGGTGTTCGTGTCGTCGCACCTGATGAGCGAAGTGGCGTTGGTGGCGGACCACCTGATCGTCGTCGGGCGCGGCCGGCTGCTGGCCGACACGACCGTGCGGGACCTGGTCCGCGAGGCGGGCGGCGACACCGTGCAGGTGGCCACGCAGGACCCGGCGCGGCTGCGGGACGTCCTGGCAGGGCCAGGGGTCGACGTCACCGGGCGCATCGGTTCCGAGGAACTGCGGGTGACCGGGCTGACCGCGCGCGAGATCGGCCTGAAGGCCGCCGAGCACGGGATCGCCCTGTTCGAACTGAGCACGCGCCAGGTCTCGCTGGAGGAGGCGTTCATGGATCTGACCAGGGATGCCGTGGAGTACCACGGCTCGGCACCCGGTACCGAAACCGTCGAGTCCCTCGGGAGGCCGGCATGAGCACCCTCACCGCGACCGCCCAGGCGCCTTCCACCACGGCCGTCCGTCCCGCCTACCGGGTGACCGGACGGCGCGTGCTCGCGTCGGAATGGGCCAAGCTCTGGTCGCTGCGTTCGACCTGGATCACGCTGGGGTTGGGACTGCTGTTCCTGATCGCGTTCGGGCTGATCGCCGCGAGCCGCTACAAGTCCGGGATCGGCTCCGGTCACATGGACCGGGACTTCGCCAGTTCGACCGCTGTGAGCCTGTCGCTCTTCGGTACGAACTTCGCCCAGCTGGCCCTGGGCGTCCTCGGCGTGCTGGTCACCGCTGGTGAGTACTCGACCGGCATGATCCGCTCCACGCTGGCAGCGGTACCCCGCCGGCTCCCGGTGCTGTGGTCCAAGGCAGCCGTGTTCGGCCTGGTCGCGCTGATCACCGGAACGTTCGGCGTGTTCGTCGCCTTCCTGTTCGGCAGCCGCATCGTCTCCGGCACGCCCGCGGCCATGGACTTCTCCCATGCCGGTGTCGTGAGGAGTCTGCTGGGCGCCGGGCTCTATCTCGGTCTGGTCGCCGTGATCGGCGCCGCCCTGGGCGCGCTGCTGCGCTCGGTGGCCGGCGGCATCTCGGTCCTGGTCGCCACCCTGATGCTGATTCCGGGACTGGTCTCCCTGCTCCCCAGCTCCTGGCGCGACGACATCAGCCCCTACCTGCCGAGCAACGCGGGCGAATCGATGTTCGCCCTGACCCACGACGCCACCAGCCTGTCGCCCGGGGCCGGTCTGCTGGTCTTCCTCGGCTGGACGGCGCTCGCCCTGGCCGGGGCGGCATACCGGCTGATGCGCAGCGACGTCTGACGCCCGGCATGATGGGCAAATGACCCCCTTGACCTTTGAGGCCGCCGTGTCCGCCGAAGCCATGGGCGGAATGGGACCGCTGGTCGCCCGTATGTCCCGAGGCGGCCAGCGGCTGCGGCAAGCCGACCGAGCCCATCCGTGGGTGCTGGACGCCGCGGTGGTGGTGCTGGTCTTCCTGCTGTTCTGCGTGCCGGACCTGCTGCACGCGAGCGGCGTCGACGGCGACGGGCCGCGCCGCTTCCGGCTCGCGTTCGTCCGGCTGCCGCTCGCGGGCATGCTCGCGCTCCAGGCCGGTCTCGCCGTGCCCCTGCTGTGGCGGCGGCGCAGGCCCGCGGTCGCCTTCGGCGCCGTGACGGCCGTCTTCGTCCTCCAGTGGTCGCTGGGTGCGGCACTGCGCGCGGACATCGCTCTGTTCATCGCCCTCTACAGTCTCGCCCTGCACGGGCGGCTGCGGCAGCTGCCGTGGGCGTGTGGAGTCATGGCGGGCGCGATGCTGCTGGTCGCGGTGCGGGCGTCGGTGGCGGTGTCCGTCTGGGACGCGCTGTTCTTCCTTCTGAGCACGGCGACCGCGGCCCTCGCGCTCGGCCTCATGGTGCGCATTCGGCGGGCTCAGCTCGCGGGGCTGCGGGACCGGGCGGCCCGGCTGGAGATCGAACGCGACCAGCGCAGCCGGCTCGCCGCCGCCACCGAACGCGCCCGCGTGGCCCGCGAAATGCACGACATCGTGGGCCACAACCTGTCCGTCATCATCACCCTCGCGGACGCCGGGGCCTATGCCACCGCCGTCGCGCCGGAACGGGGCAGGGAAGCCCTGCACATCATCGGCGACACGGGCCGACAGGCCCTCGCCGAGCTGAGGCGTGTGCTCGGCGTCCTGCGGGAGGCCTCGGACGGCCTTCAGGACCGGCCGGAACTGAGCCCGCAGCCCGGCCTGGCGGACATCGACGCACTGTGTGAGGGGGTGCGCGCCGCGGGCCTGGATGTCGTCTACCGGACCGCCGGTGACATGGAAGCCCTCGACAGCGGGGTGCAGCTGACGGTCTACCGCATCGTTCAGGAAGCCCTGACGAACACGCTGAAACACGCCGGGGCCGATACCCGGGTGAACCTGGCGATCATCGTGCAGGGCACTCGGCTGACCGTCACGGTCCAGGACTCCGGCCCGGCCGGGGCCGCGTCCGGCCGTCCCGGCCCGGCGAACGAGGAAGGACACGGATTGGTGGGTATGCGCGAACGGACCGCTCTCTACGGTGGGAGCCTCAGCGCGGGTCCCGCCGGCGGCGGATGGACCGTGGAGGCCGTCCTCGACCTCGCATCCACAGGCGGTTCCCAGTGACCACCGTACTCATCGTGGACGACCAGCCGCTGCAGCGTTACGGCTTCCGCCTGCTCCTCGACTCGGTCCCCGAGACGGACGTCGTCGGTGAGGCCGCGCACGGTGCGGAAGCGGTCCGCAAGGCGGCCGAACTCCGCCCCGACGTCGTCCTCATGGACGTCCGCATGCCCGGCATGGACGGCATCGAGGCCACCCGCCGCATCACCGCCGCAGGCGACCGCTCCCGCGTCCTCGTGCTGACCACCTTCGATCTCGACGAATACGTCTACGCGGCGCTGCGCGCCGGAGCCAGCGGCTTCCTCCTCAAAGACGCCCGTCCCGAGGAGCTTCTCGCCGGCATTCGTGCCGTCGCCGTCGGCGACGCCGTGATCGCTCCCGCGCTCACCCGCCGCCTCCTGCACGAGTTCGCCCAGCTCGTGCCCCGCTCGGGTGGTAGCGGAGAGGACCCGAGACTGAGCCTCCTGACCGACCGCGAACGCGAGATCCTCGTCGCCATCGGCAGGGGCTGGACCAACGGCGAGATCGCCACCCACTTCGTCCTGTCCCAGTCCACCGTGAAAACCCACGTCGGCCGGGTCCTGGCCAAGATCGGCGCCCGCGACCGCGTCCAGGCCGTGATTTTCGCCTACGACCACGGCCTGGCCCGGCCCCACGCCGAGGGCGCCGGAGGAGAGGCCGCGATGTGACGCAGGCAACATTCGCCGTGGTAGCGGCAGAGCAGCCCCCCAACGCCTGACCGCGCAATTCTTGACTCGTCCCTAGGCCCGCCGCAGAGGTGGTGCGGGCCGGCGCCGAGGAGACGTGTACCTCGGCGCCGGACCTACGGCAGACGGTGGGTGGTAGGGCCGGCGGCGGCCGGCGCTCCGGGGCGTGC
>NZ_MUBM01000299.1 GCF_002154505.1 Streptomyces carpinensis | reverse complement strand
CCCGCGGCCCGCCCCTTCGCGGTCGCCGCCCTGGCCCGCGAGGCCGCCCGCCCCGTGCTCGCGGTGACGGCGACCGGACGCGAGGCCGAGGATCTGGCGGCGGCGCTGCGCTCGCTGCTGCCCCCGGAGGGCGTCGTGGAGTACCCCTCCTGGGAGACGCTCCCGCACGAGCGGCTCAGCCCGCGCAGCGACACCGTGGGCCGCCGTCTGGCCGTGCTGCGCCGCCTGGCCCACCCGAGCACCGACGACCCCGAGACCGGTCCGGTCTCCGTCGTCGTCGCGCCGATCCGCTCGGTGCTCCAGCCGCAGGTCAAGGGCCTGGGCGACCTGGAACCGGTGTCCTTGAGAACGGGCCGGACCGCCGACCTGAACGACGTGGTGGAGGCCCTGGCCGCCGCCGCGTACGCGCGCGTCGAGCTGGTGGAGAAGCGCGGCGAGTTCGCCGTGCGCGGCGGCATCCTCGACGTGTTCCCGCCCACCGAGGAGCACCCGCTGCGCATCGAGTTCTGGGGCGACGACGTCGAGGAGATCCGCTACTTCAAGGTCGCCGACCAGCGCTCCCTCGAAGTCGCCGAGCACGGCCTGTGGGCCCCGCCCTGCCGTGAGCTGCTGCTCACCGAGGACGTACGCGCGCGTGCCCGCGCCCTGGCCGAGCGCCACCCGGAGCTCGGTGAACTGCTCGGCAAGATCGCCGAGGGTATCGCGGTGGAGGGCATGGAGTCTTTGGCCCCGGTCCTCGTCGACGACATGGAGCTGCTCCTCGACGTGCTGCCCAAGGGCTCGATGGCCGTGGTGTGCGACCCGGAGCGGGTGCGCACGCGCGCCTCCGACCTGGTGGCGACCTCCCAGGAGTTCCTGCAGGCGTCCTGGGCGGCCACCGCCGGTGGCGGCGAGGCGCCGATCGACGTCGGCGCGGCCTCCCTGTGGTCGATCGCGGACGTCCGGGACCGGGCCCGCGAGCTGGACATGATGTGGTGGTCCGTCTCCCCGTTCGCCGCCGACGAGACGGCGTACGACGGGGACGCCGACGGCGGCGGGGACACGCTCAAGCTCGGCATGCACGCGCCGGAGACGTACCGGGGCGACACCGCCCGGGCGCTCGCCGACACCAAGGGCTGGCTCGCCGACGGCTGGCGCATCGTCTACGTCACCGAGGGGCACGGCCCGGCCACCCGTACGGTCGAGGTGCTGGGCGGCGAGGGCATCGCCGCCCGCCTGGACGCCGATCTCGGCGAGCTGTCCCCGTCGGTGGTGCACGTGGCGTGCGGCTGCGTCGACCACGGCTTCGTCGACCCGTCGCTGAAGCTGGCGGTGCTCACCGAGACCGACCTTTCCGGGCAGCGCACGGCGAGCCGGGACGGCGCCCGGATGCCGGCCCGCCGCCGCAAGACCATCGACCCGCTGACCCTGGAGGCGGGCGACTACATCGTCCACGAGCAGCACGGCGTGGGCCGCTACATCGAGATGGCGCAGCGCACCGTGCAGGGCGCGACCCGCGAGTACCTGGTGGTGGAGTACGCCCCGGCCAAGCGCGGCCAGCCGGGCGACCGCCTCTACATCCCCACCGACCAACTGGAGCAGATCACCAAGTACGTCGGCGGTGAGGCGCCCACCCTGCACCGGCTCGGCGGCGCCGACTGGACGAAGACGAAGGCGCGGGCGAAGAAGGCGGTCAAGGAGATCGCCGCCGACCTGATCAAGCTGTACTCGGCCCGGATGGCGGCCCCCGGGCACTCCTTCGGCGCCGACACGCCCTGGCAGCGGGAGCTGGAGGACGCCTTCCCCTACGCGGAGACGCCCGACCAGCTGACCACGATCGCCGAGGTCAAGGAGGACATGGAGAAGTCGGTCCCGATGGACCGGCTGATCTGCGGCGACGTCGGCTACGGCAAGACGGAGATCGCGGTCCGCGCCGCCTTCAAGGCCGTCCAGGACGGCAAGCAGGTCGCGGTGCTGGTCCCGACGACCCTGCTGGTGCAGCAGCACTTCGGCACGTTCGGCGAGCGCTACTCGCAGTTCCCGGTGAACGTGAAGGCGCTCTCCCGCTTCCAGACCGACACCGAGGCGAAGGCGGTCCTGGAGGGCCTGCGCGACGGCTCGGTGGACATCGTCATCGGCACCCACCGCCTCTTCTCCTCCGAGACCAAGTTCAAGGACCTGGGCCTGGTCATCGTCGACGAGGAGCAGCGCTTCGGCGTCGAGCACAAGGAGCAGCTGAAGAAGCTGCGGGCGAACGTCGACGTGCTGACGATGTCCGCGACCCCGATCCCCAGGACCCTGGAGATGGCGGTGACGGGCATCCGCGAGATGTCCACGATCACCACGCCGCCGGAGGAGCGCCACCCGGTGCTGACCTTCGTCGGGCCGTACGAGCAGAAGCAGATCGGCGCGGCGATCCGCCGCGAGCTGCTGCGCGAGGGCCAGGTCTTCTACATCCACAACCGGGTGGAGTCGATCGACCGCGCCGCGGCGAAGCTGCGCGAGATCGTCCCGGAGGCGCGGATCGCCACGGCCCACGGCCAGATGTCGGAGCAGGCCCTGGAGCAGGTGGTCGTCGACTTCTGGGAGAAGAAGTTCGACGTGCTGGTCTCCACGACGATCGTCGAGTCGGGCATCGACATCTCCAACGCCAACACCCTGATCGTGGAGCGCGGCGACAACTTCGGCCTCTCCCAGCTGCAC
Organism: Streptomyces carpinensis; assembly: GCF_002154505.1. Taxonomy (GTDB): domain Bacteria; phylum Actinomycetota; class Actinomycetes; order Streptomycetales; family Streptomycetaceae; genus Streptomyces; species Streptomyces carpinensis. The sequence continues at coordinate 15,888 of NZ_MUBM01000299.1, read as the reverse complement.
CAGCTGCGCGGACGTGTCGGCCGTGGCCGCGAGCGCGGCTACGCCTACTTCCTCTACCCGCCGGAGAAGCCGCTGACGGAGACGGCCCACGAGCGGCTCGCCACCATCGCCCAGCACACCGAGATGGGCGCGGGCATGTACGTGGCGATGAAGGACCTGGAGATCCGCGGCGCCGGAAACCTGCTGGGCGGCGAGCAGTCCGGCCACATCGCGGGCGTCGGCTTCGACCTGTACGTCCGCATGGTCGGCGAGGCGGTCGCGGACTACCGGCGGCAGCTGGAGACCGGTGAGGTCCAGGAGGAGGCGCCGCTGGAGGTCAAGATCGAGCTGCCCGTCGACGCGCACGTCCCGCACGACTACGCGCCCGGCGAGCGGCTGCGCCTGCAGGCCTACCGGGCCATCGCCTCCGCCAACTCCGAGGAGGACATCAAGGCCGTCCGCGAGGAACTCACCGACCGCTACGGCAAGTTGCCCGAGCCGGTGGAGAACCTCCTCCTGGTCGCCGGGCTGCGCATGCTCGCCCGCGCCTGCGGTGTCGGCGAGATCGTCCTGCAGGGCAACAACATCCGCTTCGCCCCGGTGGACCTGCGCGAGTCCCAGGAACTGCGCCTCAAGCGCCTCTACCCGGGCACGGTGATCAAGCCGGCCGTCCACCAGGTCCTGGTGCCCCGCCCGAAGACGGCGAAGGTGGGCGGCAAGCCACTGGTCGGCCGCGAACTGCTGGGCTGGGTAGGGGAGTTCCTGGCTTCGGTCCTGGGGTCATAGGCCTCTGTCGTCACATTGCCGCCTGCCCCCTTCGGGCGGCCGGCGGCAATGTGACGACGGGGCCTGGCGCCCCTGGCGGCCGAGGGCGAAGCACCATCGATACGCCCCGCTCGCTCCTGTATGCCCCTTTGCGCCCCAAGTGGGCCGAACATCTTCCTGGTTACCGTGGGCACCGGAAAAACAGGCCCGCACGCAAGGGGGCGGGCCGGGAAAGGCAAGGGGAGGGCTCATGGGCGTAGAGGTGTGCCGTGGTTCCGGGGGGCGGTCGAGGTACTACGGCGGGGCGCGCCCCCTCCTGCGCGGCGGCCTCGCGGTGTGCGCGGCGGTGGCGCTCCTCACCGGGTGCAAGGGCGGTACCGGCGACGCCGGGTCCCCCACGGGAAGCGGGGCACCCGCGCCCGCCTCGGACGGACACTCGGTCAGCCCGCTGAAGAACCCCGACGGCACGAAGCCGGGCCTGGCGCCCCTGACGAGCCAGGCCGACAAGGCCGCGGCCCGCAGGCTCATCGGGTCCCTGTCGACGAAGGGGCGCGGACCGAAGACCGGCTACGACCGGGACGAGTTCGGCTACGCCTGGATGGACACCGCGGACGGCGTCCCGTGGGCGCGCAACGGCTGCGACACCCGCAACGACCTGCTCAGGCGCGACGGCCAGGACGTTCGCTTCCGGAAGGGGTCGAACTGCGTGGTGATCGCCATGACCCTCGACGACCCCTACACGGGGCGGACGATCCAGTGGACGAAGTCGCACGCGACCACCGTCCAGATCGACCACGTGATGCCGCTGTCCTACGACTGGCAGATGGGCGCCGCGCACTGGACGAAGGACAGGCGCGAGCAGATAGCCAACGACCCGCTCAACCTCATCCCGGCGGACGGTCCCGCCAACTCAGCCAAGGGCGACTCCGGTCCCGCGACCTGGCTGCCGCCGAGCAAGAGCGTCCGGTGCGCCTACAGCGTGCGGTTCGCCCAGGTGTCCCTGAAGTACAAGCTGCCGGTGACGCCGGCGGACAAGCAGATGATGCTGAAGCAGTGCGGCGGTTGACGAGCGACCGGAGGCTCGACAAGGAGGATCGGCTGGTTGTCGGCCGCGGCCCGCGCCCGGCCTCTTGACGCTCCGGGCCTCCGGTCGCCCAGCACCATCATGTGGCGGGCGAGGGCGAGCATCGCCGCATCAGGTGACCCTCAGCGCCGTCTCCCAGCTCGCCGCCGGCCGGAGCCGAAGCGAGTCAGGCAGACCAAGAGAGCGCACACTCGCCGGCGCGGCCAACAGCGGTACGGGCGACTTTGGATGAGTCACCGTCAGGTGAAGATCTGATGCTGCGTCCATGACGGTTCGGCAAAGGCGTTCACAAGTCGCAAAGGGGTGCCCGGCAGCAAATCGGTCAGGTTCAGCAAGAGGCAGTCAAGGACTACACAAGATCGCCTCTTGAATCTGTCCACAGATTGTTCACAGGGGGCAAGATCGGCGCGTTTCTGTGCCGTTCTTGACCGCTGGAGTCGTAGCCGTGCCACTGTGGCCGCTCAGCCGCCGCCCGCGCCCCGCGCGCACCGGGCGGCCCGTACGCCGTGCCCGCCGGGCGCGGCGCTCCGTCGCCGTGGTGGTGCTCACCGCGCTGGCCCTGCTGCTGACGACGGATCAGGCCCTCGCCGAGGGACTGGAACTGGGCCGTATCGAGCTGCCGAGCATGAGCCTCGCCTCGCTCGCGTCCTGGTTCACCGACCCGCACTGGGGCAGGCTGCCGCACCAGCAGTCGGGCACGGCCGCCGGGCACCGGCACCACGTCTCGGCCGACGCCACCGCCGCGCACCGCGGCGCGGGCCACGCCCCCGGCAAGGGCCGCGGCGAGCTGTCCGCCTACCACCCGCACACGCCGGCCATCAAGCGCGGTCGCAGCGGCGGCGGCACCTTCGACGCCAGGACCAGCAAGCGCAACGCGAGCAAGTCCTCGCGCACGGCGACGGTCTACGACAACGCGGACGGCTCCACGACCCGCGAGATGTACCAGGAGCCGGTCAACTACCAGGTGTCCAAAGGCAGGTGGGCGCCGATCGACGTGGACGTGCGGGCGGGCCCGGACGGCCGCTGGCACGAGAAGGCCAACTCCCTCGCCGTCGACTTCGGCGCCAAGGCCACCGACTCCGCCCTGGCGTCCCTCGCGATCGACCCGGATCACCGCATCGCCTACGCCCTCAAGGGCGCCGCCCCGGTCAAGGGCACCGCACACGGCTCCACCGTCACCTACACGGGCGTCCTCGACGCCACCGACCTGAAGGTGGCCCCCACCGCCACCGGTGTGAAGGAGTCGGTCGTCCTGCACTCCGCGGACGCCGGCGACTCCTGGACCTTCCCCCTCTCCCTCAAGGGCCTCACCCCCGTCCGGCACGGAGACGGCTGGATCGACCTGCGTGACGGCTCGGGCAGGACCGTCGAGCGCATCCCTCCGGCGTACGCCTACGACTCGAAGGTGAACCTCCGCTCGGGCGACCCGGCCACCACCCACGACGTCACCTCCGAGCTGGTCCACTCCGAGGACGGCTACGCGCTGAAGGTGACGCTGGACAGCCGGTGGCTGCACGACTCCCACCGCGTCTTCCCGGTCACCGTCGACCCGACCGTCGACGACGGCTGGGTCACCACCTACGCCGAGTCCGGCGCCGACGGCGACCACTCCTACGAGCAGACCATCAAGGTCGGCTCCTACGACTCCGGCACCCACTCCGCGGTCAGCTTCTACAACCACTGGGACAACGCCTGGGACGGCAGCGGCCTGACCGTCACCGAGGCCCACCTGGACATCTTCGACACCTGGGCCTCCACCTGCACCCCCGAGCGCTTCGACGTCGCACTGGTGACCAAGGCGTGGACCCCGGAGTCCGTCACCAGCTACCCCGGCCCCTCGCACGGTTCCTCGATCGGCAACCTGACCCCGAGCGTCCCCACCGCCTGCGCCAACACCGCCGCCGACCGCACCGTAGGCGACTGGCTGCAGGTGCCGCTGACCACTTCGGCCATCCAGGGCTGGTTCAACGGCACCACCCCCGACTACGGGCTCGCGATCTACGCCTCGACCACGGACAACCTGCACTGGAAGCAGTTCGGTTCGTTCAACGACCCCGCCGACGGCCCGCACATCCTGGTCACCTACACCGGCAACACCGCACCGCAGCTGTACGAGCAGTTCCCCTCGGACAACGCGGTCGTCGGCACCACCCAGCCCGAGCTCTCCGCCTGGGCGGGCGGCGCCAACTCCACCAGCGGCAGCGCCAACCAGTACCTGTTCCGGGTCTACGACGCCACCGGCACCAAGGTCGCCGACTCCGGTCTGGTCGCCACCGGCGACTGGACCGTCCCGGCCGGCAAGCTCGCCTGGGGCAAGTCCTACAGCTGGACCGTCCAGGCCTACGACTCGGCCACCAACCTGTACTCCCCGGCGGACCCCTACCAGCTGTCCGTGCAGGTGCCGCAGACCGTGATCACCTCCGGTCTGTCGCAGAACAGCAGCGACCACGGCTTCGACGCCGCCATCGGCAACTACACCACCTCCGACACCGACGCCTCGATCTCCACCGTCGGGCCCTCCCTGGACGTCGAGCGCGACTACAACTCCCGCGACCCGCGCTGGACCGGCGCGTTCGGCGCGGGCTGGTCGAGCATCTTCGACTCCCGGGCCACCGAGCAGTACACCGCCTCCGGCGCGGTCTCCAGCGTCGTCGTCACCTACCCGGACGGCTCGCAGGTCGGCTACGGCAAGAACAGCGACGGCACCTTCACGCCCGGCAACGGACGCTTCGCCACCTTCAAGTCGGTCACCGGCGGCTACACGCTGACCGACAAGGACGACACCGTCTACACCTTCACCCAGTCCCTGGGCTCCGGTGGCTACGGCCTGACCTCGGTGACGGACGCCAACGGCCGGTCGGTGAACCTGACCTGGACGAGCGGCCACATCACCAAGATGACCTCCGCGGTCTCCGGCCGTTCCCTGTCGCTGACCTGGAGCACCCCCTCGGGTGCCCAGGCCGCGCACGTGGCGACCGTGGTCACCGACCCGGTCACCCCGGGTGACGCCACCACCGCCCGGACGTGGACGTACGGCTACACCGGCGACCAGCTCACCCAGGTGTGCTCGCCGCTGTCCACCACCAAGTGCACGACGTACGGCTACACCAGCGCCTCCGGCTACCGGAACGCGGCCCTCGACCTCGACCCGCACACCTTCTGGTCCCTGTCGGAGGCCTCCGGCACCACCGCCAAGGACGCCGTCCTCGACAACGAGGGCACGACCGACGCCACCTACGAGAACGTCACCCTCGGCCAGACCGCCGGGCCGCTCACCGGGTCGTCGTCGAAGGCCGCCACCTTCAACGGCACCACCTCCGACGTCTCACTGCCGAAGAACCTCGGCAACGACACCAACTCCGGTGCGATATCCCTATGGTTCAAGACCTCGCAGGGACCCGGCGTCCTCTACTCGTACGCCTCGCAGCCGATCAGCTCCGCACAGGCGGCCGGCTACTACACCCCGTCCGTCTACGTCGGCACCGACGGCAAGCTGAACGCCGAGTTCTGGTACAGCGGCGGCGTCAACCCGATCGTGTCCACCGCGTCCGTCGCCGACGGCAAGTGGCACCACGTGGTGCTGTCCGCCTCCGGCAACTCCCAGACACTGTTCCTGGACAACGCCAAGGTCGGTTCGCGCTCCGGTACCGTCTCCATCAAGAGCGCCGACGCCTTCGGCAAGAACCAGGTCTTCAACTACCTGGGCACCGGTTTCCTGGGCGGCGACTGGCCCGACGAACCGCACCACTCGACCACCTCGCCGAACGGCTACCCCACCTACTTCAACGGCTCCATGGCCGACGTGGCCTGGTACAGCAAGCCGCTGGTCGCCGCCGACGTCAACGCCCTGTACACCTACGGCACCCACGGCACCAGCCTGCTGAGCTCCATCACCCGGCCGTCCGGCAAGGCGTTCGCGGCGATGCAGTACGACCCCGACACCACCACGCTGACCCAGCTGACCGATGAGAACGGCGGCGTCTGGAAGCTCGGCGCCCCCACCGTCACCGGGTCCAGCGACACCTATCGCGGAGCCGTGCTCGGCGGCGCGCCCTCGGAGTACTTCCGCCTCGGCGAGGCGGCGGGCGCGGCCAAGGCCGTGGACCAGGTACACGGCGGTGACGGCACCTACAACTCCGTGACCCTCGGCGCGTCCGGCCCCTTCAGCGACGCCAAGGCCGCCACCTTCGACGGCACGGCCTCCTCGGTGACGCTGCCGAACGGATCGGTGCCCGGCTCGGGCGCCGAGTCGGTCAGCATGTGGTTCAAGACGTCGACCGCGAACGGCGTGCTGCTCGGCGCGTCCAAGGACCCGCTGGGCAACGGCACCACCCCGACCTCGTACACCCCCGTGCTCTACGTCGGCGGCAGCGGCAAGCTCTACGGCGAGTACTACTTCTCGGGCGGTTCCACCAAGCCGCTCGGCTCCTCCGCCGCCGTCACCGACAACAAGTGGCACCACGTGGTGCTCTCCACTTCGGCGAGCAGCCAGTCGCTCTACCTCGACGGCACCCTCGTGGGCACCCAGAGCGGCGCGGGCAACATGGTCAACCAGCCGTACACCTACGTCGGCGCCGGCTACCTCGGCGGCAACTGGCCGGACGAGGCGCACCACAACACCGCGGACAACACGGGCTACGCCACCTACTTCAAGGGCTCCCTCGCGGACGTCGCCCTCTTCCGCTCGCAGCTGGCCGACGCCGACGTCGCCGAGCAGTTCCAGGCGGCGAAGAACTCCACCGGCCTGCTGCCGGTGAAGACCGTGAAGGTCACCTCGCCGACGAACTCGACGCTGACGTACACCTACGACGTCGACCACGGCAACCGCGCCCTGACCGAGATCGACGGCCTGGGCGACAGGACCAGCTTCGGCTACGACACCTCCGGCTTCGAGCACACGGTCACCGACCCCAACGGGTCGATGACCGTCACCGGTCACGACGTGCGCGGCAACGTGGTCTCCTCCACGTCCTGCCAGGACCAGGCCGCGAACAAGTGCAACACCGAGTACTACTCGTACTACCCGGACGACACCACGGCGCAGCTGACCACCGCCGACCCGCGCAACGACCAGCTGCTGACCGAGCGCGACGGCCGGTCCTCGTCCGCCGCCGACAACACCTACCTGACGTCGTACACCTACGACTCGGCGGGCAACCAGACCGCGATCACCGGCCCGGCGGTGCCCGGCTTCCCGAACGGCCGCAGCACCACCACCGAGTACAGCGACGGCACCAGCGCCTACCCGTCGGCCGACGGCGGCGTGGTGCCCAAGGGGCTACCGGTGAAGACCGTCAGCCCAGGCGGCGCGGTCAACCAGGTGTCGTACTTCAAGAACGGCGACGTGGCCTCCACCACCGACGCCATCGGCCTGGTCACCCAGTACACCTACGACGGCCTGGGCCAGGTCACCAGCCAGAAGGCCGTCTCCGACACCTACCCCAACGGCCTGGTGACGACGTACAAGTACGACGCCGCCGGCCAGGTGGTCGAGGAGCACGACCCGCAGCTCACCGACCGTGTCACCGGCGCCACGCACGCCGCCGTCACCAGCACGGTCTTCGACGAGGACGGCAACACCACCTCGCAGACCGTCGCGGACGCCAGCGGCGGCGACAAGGCCCGCACGCGGACGTGGACCTATGACGTCTACGACCACGTGCTGACCGAGTCCGACGCCAACGCGGCCGAGGGCGCCCCCAACGGCAACACCACCACGTACACGTACGACTCCTCCGGCAACAAGACCAAGGAGGTCACCAGCGCCGGCGACGAGACCCGGTACACCTACGACGACAACGGCGACCTGCTCACGCAGGGCGTGATGTACACCGGCGACCCGACGAACCCGCAGTCGCCGGCCCTGCTCACCGAGTCCTCCCGGGCCTACGACCCGGCCGGGCGGCTCGCGTCGATCACCGACGCGATGGGCAACACCACGTCGTACACGTACACCGACGACGGTCTGACCGCGACGGTGAAGCGGACCAGCGCCGACGGCAAGTCCACCTACGTGCTGGAGTCGGACACCTACGACGCCGCCGGGAACATGCTGCAGTCCACCACGGACAACGGCGAGACCGTCACCAAGTACACCGTCGACGCCGCCTCCCGGACCACGTCCAGCGAGCTGGACCCGACCGGCGTGGACCGGGTGACCACCGTGTCGTACACGCCGGACGACCAGGTCGCCACCGAGAACGACCACGACGCCTCCGGCTACGACCGCACCACCACCAGCACCTACGACGACATGGGCAACCTGCTCAGCGAGACGCTGTACGGGGACGCCTCCGGCCACCCGTCGGGCTGGTGGAAGCTCGACCAGACCTCCGGCACCCATGTCACCGACGCCTCCGGCACCGGCAACTCCGCCACCGCCTCCGGCGTCACGTGGAGCGACGGCGCCGCCGACTTCGCGGGCACGACCGGCCAGCAGATCGCCACGAACGGGCCGGTGCTCGACACCAGCGCCTCCTACACGGTCTCGGCGTGGGTGAAGATGAGCTCGCTGCCGAACCACAACGAGACGGTCGTCGCGCAGACCGGCGGCACCAACAGCGCGTTCATGCTCCAGTACAACTACGCGCACACCAGCGCGCCGCTGTGGAGCATGGAGCAGACGAGCTCGGACGCCTCCGGAGCCACCTTCCCGGCGGCCTACTCCACCGCCGTGCCCAGTGCCGGTGCCTGGACCCAGCTCGTGGGCGTCTTCGACGCCTCCACCGGCGCCATCAAGATCTACGTCAACGGCACCCTGTCCGGCTCGGGCACGAACACCACGCCGTGGAACGCCACCGGCCCCCTCACCATCGGCCAGGCCAAGTACGCGGGTGCCCCCACGGACCTGCTGCCCGGCGCGGTCTCCAACGTGCAGGTCTACCAGCGGGCGCTGTCGGCCTCCGAGGTGACCTCCCTGTACGGCAAGGGCCGCGGCGGCGGCACGGTCGGCTCCTCCGACGCGCAGACCACGAAGTACACCTACGACAGGCGGGGCCTGCCGACGTCCATGACGGACGCCGAGCAGCACACCACCGACTACTCCTACGACGAGGCGGGCAACCTCGCGGTCACCACCGCGCCCGCCGTCCAGGCCGAGCCGGACGGCACCACCGCCTCCACCGTCCGCCCGGTGACCACAAGCGGCTTCAACACCTTCGGTGAGGCCGTCGAGGAACAGGACCCCAACGGCCTGGTCTCGACCACGGCGTACGACGCGGAGGGCAACAAGGCCTCCGAGACCCTGCCGCCGTACACCCCGGCGGGCGCCTCGACGCCCAACGCGGGCACGACCGTCTACACCTACGACAGCGAGGGCGACCAGACCTCCGTCACCACCCCGGGCGGGAAGACCACGTCGTACCTGTACGACCAGCTGGGCAACCTCGCCCAGACGACCGCTGCGGACGGCACGAAGACGCACGCCACGTACGACCCCAACGGCGAGCAGCTGTCGATGACGGACCCGACCGGCGCGCAGACCCAGGCCACGTACGACTTCATGGGCCGGCCGGTCACGCAGACGACGCTGGAGCGCTACCCGTCGACGCGGACCCTGACGTCCACCACCTCCTACGCGGTCACGGCGGGCAACCCCTACGGCGCCCACGTCGCCTCCACCACCTCCCCGGGCGGTGTGACGACGTCGTACGGCTACAACCGGGCCGGTGACGTCACCTCGGTCGCCGACGGCGCGGGCAACACCACGCGCTACGCATACGACTTCGAGGGCAACGTCTCGAAGACGACCCTGGCGGACGGCACCTACACCACGACCGACTACAACACCGACGGCGATCCGACGGCCACGCGGTCCTACGACGCGAGCGGCACCAAGCTGTGGGAGACCTCGCAGGCGTACGACGGCGTCGGCAACATGATCTCCACCACGGACGCCAACGGCCACACCAGCCGCTTCACCTACGACGCGGCCGGCACCATCACGCAGGAGATCCAGCCGGTCGACGCCTCCACGTCGATCACCACGACCTTCGGCTACGACGCGGCCGGCAACCGCACCCGCTTCACCGACGGCCGCGGCAACTCCTGGCGCTACACGTACACGCCGTGGGGCCAGCAGGAGAAGGTGATCGAGCCGACCACCACCAAGTACACCTCGGCGGCCGACTCGACGACGACCTTCGCCTACGACGCCGACGGTCAGATGACGAACGTGACGCTGCCCGGCGGGGTCACGACGGCGATGACCTACGACGTCAACGGCCGGCTGAAGACCATGTCCGGCGCGGGCGCCGACGCGGCCACGGCCAAGCGGAGCTTCACCTACGACGCGGACGGCCGCGTACTGTCGGCGAACACGGACGAGGCGGGCATCGCCGGAGCGGCGGACCACCAGGACGCCACGCACGACGAGTTCACCTACGACGACCGCAGCGACCTGCTGACGGCGTCGGGCTCGGCGGGCTCGGCCGGCTTCGCCTACAACGACGACAGTCAGATGACATCCCGCACGGACGCGTCGGGCACGACGACCTACGGCTACGACACGGCCGGCCGCCTGTCGTCCCTGAACGACGCGGCCACGGGCACGCAGCTGACGTACACGTACGGCGTGCTGAACGAGCTGAGGTCGGTCAAGTACGGCTCGACCGGACAGACCCGCACCTTCGGCTACAACAGCGCGCACGAGCTGACCAGCGACGTCCTGGTGCAGGGCGCCTCGACGCTGGCGAGCTTCGGCTACGGCTACGACAACAACGGCAACCTGACGTCGAAGACGACGACGGGCGTCTCGGGCGCGTCGACCAACACCTACGGCTACGACTGGGCCAACCGGCTCACGTCGTGGAACGACGGCACGAAGACGACGTCATACGCCTACGACGCGTCGGGCAACCGCATCCGCAACGGCTCGGACGTCTACACCTACGACGAGCGCGACGAGCTGACGTCGGACGGCACGCACACCTACGACTACTCGGCGCGCGGCACGATGACGCAGGAGTCGTCGGCGGCCGGCGGGACGGTGGCGTACAGGACGGACGCCTTCGGCGGCCAGATCGTCGCCGGCTCGCAGTCGTACACGCTGGACGCGCTCGGCCGGAACGTCTCCGACCGGGACACGGAGGTCGGCTCCACCCGCACCTTCGCCTACTCCGGCGCGGACAACACGATCGCCTCGGACGGTGACAACACCTACACCTACGACCCGGCGGGCGGCGTCGTCGGCGTCAAGCCCGCCGGCGGCAGCGGGGTGCTCGCCCTGACCGACCAGCACAGCGACGTGGTGGGCACCTTCACCTCTGGGGCGACCTCGCTGGCGGGTTCGGTGTCCTACGACCCGCTGGGCAAGGTGGTCTCGCCGACGAACACGATCACCGGCCATCTGGGCTTCCAGTCGGGGTGGACGGAGCCGGGCACGGGCAACGTGGGCACGGCCTCGCGTTGGTACGACCCGGGCACGGGGCAGTTCCTGAACAAGGACAGCGTCTCGCTGGACGCGGTGCCGAACTCGGTGGCGGCGAACCCGTTCGCCTACGTCGACGACAACCCGCTGGCGGGCACCGACGAGTCGGGCAACTGCTCCTGGTACGACGTGGTGTGCGGCGCGAAGAAGGTCGCGCACCATGTGAGTCACGCCGTCAAGCACGTGGTCCACAAGGTCTACCACGCGGTCAAGCACGCGGCCCGCAAGGTGGTCCACGCCGTCAAGCACGCGGCGCACAAGATCGCGCACCACGTGCGGGACTACTACCACGCCACCGTGCGGGTGGTCCGGCGCGTGTACCACTACGCCGCCAGACACGTCAGACGCGCGTACCACCGGGTGGTCCATGCGGTCCACTCCGCGTACCACAAGGTCTCGCGCGCGGTGCACCGTGTGGTGCACGCGGTGAAGAAGGCGGCGCACAAGGTCGCGCACGCGGTGAAGAAGGCCGCGCACGCGGTCGCCCACGCGGCCAGGACCGCGTACCACGCCACGGTCAAGGCGGCGAAGTCGGCCGCCAAGTACGTCAAGCACCACGCGGCGGCGATCACCTCCTTCGTGGTCTCCACGGCGGTGTTCGCGGGCTGTGAGGCGATCACGGGCGGCGTCGGCTCCATCGGCTGCGCGGCGGCCGCGGGCGCGGCGGGCTCGCTGGTCGAGCAGGGCTTCAAGTGCGCGGAGAACGGGGGCGGCGACTGCAGCGTGGGCGCCTTCGCGGGCTCGGCGGTCGAGGGCGCGGTCTCGGGCGCCGTGGGCGGCGCCCTGGGCAGCCTGGGCGGCAAGATCCTTTCGAAGGTCGCGCCGAAGGCGATGAAGGTCGTCGGCGGTCTGTTCGGCAAGGGGGCGACCGACGTCGAGGAATCGGCAGCGGCGGACGCCACGGACGGAGCGGCGTCGGCAGCGGAGTCGGAGGGGGCCGGGACCAGGGCTCAGTCGCACTCGGAAGACGGGCCGGGTGGTGCCGCTGAGGAGTCCGGGCCGAGCTGCCGGATCGGCGGACCGCACAGCTTCACCGGGGCGACCCGGGTGCTGATGGCCGACGGCACGACCAAGGCCATCGACCAGGTCAAGGTGGGCGACAGCATCGCCAACGCCGTCCCGGGGGCCACCGGCACGGAGGCGCACGAGGTCACCGACGTGATCGTCACGCACACGGACCACGACTTCGTGGATGTGACGATCAAGGACGCGGGTAAGTCCGCGGACAAGAAGTCGGTGAAGGCCGGTGCGAAGGCCGCGGCCAAGTCCGTGGCCAAGAGGGCGGCCCGCAAGGCGGCCTTCGGCCTGGCGGCTTCGGCGGCGGTGCTGGGCGCCCTGTCGGGCGGCCACGGGCACGGTGACGCGCAGGAGCCGGTGGCGGCGGTCAGCACGGCCGACGCTCGGAACGCACACCTGACGACGACCTTCCACCACCCCTTCTACGACGAGACCCGGTCGGCCTTCGTCGAGGCGAAGGACCTGAAACCCGGTGACGTCCTCCAGACGCCGACCGGTACCACCGAGGTCACCGGTGTCCGCCTCTACCACGCGAACACCACGACGTACGACCTGACCATCGGCAGCCTGCACACGTATTACGTGGTGGCGGGAGACGCACCGGTTCTCGTCCACAACTGCGGTACCGGCTACAACTCGGCCGGCAAGCCGTGCGGGTGTGGTGCTCCACGTGTATTCGCCGTCGACTCCTCCGGGGAAGCTACTGCCATGCCGGTCCACGAGATCGACAGGGCGCGTTTCCCCGATGTCGCCGACAACTTCGACAACGCCATGGCCAATGGGGAGAGCCCGATAGTGAACCGTCTCACGGGTCGGTCCAACATCAGAGCGAACCGCAACGCCGCGCAGGCAGGACAGCCGCGGCCAGGCGACCTGGGTACCGATGCAAACGGCGGCGCGTTGTCCTGGGAGGAGTTTCCCTTCGCGTCGACAACACAGGGTGGTGCGGGTGCGACGCTGAGGCTGATCAACCGCGTGCAGAACACGACGCATGGGCGAGAATCTCTGTGGCCCTTCCTGCGTGACAACGGGGTCAATAATGGTGACCCGTACTATGTGCGAACCAAGTAGGGAGCCGGTTGAAGATGCTGGATGCGGAGTTCGAGCGGTTGCGCGGCCGGCTGGAAGCCCTGGACAGGCCTGTGGTGGCGTGGATGGTTCCGGGAGTGGATGCGGATCACGTTTCATCGGTGCTCGGGGAGGAGGTCCCGGAATCGGTTGCCCAGTGGTTTCGCTGGTGTAACGGTATCGCCGTCGTGCAGGGGCAGATTCAGGACCAGGTCAATGTGATTCCCGGTTACAGCCCCCTGTCCCTCGAGGAGGGCATGCGCATGAGGACCGCCTACACGGGGGACGATGCGCTGGGCAGTCACTGGGTGCCATTGCTGGGAAGCGGCGGCGGTGACCTTTACGCGGCCGTGTGGACTCCTGGTGAGGAAGCCGTGGTGGCGGGCGTTCTTGTGGGTGAGCCGACCGAGATCGAATTCTCGACGATCGAGCAGATGGTCACCACGTTCAATGAATGCTTCGACAGTGGTGCCTTCTTCGTGGACGACCAGGGCAGGCTCGCCATGTCCCCGGAGACGTACGACGAGGTGTATGCCCGGGTGGTGGGTCCGTAAGGGCGCTCCGGCTCCAGTCGCAACGCCCGGAAGGCGCGCGCCGAGCGTGCCGCGGCGGTCGCTGAGGGGTTTCAGCAGGCCATCGGTCGGCTCACCGGTGCTCCACTGTTCGAGTCGGAGATCGAAACAGAATTCGTCGAGAGTCTCCAGTCGGAAGCCGTCAACGGCCGGCTCATGCTGCGTGAGGCTCTCGGCGAGATGAGCGATATCCGGGCCAAGGCATTGGTCTATCCGGCTCGGGAAGTGGCGGACTGTCTAAACGGATTCATGGAGCGTGTCCTTCATGGGCGACGAGGGCACGAGTGGGATGAAGATCACCGATGAGTTCAAGCAGACTCTTGCGAGAATTCGTGAAGTCCTCGACTCCGGCGGGGAGTGGAGCATCTTCAACTCGGTTCCGGCCGGCGTCCACCGGCGGCCGGAGCTGGATGCTCCCGAGGAGTACCTGGACTTCTTGTCGGCTGCCGACGGGGCCGTCATGGGGTCGGTGGTGATCCTCGACCGTAAGTTCGCCGAGAGGTCGCAGGCGTTGATCTCGCCGGGCATGGTCAAAGTTCCCGAGGATCCGGGGGACTGGTTCGTCGTCGGGAAGGTCAACGAGAATCCTGTGCTGGCCAACCGCCGAGACGGCTCGATCTGGACCTACCCCGACATGCTGACTTCCTGGTGGGAGAGCCGCCGATTCGAGAGAGTCGCGGACAGCCTGGCCGAGTTCGTGTCGGAGTACGGACTCGGCCCGGGGTACCTGCGCATCACGGGTGCCGAAGAATCCGACCAGTGATGGCAGTTGCTGCGCCGACTGGGACATGCGTAGGCGGCGCGGCCTGCCTTACCACGGAGATCCCTCCTCCTTGAGGGCTTCGAGGAAGGTGCTGAAGGCGTCGGCCGGGAAGGTGAGGGCGGCCCGAGCCGGGGCTTTTGAGTCGCGGATGGCTATGCGGGTGGGGGAGTTGGCGATCTCTACGCAGTTGTTGCCGTCGCCGCCACCGGAGTGGGAGGACTTCCGCCAGTTGTCGGTAATGATCACGGTGGGTCTCACAGCTCCTTGGCCAGTCTGTGGATGAATTCACGCGAACGGATCGGGTCGAGCGACACCGCTTGCACTCTACGAAAAAGTGTTCGGAAGACGCCGAGTTGTGCCTCTGAATCGATGAAGCCAGTGCCGTGAGGCGCGTCGCGGACGGCCGTGTCCAGCTTGGGTACGGCACCACCCGCCAGCATCATCGGGCTCCATGCTCCACCGAAGCCGTCCAAGTCGAGTGGGATGGCCCGCACGGTGACATGGTCTGCCTCAGAGAGCTCGAGAACGCGGAAGAGTTGGGCTCGTGACGTGGCGCGGTCGCTGACTCTGATGCGTAGTGCCGCCTCGTGAACAACCGCCTCGTATGGAGTGGGATCAGGTCCCGTCAGGATCGCCTTGCGCTGCATACGATGCCGCACGCGCAGCTCCAGTTCCTCCTCGGGAAGTTCGGGGACTCTGGAAGAGAAGGCGGCGCGGGCGTACTCGGGTGTCTGAAGTAGGCCGGGGATGAAGAGAAACTCCACATCTCGCCGGAACGTGGCGTGGTGTTCAAGCTCAGCGATGTCCAGGAACGGCGTGGGCAGCAGTCCTCGATACTCCTCCCACCAGCCCTCCGGTCGGTCGGTGACCATTGCCGCCAGCGCGTCGATGAACCCCCCGTCAGTGCACGCATAGTTAGCGGCCATGCGGCGCAGGCGTTGTTCGCTCACCCCTGAGCTTGGCGTTTATGCTGCCTGCCGCTTTGAGGCGGGCTTCGCAGTGTCCGTTTTGTTTTGTTTTCCGACGGGGTGCTCGCGGGCTCGGCGCCTGTTCTTCGAGCCCGCCGGCCGACCGGGGCCTGCCGTACTGGATTTCGGTGCGCAGGCTGGCTGAGGCGTCTTCCCGTGGAGGCCGCGGAATCCCCGGCGGACGCGGGCGGGGGTGAGGCGGCCGGGCCGGGCGGACTGTTCCCAGGGCCTGCGGAGGTCCTCGG
>NZ_MUBM01000298.1 GCF_002154505.1 Streptomyces carpinensis | reverse complement strand
GGCACGCGCGCGTGCCCGTTCCCGGGAGCTCCGCACCGTCGGCCTCCCCCGCGCACGCGCCTCCCTCTTCGCCACCGGAAGCAACCGCTGTCCACCGGAACGCCACCGGCATCCGCCCGGGACGGCACGCCGCCGGTGCCCACCGGAACTCACTCGAAGTGGAGTGCTCTCTGCCATGAAGGCCATCAGCCGCAAGACCTCTCGGTTCGCCACCGTCGGCGCCCTCGCCGGCACGGCCGTCCTCGCCGTGTCCGTCCCCGCGTTCGCGCACGTCTCCGTGCAGCCGGAGGGCACGCCCGCCAAGGGCGGCTACGCCGTCGTCGACTTCAAGGTCCCCAACGAGCGCGACAACGCCTCCACCACCAAGCTCGAGGTCAACTTCCCCACCGACCACCCGCTGGCCTCGGTGATGCCGCAGCCGATGGACGGCTGGAAGATCGACGTCACCAAGTCCAAGCTGGCCAAGCCGCTGCAGATGCACGGCGAGGAGATCTCCGAGGCCGTCACCAAGGTCACCTGGACCGCCGACGGCGACGGCATCAAGCCGGGCTACTTCCAGAAGTTCCCGGTCTCCATCGGCCAGCTGCCCGAGGACACCGACCAGCTCGTCTTCAAGACGCTGCAGACGTACTCCAACAAGGAGGTCGTCCGCTGGATCGAGGTGCCGCAGAAGGGCCAGGCCGAGCCCGAGAACCCGGCGCCGGTGCTGCAACTGGCCGCCGCGGCCTCGGACGGCGACGCACAGGGGGCGGCCGCGCAGAACGCCACCGACGACTCCAAGCCCGCCGCCCAGGACACCACCGCCGCCTCGAAGAGCGACAGTGACACCACCGCCCGCGTCCTCGGCGTCGTGGGCATCGTGATCGGCGCGGCGGGCGTGGCCTACGGCGTGCTCGCCGGCCGTCGGCGCGCGAGCGCCTGATCTGTTCATCCGTACCGCGCACCGGGGTCATGCGACTCTTGCGTACGACCCCGGTGCGCCGGAGATCTTTACATCTGGGACATTTTTCTATGCGCAAGAAGACGTTCGCCGCGGCAGTGCTGCTCGCCGCCACCACGCTGACCCTCTCCGCCTGCGGCAGCGGCGACAACAGCGACAAGCCCGTCGCCGTCGTCTCCGAGGAGACCTCGCACAAGGCCGCGACGGTCCTCGACCAGCCGTTCGAGAAGCCTGACCTGGTACTCACCGACACGCACGGCAAGAAGTTCGACCTTCGCAAGGAGACCGCGGGCAGGCCCACGCTCCTCTACTTCGGCTACACCCACTGCCCCGACATCTGCCCGCTGACGATGAACAACCTGGCGGTCGCCAAGAAGGCGCTGCCCAAGGCGGAGCAGGACAAGCTGCGGGTGGTGTTCGTCACCACCGACCCCGGGCGCGACACCCCGGCCGAGCTCGGCACATGGCTCAAGGGCATCGACACCCAGTTCATCGGCCTGACCGGTGACTTCGCCACCATCCAGGCCGGGGCGCGCAGCGTCGGCATCGCCATCGAGCCGACGAAGAAGGACAAGAACGGCAAGCTCGTCTCGGTGCACGGCACCCAGGTGATGGCCTTCTCGCCGAAGAACGACCAGGGCTACGTGGTCTACGGCGAGGACGCCACCGTCGACGACTACACCAAGGACCTCCCCAAGATCATCAAGGGGGAGAACCCGTGAGGCGCCCGGCGACTCCGGATCCCTCCATGGCGACAGCCGTGCCCGGCGATGCCGGTACCGCAGCGGCCCCGAACGGCGTGGCCCTGGCCCGCCGGGTCCGGACCGGCACCGCCCTGGTCGGCGCCGTCCTCGCCGGGACCGTGCTGCTGACCGGGTGCGGCGGCTCGGCCGCCGGCTCGGAATCCGGGAGCGGCCGGGCCGAGCTGTCCGTCAGCTCCTCCTACATGCCCCAGCCGGTCTCGGCCTCCATGGCGGCGGGGTTCCTGACGATAGTCAACAAGGGCGACGCCAAGGACGAGCTGACCTCGGTCACGAGCGACGCCGCGGGCGACGTCACCGTGCACGAGACCGAGGGCGGGGCGATGCGCGAGGTCGACCGCCTCGCCGTCCCCGCACACGGCCGGCTCGTGTTCCGAAGCGGCGGCAACCACCTGATGTTCGACGAGCTCAGGCACAAGCCCGAGCAGGGCCAGACGGTCACGGTCGAACTGCACTTCGCCAAGTCCGGCACCCTCAAGGTCGAGATGCCGGTGAAGTCCGCCACGTACGACCCCGCGACCGGCCACTGAGGAAGGGATCACCTTGACGCAGACCACCGCTCCCCGCGTCCGGACCCTGGTACTGCTGCTCATCGCCGTCACCGGCATGCTCCTGGCCGGTGCCGGTCCCGCCTCCGCGCACGCCGCGCTGACGGGCAGCGACCCCCAGCAGGGGGTGGTGGTCGACAAGGCACCCACCCAGGTCTCGCTGACCTTCTCCGAGAAGGTCGCCATGAACGACGACTCGGTGCGCGTGCTCGACCCCAAGGGCACGCGCGTCGACGCCGGAAAGCCGTCCAACGTCAGCGGGACCACGTACGCCGTCCGGCTGCACGGCGGGCTTCCCGACGGCACCTACACCGTCTCCTACCAGGTGATCTCCGACGACAGCCACCCCGTCGGCGGCGCCTACACCTTCTCCGTCGGCGCCCCTTCCAAGACCTCGGTCGCGGTCGGCGGCCAGGACGTGGGCGGCGGGGTCGTCGGCTGGCTGTACGGGCTCGGTCGGTACGTCTCGTACGCCGGCTTCACCGTCCTGGCGGGCGGGGCCGCCTTCGTGCTGGCCTGCTGGCAGCGCGGAGCCGGGGTGCGGGCCCTGCAGCGGCTCGTCGTCTCCGGCTGGGTCGCGCTCACCGCGGCGACGCTCGCTCTGCTGCTCCTGCGCGGCTCCTACACCACCTCCGGGAAGGTCGGGGCCATCTTCGACCTGGACCTGCTCGGGCAGGTGCTCCAGACCAAGACGGGCGCGGCGCTGGTCTCCCGGCTGCTGCTGCTCGCCGCGGCGGCCCTGTTCGTGGCGGTGCTCTTCGGCGCCTACGAGAAGCGGGACGAGGAGGAGAAGCGCGATCTGACCTTCGGACTCGCGATCGGCGGCACCGTGGTCGCCGCCGGGCTCGCGGCGACCTGGGCGATGGCCGAGCACGCCTCGGTCGGCCTGCAGGCGGGCATCGCGATGCCGGTCGACGTCGTCCATCTGCTGGCCGTGGCCGCCTGGCTCGGCGGGCTCGTCGCGCTGGTGGTCTCGCTGTACCGGGCGCCTTCGGACACCCCGGTCGAGGCCTCGGCCGTACGCCGCTTCTCCCGCATCGCCTTCGGTGCCGTGCTCACGCTGATCGCCACCGGCACCTATCAGGCCTGGCGCCAGGTCGGCTCCTGGTCCGCGCTGACCGGTACCCGCTACGGGCAGCTCCTCCTGCTCAAGATCGGGCTCGTGCTGCTGCTGGTCGGAATCGCCTGGTTCTCCCGCCGCTGGACGGGACGGCTCGCGCACACAGTGGCCGGCGAGGCCGTCCCCGCCGCGCGGACGGAGGAACGTGCAAGCGCTTCCCTGGCGGAGAAGACGCCCCAGGCCGTCAGCAAGGGCGCGGCAGGCGGGAGGAGCTCCGCCGGCGGCGACTCGCGGCGGGCCGCTCAGCTCGCCCGGCAACAGGCCGCCGTGGACGCCGCACGGCAGAAGCGGGTGCGCGACGCCGACCCCAACCGGTTCGGGCTGCGCCGCTCCGTGCTGATGGAGGCCGGTGTCGCCGTCGTGCTGCTCGCCGTCACCACCGTGCTGACGCAGACCGAACCGGGCCGCACGGAGGAGGAGGCCAAGGCCGCCACGACCTCCTCGGCGTCATCCTCGTCCTCGTCCTCGGCGGGGGCGGTCACCCTCGACATGCCGTTCGACACCGGCGGCCAGAACGGCAAGGGTGTCGTACGGCTCGACATCGACCCCGCGCGCGCGGGCGGCAACGAGCTGCACCTCTATGTGCAGCGGCCCAACGGGCGGGCGTTCGACATCCCCGAGGTCAAGGTCGCCTTCACCCTGACCGCGAAGAAGATCGGGCCGCTGCCGGTGGCCCCCGACCACATCACCACCGGGCACTGGGCGGCGAGCGGAGTGCAGATCCCCATGGCCGGCGACTGGAAGGTCGCCGTGACCGTGCGGACCTCCGACATCGACCAGGTGACCGTCACCAAGAACGCGCAGATCGGCTGAGCACCACCATGACCGACCAGTCCACCCCCAAGGCCACCGTGTCAGGCCTTCTGCCCCGGCAGTCCGCCCCCGAGAACGCCTCACCCGCGACGGGCGTGTCGCGTCGGCGGCTGCTCGGCACAGCCGGCGCGGCCGGGATCGTCCTCGGCGCGGCGGGCGCGGCCGCGGGGTACGCGGCAGCGCCCGCCGGCGCCGCCCCGCTCACCTCGCTCGGCTCGAACCGGGTGATGTTTCACGGGAAACATCAGCCCGGCATCACCGACGCCCTCCAGGCCTGCGGCCACCTCGTCGCCTTCGACCTGGCGGCCGGGGCGGGCCGCAGGGAGGCGGCGGCCCTGCTGCGCCGCTGGTCGGCGACGGCCGAACGGCTGATGGCGGGCGAGCCGGCCACGCACGACGACACCGCCGTCGCCCGGGACGCGGGTCCGTCCTCGCTCACGATCACCTTCGGCTTCGGAAACAGTTTCTTCGACCGCACGAACCTCCAGAAGCAGCGGCCGGCCGCCCTCGACCCGCTGCCCGACTTCTCCTCCGACCACCTCGACAAGGCACGCAGCAACGGCGACCTGTGGGTGCAGATCGGCGCCGACGACGCGCTGGTCGCCTTCCACGCACTGCGCGCGATCCAGAAGGACGCGGGCGGCGCCGCCCGCGTCCGCTGGCAGATGAACGGCTTCAACCGCTCCCCGGGCGCCACCGCTCACCCCATGACGGCCCGCAACCTCATGGGCCAGATCGACGGCACCCGCAACCCGAAGCCGGCCGACGCCGACTTCGACCAGCGACTCTTCGTCCCCGCGAACGGCGAGCCTGCCTGGATGGCATACGGCTCCTACGCCGTCGTACGCCGCATCCGCATGCTCCTGGACGACTGGGAGAAGCTGTCGCTCACGCAGCAGGAGAACGTCATCGGGCGCCGCAAGTCCGACGGCGCGCCACTCAGCGGTGGCACCGAGACGACCGCCATGGATCTGGAGAAGACCGGCAAGGACGGCTCCTACGTCGTCCCGATCAACGCCCACGCCCGCATCACCCGGCCCGACCAGAACGGCGGCGCCGCCATGCTCCGGCGCCCCTTCTCGTACCACGACGGCTTGGGCGCCGACGGCACCCCGGACGCGGGCCTGCTCTTCATCTGCTGGCAGGCGGACCCGCTGCGGGGCTTCGTGCCGGTGCAACGCAAGCTGGACCGCGGTGACGCGCTGTCGGAGTACATCCGGCACGAGGCGAGCGGTCTGTTCGCCGTGCCGGGCGGGGCGGCCAAGGGCGAGTACGTGGGGCAGCGACTGCTGGAGGGCTGACAGCCGGGGCGCGCCGGTCATACACATCGGGCGGTCATCCCCGGCCGGGCGAGCGTCCCGGCCGGGCGCTCGAGTGCGCCGGACGGGTCACCCCCGGGAGGGGCGCTATGAGACACATGGGCCGAGTTCCGTCGCGGCCATTAGGGTGAGGTCATGCCAGCGAGCTATGCGTATCTCGGCCCCGAGGGGACCTTCACCGAAGTCGCCCTGCGCACGCTTCCCGAAGCGGCCACCCGGGAGTTGGTCCCGTACGTGTCCGTGCAGTCCGCGCTCGACGCGGTCCGCAACGGTGAGGCCGAGGCCGCGTTCGTGCCGATCGAGAACTCCGTCGAGGGTGGCATCACCACGACGCTCGACGAGCTGGTCGCCGGTCAGCCGCTGATGATCTACCGCGAGGTGCTGCTGTCGATCACCTTCGCGCTGCTGGTCAGGCCGGGCACCAAACTGTCCGACATCAAGACGGTCACCGCCCACCCCGCCGCCCAGCCGCAGGTGCGCAACTGGCTGAAGGCGCATCTGCCGGACGCCGTATGGGAGTCCGCCGCCTCCAACGCGGACGGCGCGCGCCTGGTCCAGGAGGGCCGCTACGACGCCGCCTTCGCCGGCGAGTTCGCGGCCGAGCGGTACGGGCTGGAGCCGCTGGAGACGGAGATCCACGACGCCGAGAACGCGCAGACCCGGTTCGTACTGGTCGGCCGGCCGGCCCGGCCCGCCGCCCCGAGCGGCGCGGACAAGACCTCCGTGGTCCTGTGGCAGCGCGACGACCACCCGGGCGCCCTGCGGGACCTGCTGGGCGAATTCGCCTCCCGCGGCATCAACCTCATGCTGCTGCAGTCCCGGCCGACGGGCGCCGGCATCGGCAACTACTGCTTCTGCATCGACGCCGAGGGCCACATCAGCGACCGCCGGATGGCGGAGACCCTGATGGGCCTGAAGCGGATCTGTCTACAGGTGCGTTTCCTCGGCTCCTACCCGCGTGCGGACATCGGGGTGGCGGACGTACGGCCGCCGTTCGCGGGGACCTCGGACGAGGAGTTCGTGGCGGCGGCGGACTGGGTGGCGCGCTGCCAGGACGGTCGCTTCTAGCTGTTTCTGACCGTGTGAGACCGGTCCTACCTGCAGATCTTCGTTATCCACAGAAGTTATCCACAGGTAGGCTGATCGACCTGGGGACAAGTCGACACCAGAGGGCGACTCGGTCGACAAATCGCCCTACGACCCGCAAGCCGGGCCATCACCCCGTGGGTCACCCTTCGTCCACCCGTTTCCTCTGGTTCATCTTTTGGGGCGACCCGTTTCCACCCGAAAGTGGGTGTCGGACCGGTTTGAGCCGGGAATTCTTCCTTCCGCGCGACGCTTCCGGAGTGATCAATTCCGAAGTCCACAGATCTTGCACACAGCCTGTGGATAACTCACGGGCCGGTGTGGATTCCTGTGGACAACGTGGTCTTCAAGTCCCGTCTCCCACAAGGAAGTCCAGTCAACCAGGCGTACACCGCCTGCCCCTTCCAGGGAGCGACACGTCGCTTTATTGACACACTGCGCAATTCATCCGTAACGGTGTGTACGACAGGGAGACGCGCGGTTCGGAATACTGGGTCGTGAGCGGGAACGCCGCACCGGTAGCCTTGACCGCGTGATTGACCTTCGCCTGCTCCGTGAGGACCCCGACCGTGCGCGCGCTTCCCAGCGCGCCCGTGGAGAGGACGTCGCGCTCGTCGACTCCCTCCTGTCTGCCGACGAGCGGCGCAGGTCGTCCGGCGTCCGCTTCGACGAGCTGCGCGCCGAGCAGAAGGCGCTGGGCAAGCTCATCCCCAAGGCCTCCGGCGACGAGAAGGCCGAGCTGCTGAAGAAGGCGAGCCAGCTCGCCGCCGACGTCAAGGCGGCCGACGCCGAGCGTGACGCGGCGGACGCCGAGACCCAGGAGCTGCTGCTCCAGCTCGGCAACCTCGTGCACCCCGACGTCCCCGTCGGCGGTGAGGAGGACTTCGCCACGCTGGAGACGCACGGCACCATCCGCGACTTCGCCGCCGAGGGCTTCGAGCCCAAGGACCACCTGGAGCTCGGCCAGCTCCTCGGCGCGATCGACGTCGAGCGCGGCGCGAAGGTCTCCGGTTCCCGCTTCTACTTCCTCACCGGCGTCGGCGCCCTGCTGGAGCTGGCCCTGGTGAACGCGGCGATTGCGCAGGCGACGGCGGCCGGCTTCACCCCGATGCTGACCCCGGCGCTGGTCCGCCCCCAGTCGATGGCCGGCACGGGCTTCCTCGGCCAGGCCGCCCAGGACGTCTACCACCTCGACAGGGACGACCTCTACCTGGTCGGCACGTCCGAGGTGCCGCTGGCGGCCTACCACATGGACGAGATCATCGACGCCGAGCGCCTGCCGCTGCGCTACGCGGGCTTCTCGCCGTGCTTCCGCCGCGAGGCCGGCTCGCACGGCAAGGACACCCGCGGCATCTTCCGCGTGCACCAGTTCGACAAAGTCGAGATGTTCTCCTACGTCGCTCCCGAGGAGTCGCAGGAGGAGCACCGGCGGCTGCTGGAGTGGGAGAAGCAGTGGCTGACCTCGCTGGGGCTGCCCTTCCGCGTCATCGACGTCGCCTCCGGCGACCTGGGCGCCTCGGCCGCACGCAAGTTCGACTGCGAGGCGTGGATCCCCACCCAGGGCAAGTACCGCGAGCTGACCTCCACGTCGGACTGCACCGAGTTCCAGTCCCGCCGGCTGCAGATCCGCGTCCGGGACGGCAAGCAGGTCAAGCCGCTGGCCACGCTCAACGGCACGCTGTGCGCCGTGCCGCGCACCATCGTCGCGATCCTGGAGAACCACCAGCAGGCCGACGGTTCCGTGCGCGTGCCCGAGGTGCTGCGTCCCTACCTCGGCGGCCGGGAGGTCCTGGAGCCGGTGGCCAAGTGACCGCCTCCGCTCCCGAGGCCGCCGGCGAGGTGTCCGGCGGCCTTCCCTACCGGCTCATAGCGACCGACCTGGACGGCACGCTGCTGCGCTCCGACGAGTCGGTCTCGCTCCGCACCCGTGAGGCGCTCGGCGCGGCCACCGCGGCGGGTGCGGCGCACATCGTGGTCACCGGCCGCGCCGTCCCCTGGACCCGGCACATCCTCGACGACCTCGGCTACGACGGCCTCGCCGTCTGCGGTCAGGGCGCCCAGGTCTACCACGCCGGGGAGCACCGTCTGCTGACCTCGGTGACCCTGGACAGACAGTTGGCCGGGGTGGCGTTGGCCAAGATCGAGGCGGAGGTCGGCCCGCTGTACCTGGCGGCGAGCCGGGACGGCTTGGACGGCGAGGTGCTCGTCGGCCCCGGCTACGCCCTCACGGGCACCCTGCCGGCCACTCCGTTCACGGACGCCTCGGACCTGTGGAGCGCACCGCTCAACAAGATCTACGTCCAGCACCCGACCCTCTCCGACGACGAGCTGGCCGAGGTGGCCCTCCAGGCCGCGGGCGGCTTCGTGTCGGTCACCATGGCCGGCGAGGGCATCGTCGAACTCCTCCCCCTCGGCCTGTCGAAGGCGACGGGCCTCTCGCTCGCCGCGCGGCGGCTGGGCCTCAAGGCCGCCGACACGCTCGCCTTCGGCGACATGCCCAACGACATCCCGATGTTCGCCTGGGCCGCCCACGGCGTGGCCATGGCCAACGCCCACGAGGAACTCAAGGCGGTCGCGGACGAGATGACGGCATCCAACGAGGAGGACGGCATCGCGGTGGTGCTGGAACGGTTCCTGCGCTGAGCTTTCGCTCCTTGCCGGCTTTCGGTCTCTGCGGAGGATGCACGGATCGAACGTGCGCGGGTTGACCCCGACCACGGCTTGAACCAAGCCGGTGCCTTGCCACTCGGCCAATCCTCCGGGTGGGCGGCCCACGCGACAGTGCGTCGCGTGCTCGAAGCGGCCGCCCCGGGCAGCTCCCCGTGCGGGGCGTGCTCGACGGAGCGGTGAGAACTACTCCGGAGCCCGCCGCGGGCTGCCCTGTCGGGAGCTCGGCGTACTGCCGTGCATCGACATCGCCCAGTTCCTCTCCCAGAACGTGGCGCCGGCTCGCCCCGGCGCTGCGGACACCACCACTGTGCCGTGGCGAGCGACGTCGACGCCACTGAATTAGCGGCTGCCCACCGGCTCGCGCACTGCGCCCCGGGCCCGTCGCCCGGCCGCCCACGGTCCGGTCAGCGCCGCCGCCACCTGCGGCGGCGCACCTTGCTGAAGAACCAGCCCGCGGGCGGCTCGTCGGAACGCCAGGGCTGCGGCTCGGGCGCCTCGCGGCGCCAGCGTGCGGCGAGCATACGGGCCCGGGCGGACGGCTCGGCGGTCTCGGCGGACCGTATGAAGTCCGCGTCGAGGATCACGTCGTCCCAGTCGTCGCCGGTCCCTTCCCGGCCGTCGTGTTCCGGCCTCTCGCGCGCCATCCCCGTCCTCCAGGTCGTTCGTCCGCTTTGCCCAGTGTGCACACTCACAGGTGAAGCCCCCGTCAAGGCCGGGCGAGGATCGCCCGGCCTTGACGGGGGCGGGGCCTCACTCCTCGCCGGCCAGGGTCAGGGCCCGCAGCTTCTGCCCGGCGTACCAGGTGGCCAGCACGGTCACGAGTACCAGCAGCACCATCGCCGTCGGCAGCCCGACGTCGGAGGTGACCAGGTCACCGCCCGCGACCTTGTGCGCCACGGCCAGGGCCCACTGCTGGATGCTCAGGGTGCGCGCTCCGGGCACCAGGGAGCCGAACAGCGCCTCCCAGACCAGCGCGTAGACCAGGCCGAAGACCACCGCGTGCCGGGAGACGGTGCCCAGCAGCAGGAACAGCGCCGCGTAGGCGATGGAGGCGACCAGCGCGGCCACCGTGTAGGCCACCGCTATCTGCTGCCCGTTGCCGTTGAGGATCAGCCCGGCGACCAGCGTGGGGACCGCCGAGAACACCATGGTCACCGCGATCGCCACGATCAGCTTGGTGAAGATGATCGTCGGCCGCTTCAGCGGCTTGGACAGCAGGTACACCACCGAGCCGTCGTCGATCTCCGGGCCGATCGCGCCGGTACCGGCGATGACGCCGATGATCGGCACCATGGTGGCGAGCGCGAACCCGCCCAGGACGTTCACCGCGGTCTGGTCGTCGGCACCGGTCAGCGCGCGGACGACCACGGCGATGACGATCAGCAGCAGCGGCAGCGCGCCGAGGATGAGGGCCCGGCGACGGCCGAGCAGGGCCCGGTAGGTGAGCCGGGCGACTGTGGGGTCGTACATCTTCGGCCTCCTACGCCGCGACCAGGTACGAGAAGACGGACTCGAGGGACTCGTCGGACGGCGAGACCGTGTGCAGCCGGATGCCGTGGTCCCGGGCCACTCGCGGCAGCAGGGTCGTGAAGCGGCCGAAGTCGACGGCCTGAATGCGCAGCGCGCCCTCGGCGAGGTCGACCTCGATGCCGGACGTCGAGGGATCGGCGATCAGCGCGGCCGCGAGGGCGCGGTCGTCGCTGGAGCGCACCAGGTAGCGGTGCGGTCGGTCGGTCATCAGGCGCCGGATCTTGCGGAAGTCGCCGCTGGCCGCGTGCCGCCCGGCGACGACCACCTCGATGTGCCGGGCGAGCTGCTCGACCTCCTCCAGGATGTGGGAGGAGAACAGCACCGTGCGGCCCTCGTCGCCCATGCGCCGCAGCAGGTCCATCAGCTGCATGCGCTGGCGCGGGTCCATGCCGTTGAACGGCTCGTCCAGCAGGAGCAGGGACGGGTCGTGCACGAGGGCGCTCGCCATCTTCACACGCTGGCGCATGCCCTTGGAGTAGGTGGAGATCTTCCGGTCCTGCGCGTATTCCATCTCGACCGTGGCCAGCGCCTTCTGTGCCGCCTTGGCCCCGAGGCCGTGCAGCTCGGCGTTGGCGACGACGAACTCGCGGCCGGTGAGGAAGTCGTACATCGCCTCCCGCTCGGGGACGACGCCGATGTGCTTGTAGATCTGCTCGTTGCGCCACACCGGCTGCCCGTCGAGGGTGACGGAGCCGGTGGAGGGGGCGAGGAAGCCGCCCATCATGTTGATCAGCGTGGACTTCCCGGCGCCGTTCGGGCCGAGCAGGCCGGTGACACCGGGGCCGATCGTCATGGTGATGTCGTTGACGGCGACCACGTTGCCGAACCAGCGGGAGACGTGGTCGATGGAAAGAGTGGTCATGGACGCAGCCCATTCCTTGGAAGGGTCGTGGCGGGCGACGGGCCGGGCGTGGTCACAGTCCCACCTTCTTGTAGCGGCGCAGCAGAAGGCCGTAGGCGGCGGCGATGAGGCCCAGGAGGACGAGGACGTAGACGACGCCCTGTCCGGTGCCGGGGCCGACGGCGCCGGGGGCCGCGGAGGTCGCGCCCAGGAAGGCGGTCTGCACGCCGTCGATCAGGGTGACCGGCGAGAACAGCCCGATCCAGGGGATCGCGCTGGTGTTGTTCTGGGCGTCCGCGATGGCCTGGAGGGTGGAGACCGCGCCGTAGGAGATGACCAGCACGGCGATCACGGCCGCTATGCCGAAGCCGCGGCGCGGGGTGACGGCGGCGATGACCAGGCCGATGCCGGCGAAGAGCAGTGAGAGCAGTGCCACGGAAACGAGTCCCTGTGCGAATCCCTTGGTCTGGTCGGCGAAGTCCAGCTTGGCCAGCAGCGACCCGACGTAGAGCACGAGCAGCGGTGCGGCGGTCAGGACGAACATGGCCGAGGCCAGCGCCGCGTACTTGGCGCGGACGTAGTCGGCCGTCTCGATGGGCCGCGAGAAGTACAGCGGCACGGTCTTGAAGCGCAGGTCGCGCGAGACGGACTGGGGTGCCTGTGAGGCGACGTACAGGCTGATCACGCCCTGCATGATGATGGCGTAACGCGTGTAGTCGACGGGCAGGTCCTTGGCCTTGGTGGCGACCGCCACGGCGACCATGATGGCCGCGGGCACGCACATCACCACGAACAGCAGCATCGGCAGCACCTTGGACTTCACCGAGCGGCCGAGGCCGTAGGCGCCGCGCAGGGACTGCGAGTACAGCGAACGGCGGGCGTAGGCACGGCCGAGGCGGGGGCCGTCGTAGGTGCGGTAGCCGATGTTGTGGATGCGGGTCTGGTCACCCGACGACGTGACGGGCGCTCGCATGGGCTGCTCAACTGCCATGGCCGACCGCCTCCTTCCGCTGTCCGTCGCGCTGTTCGTCGTCCCGGAAGACCTCCGAGATGTGGTGCCGGCGCTGTTCCATGCGCACCAGGCCGAGGCCGAGGTCCGCGATCACGTCCCGCACCAGGTCGTACGTCTCCTCGCCCTGCGCGGTGAGCAGCAGGACGTGTCCCGCGCCCGGCAGGCCGGTGCCGTCCTCGGTCTGCACCCCGCGCGCGTGGAGCGCGTCGCGCACCGCGCGGGTGCCGTCGGGGTGCTCGTCGCTGTCGGTGACCTCGATCGCGAGGGTGGTCGTGGTCTGGGTGAAGTCGGTGGTGGAGCTGGAACGCAGGAGCTTGCCGCCGTCGATGACGACGACGTGGTCGCAGGTGCGCTCCAGCTCGCCCAGCAGGTGGGAGGTGACCAGGACCGAGATGCCGAAGTCGGTGTGGACACGGCGGATCAGGCCGAGCATCTCGTCGCGGCCGACCGGGTCGAGGCCGTTGGTCGGCTCGTCGAGGAAGACCAGCTGCGGGTCGTGCACCAGGGCCTGGGCGAGCTTGACGCGCTGCTTCATGCCGGTGGAGTAGCCGCCTATGGGGCGGTAGCGCTCCTCGTACAGTCCGACATGGCGCAGCGTGTCGGCGGTGCGCTCGCGCGCGGCGGCGGGCGGCAAGCCTGACATGCGCGCCATGTGGACGACGAACTCGGTGGCCGAGACGTCGGGCGGCAGGCAGTCGTGTTCCGGCATGTAGCCGACGCGCTCGCGGATGGCGGCGCCCTTGGTGGCGACGTCGAGGCCGAGCACCTCGGCGCGGCCCTCCGTGGCGGGGGACAGACCCAGCAGGATCTTGATCAGTGTGGACTTGCCGGCTCCGTTGGCGCCGACGAGTCCGGTCACACCGGGTCCGACGTCCACGGAGAGCCGGTCAAGCGCGGTCACCCGGGGGAACCGCTTGCTCAGGCTTTCGGTCGCGATCACAGTCACGTCTTCGACGGTAGTGACCCGCGCCACGCACGTCGTCAGACCCCAGAGCCGTTTCGGCGTCCGACTCCAGTATTACGGGAACCCTAGGGGTCATGCCCTGAGGTCTCACAACGCCGGGTGGAGCCGGGTCCACCCAAGGTCGTCCGACCCTATTGACGATCCGTCTAACAACTGCCACAGTCGCCCACGTCGGGTTGGTTACTGGTACGTAACGCGATGCACGCGCAGTGCCATACGGCAGTACGACCATCAGCACGACGATTCGCCGCGACCGCGGCGCTGGGCGGAGGAGAGGTGACGCACGTGACGCCGCTGAAGGGCGCGCGGGAACGCCGGGTGCACACCGGCGGGGTCGAGCTGTGCGTGGCCGAGCTGGGTGATCCGCGGCAGCCGACGGTCGTCCTGGTGCACGGCTACCCGGACAGCAAGGAGATCTGGTCCGAGGTGGCCGAGCGCCTCGCCGGCCCCTGCGGACTCCACGTCGTGCTGTACGACGTCCGGGGCCACGGCCGCTCCACCGCACCGCGGCCGCTGCGGGGCGGGTTCACCCTGGAGAAGCTCACCGACGACTTCCTGGCGGTCGCGGACGCCGTCAGCCCCGACCGCCCGGTGCACCTGGTGGGGCACGACTGGGGCTCGGTGCAGTCCTGGGAGTTCGCCACCGTCCAGCGCACCCGGGGCCGGATCGCCTCCTTCACCTCCATGTCCGGCCCGTCGCTCGACCACTTCGGCCACTGGATCAACGCACGCCTCAGGCGCCCCACTCCGCGCCGGGTGGGCCAGCTCCTCGGCCAGGGCGCCAAGTCCTGGTACGTGTACCTGCTGCACACGCCGGTGCTGCCGGAGCTGGCCTGGCGCGGTCCGCTCGGCAGGAGCTGGCCGAAGATCCTGCGACGCGTCGAGAAGGTGCCCGGCGGCGACTATCCGACCCCGTCCCTGCCCCGGGACGCGGCGCACGGAGCCTGGCTGTACCGGGACAACGTGCGGTCCCGGCTGCGCAGGCCGCTGACGGACGCCCGCGCGCACGTCCCGGTCCAGCTCATCACCCCGGTGCAGGACGCGTTCCTGTCCGAGCGGCTCTACGACGACCTGGACCAGTGGGTTCCGCGGCTGGTGCGTCGCACGCTTCCCGCCAAGCACTGGATCCCGCGCACCCGGCCCGACCAGCTGGCCGCCTGGATCGCGGAGTTCGTGACCGCGAACGAGGACGGACTGCCGCAGCCCGCCGCCACCGGTGCGTACGCCGACCGCTTCGCCGGGCAGCTCGTCCTGGTCACCGGCGCGGGCAGCGGCATCGGGCGGGCCACGGCGTTCGCGTTCGCCGAGGCCGGCGCGCGCGTGGTGGCCGTGGACCGGGACGCCGAGGCCGCCGCCCGCACCGCCGAGCTGGCCCTGCCGCTCGGCGCGCCGGCCGCCTGGGCGGAGGCCGTGGACGTCTCCGACGAGCAGGCCATGGAGAAGCTGGCGGAGAAGGTCGCCGCCGAGTACGGCGTGGTGGACGTCCTCGTGAACAACGCGGGCATCGGTCTGTCCGGCTCCTTCTTCGACCACTCGGTGGAGGACTGGAAGAAGGTCCTCGACGTCAATCTGTGGGGCGTGATCCACGGCTGCCGGCTCTTCGGCGGGCAGATGGCCGAGCGCGGGCAGGGCGGCCACATCGTCAACACCGCGTCCGCGGCCGCGTACCAGCCCTCCAGGGCGCTGCCGGCCTACAGCACCTCCAAGGCGGCGGTGCTGATGCTCAGCGAGTGCCTGCGCGCGGAGCTGGCCGGGCAGGGGATCGGCGTCACGGCGATCTGTCCCGGCTTCGTCAACACCGGCATCACGTCGACGGCACGCTTCGCGGGCGTCGACGCGGAGGAGGAGAAACGCCGCCAGAAGCGCACCGCCAGGCTGTACGGGCTGCGCAACTTTCCGCCGGAGAAGGTCGCCGACGCGATCCTGCGCGCGGTCGTCCGCAACGAGGCGGTGGTACCGGTGACCCCGGAGGCGCGTCTCTTCCACGCGATGTCCCGTTTCACTCCGCGGGCGCTGCGCAGGCTGGCGCGGGTACAGCCACGATTGTGAGTTATGGCCGTACCGCCGCCTTGAGCAGTCGGATCGGGCGAAAGCCCTTCGCTCCACGGTTAGTTGTCCACAGGATCGCCCATTCTCTTGTGGATAACGCTGCTTGGCTGTGGATCAAACCTCCGAAGTGAAAAAGACCTGCGTGACGCTCGTCTCTCCCGCACGCTGGTGGCATGGACGAAAGACGCACCGTCAAGGTGTCGAAGTACCTCTCCCGGCACCTCCGCCACCAGCCCGGGAGGATCGGGCTCACGCTGGACGAGGGCGGTTGGGTGGGGATTGACGCGCTGATCGAGGCGGCTGCCGCCCACGGTTTCCGGTTCACCCGCGAGGAACTGGACCACGTGGTCGCCGCCAACGACAAACAGCGCTTCGCGATCGAGGGCGACCGCATCCGCGCCAGCCAGGGCCACACCATCGACGTCGATCTCGGGCTGCCCGCGGCGATCCCGCCGCCGTACCTCTACCACGGCACCGTGGCGCGCAATCTGGAGGCGATACACGCCGAGGGTCTGCTGCCCATGAACCGCCACGACGTACATCTCTCACCGGACCGGGAGACCGCGACCCGCGTCGGCGCCCGTCGTGGGCGCCCCGTCGTTCTCGCCGTCGACGCCTCCGCCATGCACCGGGACGGCCATGTCTTCCACGTCAGCGCCAACGGCGTCTGGCTGACGAAGGCCGTACCGCCGCGGTACCTGCGGTTTCCCTCAAGCCACTGACGCGGGTTGACATGATCGGTCTCATGGACCGCCACCTCCCCACGACCGAGGCCGCCGTCACCGCCTGCCGCTCCATCGCCGTCGAGTACGCGCGCGAGATCGAGGTGACCCACGACATCGGTGCCGACCAGATCTCCCGTCGCAGCGCCGCGGGCATCGGCGTGACCACCGAGCCGGACGGCTCGCTCCCGCACGAGGCCTTCCTCGAATTCGGTGGCCTGCCCCGGATGACCGTGCGGCTCTACCCGGAGGACGACGCACTGATCACCGTCGAGGGCGTCGAGTTCCTCGATCTGCCCCGCGACGACGTCCCCGCCTTTCTCCGCTCCGTCCTCGACGGCCTGGCCTACGTCGAAGGGCGGCGCTTCCCGCCCGGCTACCGCATGGTCGTACCGCTGCCCGGTGACCGGACGTACACGGAGCACATCCCGATGCTCGGCCCTCACTCGTGACTGAACGACCGAGTACGGTGACTGTTTCACGTGAAACAGTGGTGGCCGCTTAGGCTCGGGGGCATGACTCTGCGCCTGAGCACCGTGATCCTTCCCTACCGCCGCTGGCACGAGGGCGGCCGTTCGGCATGGGCGCGTGCCGAGCAGTTGGGCTTCCACACCGCCTACACCTACGACCACCTGTCGTGGCGCAGCTTCCGGGACGGTCCGTGGTTCGGTGCGGTGCCGACGCTGACCGCCGCCGCGACCGCGACCGAACGGCTCCGCCTGGGGACCCTGGTCACCTCTCCCAACTTCCGGCACCCGGTCACTCTCGCCAAGGAATTGATCTCGCTCGACGACATCTCCGGCGGCCGGGTCACACTCGGCATCGGCGCGGGCGGCACCGGCTTCGACGCCACGGTGCTCGGGCAGGAGCCCTGGACCCCGCGTGAGCGCGCCGATCGCTTCGCCGAATTCGTACCGCTGCTCGACCGGCTGCTGACCGAGGACGGCCCGGAGGGCGTGTCGTACGAGGGCGATTTTTACTCGGCGCACGAGGCCCGCAACGTTCCCGGCTGCGTCCAGCGCCCGCGGCTGCCGTTCGCGGTGGCCGCCACCGGCCCGCGCGGGCTGCGGCTGGCCGCCCGGTACGGGCAGGCGTGGGTGACCACGGGCGACCCGAAGCTGTTCGAGAACGGCACGCCTGAGCAGTCGGTGCAGGCCCTTCGCGGCCAGGCCCAGAAGCTCGCCGACGCGTGTGCCGCGATCGGCCGCGACGTCTCCGGTCTCGACAAGATCCTGCTGACCGGCTTCACGCCCGACCGCGGACGTCCGCTGGAGTCCCTCGACGCGTTCGTCGACTTCGCGGGCCGCCATCAAGAGCTCGGGTTCACCGAGATCGTGATCCACTGGCCGATCCCCGACTCGGACTTCGCCGCGGACGAGAAGGTGTTCGAGCGGATCGCCATGGAAGCGCCGGCCCAGCTGACGTGACCGAGGCGACGCCCTCAAATGTGCGCAGTGTCGCACGGCCGTGCGGGCATATGCGGAAGAATGACCCGGTGACCTCAGCGACGCGACAGCCCGAGCCCCCCTCTGCCAAGCTCTCGACCTCGCTCGTGCCGGGAGGTGCTCCCGCTGTTCCACCACGGCTGATCGCCACTGATCTCGACGGAACGCTGCTGCGCGACGACAAGTCCGTGTCGTCGCGCACGGTCGCCGCCCTCGCCGCCGCCGAGGAAGCCGGTATCGAGGTGTTCTTCGTCACCGGCCGCCCGGCCCGCTGGATGGACGTGGTCAGCGACCATGTGCACGGCCATGGCCTGGCGATCTGCGGCAACGGCGCCGCCGTGGTCGACCTGCACGGCGGCCCAGGCACGCACCGCTTCGTGAAGATCCGCGAACTGGCCCGGGAGAACGCGCTGGACGCCATACGGCTGGTGCGCGAGGCGGCGCCCGGCACGGCCTACGCGATCGAGCAGACGTACGGCTTCTACCAGGAACCGGACTACCCGAAGCTGCACATGGAGGTACCGGACGACCTCGCTCCCGCCGAGGAGCTGCTGACACCGGACGGCGCCGCCGCCGAGCAGCCGATCCTGAAGATCCTCGCCCACCACCCGACGCTGGACCCGGACGCCTTCCTCACCGTCGCCCGCCTCGCTGTCGGAGAGCGCGCCACCATCACTCGTTCCAGTCCCAGCGCCCTGCTGGAGATCAGCGGTCCGGGCGTCTCCAAGGCCAGCACGCTGGCCCTGTGCTGTGCCGAGCGCGGCATCTCGCACGAGGAGGTCGTCGCCTTCGGCGACATGCCGAACGACGTCGAGATGCTCACCTGGGCCGGCCAGTCCTACGCCATGGGCAACGCCCATCCCGATGCGATCGCCGCGGCGTCCGGCCGCACGGCCGCCAACAACGAGGACGGTGTCGCGGTCGTGATCGAGCGGCTGCTGGGGGAGCGGCCGTAGTCCTCCGCCGCCCCGGACGACGGAGGACGGACCACAAGAGGCACCGAACCGCCGGAGGACCGGACGGCCGGAGGGCCGAACCGACGGGGCGCCGGACGAGCACCTGGCGACTGAGGCACCTGGCGAAGTCGGAGGCCGGCGAGAGCCACCCTCTACCACGCCCCCACCAGCAGTTCCGTCGCCGCTTCCCGCTCGACCATCCGCCGCAGCGGTCCGGGAAGGGCCGCCAGCTCCGCGTACGGCCCTCGCTGGACCACACGGCCCTCGTCCAGCACGATCACCTCGTCCACCGCCTCCAGTCCGGCCAGACGGTGGGTGATGAGCAGTGTCGTACGCCCCTCGGTGGCGGCCAGCAGATCGGCGGTGAGCGCGTCGGCGGTCGGCAGGTCCAGGTGCTCGGCGGGCTCGTCCAGGACGAGGACCGGGAAGTCAGCGAGCAGCGCCCGGGCCAGGGCGAGCCGCTGCCGCTGGCCACCGGACAGCCGTGTGCCGTGCTCACCGACGAGCGTGTCGAGCCCGTCGGGCAGGGTCTCGGCCCAGTCCAGCAGACGGGCCCGCGCGAGCGCGTCACGCAGCTCGCTCTCGGTGGCGTCCTTCTTCGCGAGCAGCAGGTTCTCCCGCACCGAGCTGTCGAAGAGGTGCGCGTCCTGTGCGCACAGCCCGACGAGCCGTCGCACGTCGTCACCGTCCAGTGCGCAGGCGTCGACACCACCGAGCGTATAGGTGCCCGCCCTCGGATCGAGGAATCGCAGCAGCACCTGTGCGAGCGTCGTCTTGCCGGATCCGGACGGCCCGACCACGGCCACCCTTCGGCCCATCTCCAGGGTCAGCTCCAGCCCGGCGAGCGCGTCCCGCTCCTGCGCCGCGTGCCGGGCCGTCAGATCCCTGACGGTGAGCGGGAACGGCGAGATGGGCGCCTGCCGGGGCCGCTCGGGCTCGCGGACGGGCTCGGGTGCGTCCAGCACCTCCTGCACGCGCTCCGCGCTGCGGCGCACCCGCTGCCGGTACTGCACGGCGAGCGGCAAGCCGAGGACCGCTTCGAAGGCGGCCAGCGGAGTGAGGACCACGACGGCCATGGCCACCCCGCCCAGCCGCCCGTCGACGACCGCCTGGGCGCCGACGAGGGCCGCCGCCGCGACGGTCAGCCCGGAGACCAGAGCGGTGAGCCCGTCACCGAGCGCGGTGGCGGTGGCCGCGCGCGAGGCGATCCGGGTGAGCGCGCTGTCGGCCAGCCGCGCCTCGGCGGCACGGGCGGGCAGCGCACCGGCGACCGTCAGTTCGGCGGTCCCGGTCAGCAGGTCGGTCACCCGGGTCGCGAGGGCGCCGCGTGCGGGGGCCAGCCGCCGCTCGGCACGGCGGGCCACCGCACCGGTGACCAGCGGGACACCGGCGCCGGCGGCGAGCAGCCCGGCGGCGAGCACGGCACCTGCCTCGGGCAGCAGCCAGGTGGTGAAGGCGACGGAGGCGACGGACACCGTCAGTGCCGCACCTGCGGGCAGCAGCCAGCGCAGCCAGTAGTCCTGCAGCGCG
This sequence comes from Streptomyces carpinensis, assembly GCF_002154505.1. GTDB lineage: Bacteria > Actinomycetota > Actinomycetes > Streptomycetales > Streptomycetaceae > Streptomyces > Streptomyces carpinensis. The sequence goes on along the minus strand of NZ_MUBM01000298.1, from coordinate 15,265 downwards.
TCCACGTCGGCGACGAGCCGCGTCAGCAGATCCCCCCTGCGCAGTCGGTGCAGCCCGGCGGGTGCGAGCCGCTCCAGGCGCCGGTAGACGGCCACTCGCGTGTCCGCGAGCATCCGCAGCACCGCGTCATGGGACACCAGCCGTTCGGCGTACCGGAACACCGCCCGGCCGATACCGAAGGCCCGTGTCGCCGTGACGGCCACCATCAGGTAGAGGACGGGCGGATGCTGCGAAGCCCGGGAGATGAGCCAGCCGGAGGTGGCCATGAGTCCGACGGCGCTGCCGAGGGCGAGGCTGCCGAGGAGCAGGGCGAGGGCGAGGCGACCACGCCGGGGGCCGGACATCGCACGGACCCGGGCGAGGACGCTGCCTGCCCTCCGTCCAGGCTCGTTCCCGGGTGCACCGCCCGGTACCGGGACGTCTTCGGGCACCGCCTCCGCCGGAGATGCCGGACGGCTCGCGGGCACCACCGCGCCACGCACCGGCTCGGACGACTCGGCGCCGTCCAGCCGCACCACCCGGTCCGCGACCCCCAGCAGAGCCGGCCGGTGGACGACGAGCAGCACCGTCCGCGCGGCCGACAGCCGCCGTACCGCCTCCACGACCTCGGCCTCCGTCGCTCCGTCCAGCGCGGCGGTCGGTTCGTCGAGCAGCAGGACCGGCCGGTCCGCGAGGAAGGCACGCGCGAGCGCGAGCCGCTGCCGCTGCCCTGCGGAGAGCCCGGCGCCGTCCTCTCCGAGCACGGTCTCCGCTCCGCCCGGCAGGGCGTCGACGAACTCCAGCGCACCGGCGTCGGCCAGCGCCCCGCGTACGGCGCTCTCGTCCGCGTCGGGCCGTGCCAGCCGTACGTTCTCGGCGATCGTCCCGGCGTACAGGTGCGGCCGCTGTGGCACCCAGGCGATGAGCGACCGCCACTGCTCCAGGTCGAGGTCGGCGAGATCGGCGCTCCCGACGCGCACCCGGCCTCCGGTGGGCCGGACGAAGCCCAGCAGGACGTTCAGCAGTGTCGACTTGCCGGCGCCGCTCGGCCCGACGAGCGCGACCGTCTCCCCCGGCCGCACGGCGAACGACACCTTGGTCACGGCGTCCACGGATCGTCCGGGATAGCGGACGCTCACGCTCTCGAAGGCCAGCGCTCCGGAGGAGACGGCCGCCGTGCCGGACTCCGGCAGCGGTGTCTCCAGCACGGCGAAGATCTCCTCGGCGGCCGCCAGTCCCTCCGCAGCGGCGTGGTACTGCGCACCGACCTGGCGCAGCGGCAGGTAGGCCTCCGGCGCGAGGACGAGGATGACCAGGCCGATGTACAGGTCCATCTCCCCGCTCACGAGCCGCATGCCGATCGTCACGGCGACCAGGGCCACCGACAGCGTGGCCAGCAGCTCCAGTGCGAAGGAGGACAGGAACGCGATCCGCAGGGTGCGCATGGTCGCGCGCCGGTACTCGCCGGTGATGCGCCGGATCGACGCCGCCTGCGCCTTGGCGCGGCCGAAGACCTTCAGGGTCGGCAGGCCCGCCACCACGTCCAGGAAGTGCCCGGAGAGCCGGGACAGCAGCCGCCACTGGCGGTCCATGTGGGACTGCGTGGCCCAGCCGATCAGCATCATGAAGACGGGGACGAGCGGGAGGGTGCCGACGATGATGGCCGCCGACACCCAGTCCTCGGTGACGACCCGCGCCAGCACTGCCACGGGGACGACCACCGCGAGCCCCAACTGCGGCAGATAGCGCGAGAAGTAGTCGTCCAGGGCGTCGACACCCCGTGTCGCCAGCGCGACCAGTGAGCCGGTCCGCTGCCCGCTCAGCCATCCGGGTCCCAGCGCCGCCGCGCGGTCCAGCAACCGGCCGCGCAGTTCGGACTTCACCGCCGCGCTCGCCCGGTGCGCGGCAAGCTCGGTGAGCCAGGAGACCAGCGCGCGCCCGCAGGCGACGGCCACCAACAGCAACAGGGGAGTACGGAGTTCGCCGACCGTCATCCGGTGTTGGAAGGCGCCGACCACCACCTGTGCGATGAGCATGGCCTGCGCGATGACAAGGCCCGCGCCCAGGGCCCCCAGGCCGACGACGGCCATCAGGAAGAGCCGGGTGGCCCTGGCGTAGTGGAGGAGACGCGAATCGATCGGTTTCACGTGAAACATGCCCTTCGGTCCAGAGGGGTGCGTTTCACGTGAAACACACCCCGGTCGGACTCAGTGCGCGGCCTCGGCTATGTGCTGCGTGCCGATCCGCTTGCGGAACACCCAGTACGTCCACCCCTGGTAGAGCAGGACGATCGGCGTGGCGATCCCGGCACACCAGGTCATGATCTTCAGGGTGTAGGGGCTGGACGAGGCGTTGGTGACCGTCAGGCTCCAGTCCGCATCGAGCGTGGACGGCATGACGTTCGGGAAGAGCGACAGGAAGAGCATCGCCACGGCGGCCACGATGGTGACGCCGGACAGGCCGAACGACCACCCTTCCCGCCCCATCTGATTGGCCACCAGCGCGGCCACCAAGGCCACCACCGCCACGACCAGCGCCACCAGGCTTCGGCCGTTGCCCGAGTGGGCCTGCGTCCACAGCAGGAAGGCCAGAGCCACGACCGCCGTCACGAGACCCACACGCAGGGCCAGCCTGCGCGCCCGCTCCCGAATGTCGCCGACGGTCTTCAGCGCCGTGAACACCGCACCGTGGAAGGTGAACAGCGTCAGCGTGACCAGGCCGCCGAGGAGCGCGTACGGGTTGAGCAGGTCGCCGATGGTGCCGACGTACTCGAGGTTCCGGTCGATCCGCACGCCGCGCACGATGTTGCCGAAGGCCACGCCCCACAGGAACGCGGGGATCAGCGAGCACCAGAAGATCGCGTTCTCCCAGTTGCGCTGCCAGTTCTCCTCGGGCCGCTTGGCCCGGTACTCGAAGGCGACGCCCCGCACGATCAGACAGACCAGGATGACCAGCAGCGGCAGGTAGAAGCCCGAGAAGAGCGTGGCGTACCACTCGGGGAAGGCGGCGAAGGTCGCTCCACCGGCGCTGAGCAGCCAGACCTCGTTGCCGTCCCACACCGGCCCGATGGTGTTGATCAGAACCCGCTTCTCCGGCCGGTTCCGGGCGAGCAGCTTGGTGAGGACACCGACCCCGAAGTCGAAGCCCTCCAGGAAGAAGTAGCCGGTCCACAGGACGGCTATGAGGATGAACCAGACGTCGTGCAGTTCCATGACTGTGCCTCCCTCGGCCTAGTACGAGAAGGCCATCGGCTTGTCGGCGTCACGGACGTCGCCGCCGATCTTCGTGGGCGGATTGAGGTCGGCCTCCGTGAGTTCGGGCGGGCCGGCCTTGACGTACTTCGCGAGCAGCTTCACCTCGACGACGGCGAGGATGGCGTAGAGCAGCGTGAAGACGGTCATGGAGGTGAGGACCTCGCCCTGGGAGACACCGGGGGAGACCGCGTGCCGGGTCTGCAGCACGCCGTAGACGACCCACGGCTGACGGCCCATCTCGGTGAAGATCCAACCCCAGGAGTTGGCGATCAGCGGGAAGGCCAGGGTCCAGATGGCTATCCGCCAGTACCACCTCGTCAGCTGCGGACCGAGCGCCTTGTTCTTGAACAGGACCAGGTGCGGCACCTCGTCCTCGCCGACCCTCAGATGCTGCGGCAGCATGAACCTCTTGCGGGTGAGCCAGAGTCCGGCCAGGCCGATGGCGAAGGACGCCATGCCGAATCCGATCATCCAGCGGAAGCCCCAGAAGGTGACGGGGATGTTGGGCCGGTAGTCGCCGGGGCCGTACTTCTGCTGCTCGGCCTTGTTGACGTCGTTGATGCCGGGGACGTAGGAGCTGAAGTTGTCGTCGGCCAGGAAGGACAGCAGGCCGGGTATCTCGATCGCGACCGTGTTGTGGCCCTTCTCCACGTTGCCGTAGGCGAAGACCGAGAACGGGGCCGGCTTCTGTCCGTCCCACAGAGCCTCGGCGGCGGCCATCTTCATCGGCTGCTGCTTGAACATGACCTTGCCGAGGGTGTCACCGCTGACCGCGGTGAGCAGTCCGGCGATGGCGACCGTGACCAGGCCCAGCCGCAGCGAGGTCTTCATCGCGCGCACGTGCTTCTTGCGCAGGAGGTGGTAGGCGGCGATGCCGACCATGAAGGCGCCACCGGTGAGGAAGGCCGCGGAGAGGGTGTGGAAGGCCTGGCTGAGTGCGGTGTTCTGGGTCAGGACGGCCCAGAAGTCGGTGAGTTCGGCGCGGCCCTTGGCCTTGTTGATGCGGTAGCCGACGGGGTGCTGCATCCACGAGTTGGCCGCGAGGATGAAGTACGCCGAGAGGATCGTGCCGAGCGACACCATCCAGATGCACGCCAGGTGGATCTTCTTGGGGAGCTTGTCCCAGCCGAAGATCCACAGCCCGATGAACGTGGACTCGAAGAAGAACGCGATCAGCGCCTCGAAGGCGAGCGGGGCACCGAATATGTCACCTACGAAGCGGGAGTAGTCCGACCAGTTCATGCCGAACTGGAACTCCTGCACGATGCCGGTGACCACGCCCATGGCGATGTTGATCAGGAAGAGCTTGCCCCAGAACTTGGTCGCTCTGAGGTACTTCTCCTTCTCCGTGCGCACCCAGGCGGTCTGCAGCCCGGCCGTCAGGGCGGCCAGGGAGATCGTCAGGGGAACGAACAGGAAGTGGTAGACGGTCGTGATGCCGAACTGCCAGCGCGCCAGTGTCTCCGGCGCCAAAGCCAGGTTCACGTCGTCACTCTCCTTACGTCGCCGTGGTCACGGCGGCGGTTTGCCCCGGTGTGTCCCACACAACAAGGCAGCAATCGGACTAGCTTGTGAACGCGTTCACATTCACAAGCAATTATGACGCACCGATTTTCGACGCGGGACCCGGGGGTCCCCCTTCGCCTCGACGTCAAGCCCTTGGCAAGGACTTCAACAGATTGTTGAATTGCGCCTCATGCAGATACGGATTTCCTGGCCGCGGGACACCTCACCGCGACCCTCGACGACACCCCGACCACCCGGGCCCTCGCCAAGCAGCTGCCGCTGGTCTCCACGGCCCGAACCTGGGGCGAGGAGGTCTACTTCGACACCGGCGTCTCCGTCACATGTGAAACGGACGCCCGGCAGGTCGTCGATCCCGGCACGGTCGCCTACTGGATCGACGGTGACGCGCTGGCCCTGCCGTACGGGCCCACGCCGATCTCGCGAGGCGACGAGTGCCGCCTCGCGAGCCCGTGCAACGTCCTCGGCCGGATCGACGGCGACCCCCCACCGCCTGGCGACGGTGCGCGCCGGCGACCCGGTGCGCGTGGAACCTCTCGAGGGCTAGTGGAACCTCTCGAGGACTGGAAGAGAGACGCGCTCGAGAACCGGAAGAGATCAGAAGACCGGAGCCAGACCGGGCCGGCCGCTCAGGCCTCCTTGCGGAACGCTTCCGCGCTCTTCAGGAAGATGTCGTTCGCCTCGGTCTCCCCGATGGTCACCCGTACACCCTCACCCGGGAACGGACGGATGACCACGCCCGCCTGCTCACACGCCTGGGCGAAGGCGACCGTGCGCTCCCCCAGCCGCAGCCACACGAAGTTGGCCTGCGTCTCGGGCACCGTCCAGCCCTGTGCGCGCAGCGCGTCGACCACGCGCGTCCGCTCGCACACCAGCGAGCCCACCCGGCCGAACAGCTCGTCCTCGGCACGCAGCGAGGCGATCGCCGCCTCCTGCGCCAACTGGCTCACACCGAAGGGCACCGCCGTCTTGCGCAGCGCCGCCGCCACCGGCTCATGGGCGATCGCGAAGCCCACCCGCAGCCCGGCGAGGCCGTAGGCCTTGGAGAAGGTACGTAGCACACAGACGTTCGGCCGCTCGCGGTACAGCGACACGCCGTCCGGCACCTCGGTGTCGCGGATGAACTCGCGGTAGGCCTCGTCGAGCACCACCAGCACATCGCCGGGCACCCGGTCGAGGAAGCGTTCCAGCTCGGCCCGACGGACCACCGTGCCGGTCGGGTTGTTCGGGTTGCAGACGAAGATCAGCCGGGTGCGGTCGGTGACCGCGTCCGCCATCGCGTCCAGGTCGTGCACATCGCCCGGCGTCAGCGGCACCTTCACCGATGCGGCACCACTGATCTGCGTGATGATCGGATAGGCCTCGAAGGACCGCCAGGCGTACATGACCTCGTCACCGGGGCCGCTGGTGGCCTGGATCAGCTGCTGGGCGACACCGACGGAGCCGGTGCCGGTGGCCACGTGAGCGGCCGGTACCCCGAAGCGCTCGGCCAGCTCGCTGGTCAGGGCGGTGCACGCCATGTCCGGGTACCGGTTGAAGGAGCAGGCGGCGGCCGTCACCGTCTCCATGACGCCCGGCAGCGGCGGGTACGGGTTCTCGTTGGAGGACAGCTTGTACGCCGCCGGACCGTCTGCCGCGGCGGGCTTGCCCGGCTTGTAGGTGGGGATACCCTCCAGCTCGGCGCGCAGCTTCGGGCTCATCTCGCTCACCACAGTCCTCCTCAGGGCCACACCGGCTTCCAATACTGCACACCTTATGAGGATTGGGCGCCCGTGCGTATGGGTCGGGAGCCATCACTCCCGCCCGGTCCCCGACCTCCTCTGTCACATAGGCATCAGCGGCATCAGCGTACGAATATGTACGAATTAGGGGGCGCGTCACACATATATCTACGCGCCGGTGGCTCGCGCCGTGGCGCGCATCCCCCGTGAAGGTGAGTTGAGACCTCTTCGAGACCTCACAGACTCGCCAGGTCCACACGCGCCACCACATCATGTCCTGGCATCACAACGCATAACTTACTTGTTTTCTAAGGTAGTTGAGCATCAACGACCATGCAGAAACGTGCCTGTCAACGCATGCATATGCGTCCGCACTACCCCACCGCATGAGCCCTACTATCGGCTCGCCATGACAGCAGCAGGGAAGCACCAGGTGAGCCGCGCGGAAACCTCACGTCGAGGCAGCCGGCCGGGCCGGGCGGGCATCAGAGACGTGGCCGCCGCCGCCGGAGTCTCCATCACGACCGTCTCCGACGCCCTCAACGGCAAGGGCCGGCTCCCGGACGCCACCCGACGCCATGTCCGCGAGGTCGCCGACCGGCTGGGGTACCGCCCCTCGGCCGCCGCTCGCACCCTCCGTACCGGCAAGTCGGGCCTCATCGGCCTGACCGTGACGACGTACGGGGATGAACCTTTCACCTTCACCGAGTTCGCGTACTTCGCCGAGATGGCCCGTGCCGCCACCTCCGCCGCGCTCGCCCGCGGCTACGCCCTCGTGATCCTCCCCGCGACCTCACGCCACGACGTGTGGTCGAACGTCGCCCTGGACGGCACGGTCGTCATCGACCCCTCCGACCAGGACCCGGTCGTCAGCGAACTGGTCCGGCAGGGTCTACCGGTGGTCAGCGACGGCCGCCCGGCCGGCTCGCTCCCGGTCACCGCCTGGGTGGACAACGACCACGAGGCGGCCGTGCTCGACATCCTCGACCACCTCGCCGAGGCCGGCGCTCGCCGCATCGGCCTGCTCACCGGCACCACCACGGACACCTACACACACCTGTCGACCACCGCCTACCTGCACTGGTGCGAGCGGGTCGGCCAGGACCCGGTGTACGAGGCGTACCCCGCCCACGACCCGTGCGCGGGCGCCGTCGCCGCCGACCGGCTGCTGGCCCGCCCCGACCGGCCGGACGCCGTCTACGGGCTGTTCGACCCGAACGGCACCGACCTGCTCGCCGCCGCCCGCCGCTACGGCCTGCGCGTCCCCGACGACCTGCTGCTGGTCTGCTGCAGTGAGTCCACGGTGTACGCCAACACCGAGCCGCCCATCACCACGCTCTCCCTGAAGCCGCGCCGCATCGGCACGGCGGTGGTCCAACTGCTCATCGACGCGATCGAGGGGGTCGCCTCGGACCACCCGGTCGAGCAGGTCATACCGACCGAGCTGATCGTGCGCACCTCGTCCCAGCGGCGCTCCCCGCGCACGACCGTCAGCCCGCCACGCGTACCGGAGGAGCAGTAGGGACAGCCGGTCGCGGGACCGCCGAAGACTGCCCAATCGGGGCGAAAGCCGCGGTGAAACCGAGTCCTGCTCCGATTCACCACCCCTGGGTCATCACATGGCGCGATCCGCATTCCTATGATGGGCCCACGACACCGCGGGCCGCTGCGACCAGGCAGTCCGAAGCGGTGCAGGTGCGGCGCGATGGTGGAGGGGTCGATGACTCAGGGGGCCGGTCAGGGACCCGAAGTGGAGCGGACGGCGACGCTGCGCGACTTCCGGGTACCCGCGTATGTGAACGAGACCGGTCCGTACGCCGACAGCACGCACCCCGCCGAGGACGGCTATCCGGACGCCTACACGCCCACCCAGCGCGACCTGCCCGTCATCAACCGTGGCGACACACTCCAGGTGACCGTGGACCCCACCCCCGCACCGGCCTCGCAGCCCACCACCGGGCCCGGCCCGCTGTACGTCGTCGGCGACGTGCACGGCTACCTCGACGAGCTGGTCACCGCCCTGCAGGAACAGGGCCTCATCGACTCCGCCGGCCAGTGGTGCGCGGGCACCGCGCGGCTGTGGTTCCTCGGCGACTTCACCGACCGCGGTCCGGACGGCATCGGCGTCATCGACCTGGTGATGCGGTTGTCCGCCGAGGCCGCTGCGGCGGGCGGCTACTGCAAGGCCCTCATGGGCAACCACGAGCTGCTGCTGCTGGGCGCCAAGCGGTTCGGCGACACGCCCGTCAACTCCGGGGCCGGCACCGCCACCTTCCAGGCCGCCTGGCTGCTCAACGGCGGCCAGAAGTCCGACATGGACCGTCTCCAGGACCATCACCTGCAGTGGATGGCCCGCCTCGACGCGGTCGAGGAGGTCGACGGCTATCTGCTCGTGCACTCCGACACCACCGCCTATCTCGACTACGGCCACTCGATCGAAGAGGTCAACGACAACGTCCGCGAGACGCTCACGCGCAACGACGCGGACGAGTGCTGGGACCTGTTCCGCAAGTTCACCAAGCGCTTCTCCTTCCGCGACGAGGGCGGCGCCGACGCCGTGCGTTCCCTCCTCGATACGTACGGCGGCACCCGCATCGTTCACGGCCACAGCCCCATTCCCTACCTGCTCGGCGAAGTCGGCTCCGAGGACGACGACGACACCGCGGGTCCCGTGGTGGAGGGACCGCACGTCTACGCCGACGGGCTGGCCATCGCGATGGACGGCGGCGTGACCATGGCCGGGAAGCTGCTGGCCCGGCAACTTCCGCTGGACGCCTGACCGTTCGCCGCGCGGGCGTCCCCCGCAGGGCGTCCGTGCAGCTCGGCACCCAATTTGTGAAAACCCCCTGTCACCGCGCGCCGTCACGGCTCTACCATCGGCTTATCCGTAGCAGGCTCCCCTCCGTTTCTGCCCGACGGCTCGCCGCCATGCGAGCCCCAAGCCCTACGGAGCATCGGGGGATGCACATGAACAGCGTTCCGCAGCACCTGTTGAGCGAGGACCGCCAGGACTACGAGCGGATCCTCGATGAGGCGCTGCGCTCCGCCCCACACCGCCCGGAACTGGCCGCCGTCGGCGAGCGGCTCAACACCGAACAGCTGCGCACCATGGCGCTCAGCGCCACCGCTCTGATCACGGCAGCGGCGGCGACCGAGTACCACCACTACGTCAAGGTCCGCGAGGAACTGCGCCGGCCGGCGCCGTCGACCCCTTCGTCCCTCGGCGCGTCCGGCTCCACGGAGCCCGGCGAGGCCGCGACGGGGCTCGCCGCCACCATGGGCGAAGTCGCCGAGACCACCGGCGCGGGCGCGGGTGCCGTCGTCGCGGTCCTCGCCCCCGTGCTCGCCGGAGTCGCGGCGGCCCTCTTCCTGCTCGTCGGCTACATACTGGAGATGTTGGACCCGGCCCCCGCCTTCGCGCAGACCATGGTCACGGCGGGCTGGGTGTTCGGCGCCATGACCGCAGCGGCGATCGTCGTCGCGGGCGTCGGGCTGCTGCTCACCGCGCTGCGCAACCGCCCTTCGCCCGAGACCGGACCGTACGGCCCACTCGGCGCGGAGCTCGCCCAGGCCAGGGAGGCCTGGCACGACGCCCTGCTCGAGCGCGGCATCCTGCCGTTCCTGCGCGAAGCGCTCGCCGCCTCGGGCACGGCCGCACAGCGTGCGGACCCCTCGGGGCCGAGCGGCCGCATCCCGCAACTCGGCTACGACCGGCCCGGCTTCAGCAGCCCCGACGACGGTGTACCGAGCTCACGTCCGAGCTTCTCGAGCCCGGACTTCACCAGTCCGGACTTCGGAGGGCCGGAGCACCAACCGGAGTGACCAGCGTCCCGGGGCCGCACCGGCCGACTCCCGCAGGGGCGGGCCGCTACGGCACCGGCTGGTCCGGGAGGCACAAACCTGCCCCCGGACCAGCACGACCACCGTCTCGATCAGTCGCGCGCTCAGTAGGCGATCGGCAGGTACACCCGATTGCCTGCGGCCGCGAACTCCTTCGACTTCTCTGCCATGCCCTCCTGGATCTCGCTCCGGCCGGCGCCGTGGTCACGCCGGATTTCCTGCGAGATCTTCATCGACGACATCGGGAAGTAAAGGGCCCTACAGGCGTCGAATGATTTGTGCCTCCACTCGTTCGACAAGCGTACGGCTGTAGGCGTGTACGAGGGAGAGGTGAAACAACGCGGGCGCCAACGGCGCCCACCGATGCACGCGATCGCCCCGCAGCATGTATCTGACCACCGTTGCGGGTCGGAAGGGGACGTAATCGATGGTCTGATGCTCCCATCGGTCCGCGACACCCCGGCTCATGCGTGCTTGCAGGTCTGAGCTCCTCAGATCTTTCAGCTTGGCATAGAAATGACCACTCCAGTGGCGCTTCTCGATGTCCAATACGAAGGCCAGCAGGTCGAGTGAGTACTCGTGCGGCTCCAGGGAGAGTTCCTCGCGCATCCCTCGACGCGACACGGCATGGAGATCCGGTGCGCTCCTTCCCGACGAGTCGATGTGCCGGGACAAGCCCTCGTTCACGGAGGAGTTCCATACACCCGGGGCCATACGAACCCGGTCACTGCGCTGGCTGACCACGAGCATGTCATCGGCGGTGACGACCGCTATGTTGACGGCGAAGCTGCACTGCAGGAAAGGTGGCGCCTTCAAAGGATCGTCCGGGCTCAAATAACGGGAACGCGGGGTGCTTCCGTCCGGAAGCCGACGATCGAGTTGCTGAGCAGCCAGAAAAGTGTAGTAGTCGGTCGGCCGCAGCCGTAAATGGACTTCGGGCTTCTCGTCAAGAGCAGTTCGTGAGATGTCGAACGATTCGACCGCATACCGTGGCCCATTCCATACCGGAGTGCGTCCTTCTGCGCGCAAACGCTCGCTCTCGGCAGCGATTTCCTCTCGCCAGGACAGCATGCCCGAGGGCAGCTCCACCTCGTCGTCGAGCACGTGAACATAGACGGTCTCGGAAGGAATGGGAGATTGTCCGTCCCCTTCGACGATCAAGGCGGAGGTCTGCAAGGGGCCGAGTGAGAACGTGCGCCAAGCGGGCCCCGTTTCCTCCCTGCGCCCCAGACCACGGATCGCGCTCGCTGAACGCCTGCGCAGCCGGTACCAGGCGTCCTGTAGCGGCTGCTGGAACAGCACGGCGAACAGCATGCCGATGACAGCGCCCGCTACTCCGTTGGCAACATCAATCCCAGCCATAGGCAAGACACACTAGGGATCTTGATCGAACCAAGTGACACCGTGTCCTTTTCGTTACTGGTCCCGATGGCATTGGACGAGGCTCCGGATGCCTGTCCGGCCCGCACGCAGGTGTCCGGGCCGGACAGGACTGGATCACGCATCGAGCAGCTGACCCACAGATCAGTCCGCGATCGGCAGATACACCCGGTTCCCGCCTGCCGCGAACTCCTTCGACTTCTGTGCCATGCCCTCCTCGATCTCGCTCCGGCCGGCGCCGTGTTCACGCCGGATGTCCTGCGAGATCTTCATCGAACAGAACTTGGGGCCGCACATCGAGCAGAAGTGGGCCGTCTTGGCGGGTTCCGCCGGGAGGGTCTCGTCGTGGAACTCCCGTGCCGTGTCCGGGTCGAGGGCGAGGTTGAACTGGTCCTCCCACCGGAACTCGAAGCGGGCGTCGGACAGCGCGTCGTCCCACTCCTGAGCACCGGGGTGCCCCTTGGCGAGGTCGGCTGCGTGGGCGGCGATCTTGTAGGTGATGACGCCGGTCTTGACGTCGTCACGGTTAGGCAGGCCCAAGTGCTCCTTGGGCGTGACGTAGCAGAGCATGGCCGTGCCCCACCAGGCGATCATCGCGGCACCGATGCCGGAGGTGATGTGGTCGTACGCCGGAGCGACGTCCGTCGTCAGCGGACCGAGCGTATAGAACGGAGCTTCATCGCAGATCTCCTGCTGAAGGTCGATGTTCTCCTTGATCTTGTGCATCGGGACGTGTCCCGGGCCCTCGATCATGGTCTGCACGTTGAAACGCCTGGCGATCCGGTTGAGTTCTCCGAGCGTGCGCAACTCCGCGAACTGCGCCTCGTCGTTGGCGTCCGCGATGGAGCCGGGCCTGAGGCCGTCGCCGAGGGAGTACGTGACGTCGTAGGCGGCGAGGATCTCGCAGAGCTCCTCGAAGTTCTCGTAGAGGAACGACTCCTTGTGGTGCGCCAGGCACCAGGCCGCCATGATCGAGCCGCCGCGCGAGACGATGCCGGTCTTGCGGTTCGCGGTCAGCGGCACATACGCCAGGCGCACGCCGGCATGAACCGTCATGTAGTCCACGCCCTGTTCGGCCTGCTCGATGACCGTGTCCTTGTAGATCTCCCAGGTCAGCTCCTCGGCCCTGCCGTCTACCTTCTCCAGGGCCTGGTAGAGCGGCACGGTGCCGATGGGGACGGGGGAGTTGCGCAGCACCCACTCCCGGGTGGTGTGGATGTTGCGGCCGGTGGAGAGGTCCATGACCGTGTCAGCGCCCCAACGGGTCGCCCAGGTCATCTTCTCCACCTCCTCCTCGATGGAAGAGGTGACCGCGGAGTTGCCGATGTTGGCGTTGACCTTCACCAGGAACCGCTTGCCGATGATCATCGGCTCGATCTCCGGGTGGTTGACGTTCGCCGGCAGTACCGCGCGGCCCGCCGCGATCTCTTCGCGCACGATCTCCGGGGACACGTTCTCCCGGAGCGCCACGAACTCCATCTCCGGCGTGATCTCCCCGCGGCGCGCGTACGCGAGCTGCGTCACCGCCTGGCCGTCACGGCCGCGTCGGGGCTGGCGCGGCCGTCCCGGGAACACCGCGTCCAGGTTGCGCAGCCCCCCACGCGGCGAAGTGTGCTTGATCCCATCGTCCTCGGGACGGACGGGACGGCCCGCGTACTCCTCGGTGTCGCCGCGGGCGATGATCCAGTTCTCCCGCAGCGGCGACAAGCCCCTGCGGACATCGGTGTCGACGAGTGGATCGGTGTACGGGCCCGAGGTGTCGTACAACGTGACCGACTGCCCGTTGGTGAGGTGCACCTGACGGACCGGCACGCGAAGGTCGGAGCGTGAGCCCTCGACATACGCCTTGTGCCAGCCGATGGACTTCCCAGCCTCCCCGCGGGAAGCGGTCTGCTCCCCGTCGCTGGACTTCTGCGTGGAGGCAGGCGTGCGTGCGTCCTTGTTGGTCATGAGACCTACTCCCTACGCCGGCATTACCCGGTAACAGGTTCGGCGGTCGACGCAGCGGTTCTCGTCTGCCGACGTTTCATGTGAAACATCGCTCGTTCCACGTGAAACATCGCGAAGACGAAGGTCAGCGCCCTCTCAGCCCGGTGCTCCGAGCTCCCGCGTGTGCAAAGGTGCCTCAACGCTAGCGTCATCTGTGGCGCGGTGAACAGTGGGCCCCTGCCACTCTTGCGATGATCTGGCGGTGACCACGACACAGCAGTCCCCCCAGCCTCCTCCCGAACCACGGCGCGGACACAGCCCCGGGCCGCCGGAAGGCGGCGGCCATCCACACGGCCGCGGACCGGAGAGCGGCGACCATCCCCACGGCCCTGGTCCCGGAAGCAGTGGCGGGCACGGACACTCACACAGCCACAGCCATGGGCCGGCCGCACCCGTCTCCCGACATCTGCGCAGGGTCATCGCGGCGATTCTGATCCCGTTCGCCGCCGCGGTCGTGGTCGGGCTCGCGGTGCTCTGGCCCGGTGGCGCACCGTCGCACGAGCGCACCGGTGTGGGCTTCGACCGGCAGACGCAGCAGGCCACGGTCGCCAAGGTGGTGGCGGTGAGCTGCAAGTCGGTGAACGCCTCGGGAGGCACGCCGACCGGCGACGCCTCGACCGCCGAGGGCGCCTCCGCGCAGTCCCATGCGTCCGGCACCTGCAAAGAGGCCACGGTCCGGGTCGACACCGGCAAGGACAAGGGGCGTACGTTCACCGAGATCGTGCAGCCGGATCAGTCACGGCAGTTGCACCAGGGCGAGAAGGTCGTGGTCGCCTACGAGCCCTCCGCACCGAGGGAACTGCAGTACTCGGTAACCGACGTCAACCGGGGCTTCCCGATGGCGCTGCTGGCCGTTGTCTTCGCACTCGCCGTCGTGGTCGTCGGGCGGATGCGCGGCGTCATGGCGCTGATCGCGCTGGCCATCAGCTTCCTGGTGCTGAACCTGTTCATCCTTCCCGCCGTCCTGCAGGGATCCAACCCGCTGATCGTGGCCGTGGTGGGGTCGAGCGCCATCATGCTGATCGCCCTGTACATGTGTCACGGCCTGTCGGCACGCACATCGGTGGCGGTGCTCGGCACACTGATCTCCCTGGTGTTGATCGGCATCCTGGGCTCGCTGTTCATCGGCTGGGCCGCGCTGACCGGCAACACCGACGACAGCACCGGCCTGATCCACGGTCTGTACCCGTCGATCGACATGAGCGGTCTGCTGCTCGCCGGGGTCATCATCGGCTCGCTCGGCGTCCTCGACGACGTGACCGTGACGCAGACGTCGGCGGTCTGGGAACTGCATGAGGCCAATCCGACGATGGGCTGGCGCGGGCTGTACCGCGCGGGCATCCGCATCGGCCGCGATCACATCGCGTCCGTCGTCAACACCCTTGTCCTTGCCTATGCGGGCGCCGCGCTTCCGCTGCTGCTGCTCTTCTCCATCGCGCAGAGCAGCGTGGGGACCGTCGCCAACAGTGAGCTCGTCGCGGAGGAGATCGTCCGCACACTGGTGGGCTCGATCGGTCTGGTCGCCTCGGTACCGGTCACCACCGCCCTGGCGGCACTCGTGGTCTCGGCCGACCGGCC
>NZ_MUBM01000297.1 GCF_002154505.1 Streptomyces carpinensis | reverse complement strand
GCCACCGCGCCGCCGGCGGCGACGGCGCCGAGCGCCAGCCCGGCCCCGCCCCAGCCGATGAGGGCGCGGCGGGAGGGGGTGCGGCCCTGCGACGACGGGCCGCCGTCCCGGGTCTCGATGTCGGTCTCGGTCATCGGTCCTCGCCCCTGTTACTTGACGACGGCGGCGGCGAGCTTGGACAGCGGCTCGGCGAGCGCGTTCACCGCGTCCGAGAGCTCCTTGCGGTCGTCCTTGCCGACCTTGTCGTAGGAGGTGAACTCGTACGACGACTTGTCCGTGCGGTACTTGTCGAGGAGCGCCTCGAGCGAGGCGAACTGCTTGTCCAGCTCCTTGGTGAGGGCCGGGTCGTTCTTCGCGGCGACCGGCTTGAGCAGCTCGTAGGCCTTCTGCGCGCCCTCGACGTTGCCCTTGAAGTCGACCAGGTCGGTGTGGGCGTAGCGGTCCTCCTCGCCGGTGACCTTGCCGGTGGCGACCTCGTCGAGGAGTTCCTTGGCGCCGTTGGCCATGGAGGTCGGGCTGATCTCCGCGGTGCCGACCCGCTTCTGCCAGTCCTTCAGATCGGTGACGAGCTGGTCGGCGAGAGCCTTCTCCTCGGCGCCGATCTTCCCGTCCTTCCACAGGGCCTTCTCCAGCCGGTGCCAGCCGGTCCACTTCTGGCCGTCCTCCAGGCCGTCCTCGCGGACGTCGACCTTGGGGTCGATGTCGCCGAAGGACTCGGCCACCGGCTCGGTGCGCTCCCAGCCGAGCCGTGAGGGGGCGTAGGCCTTCTTTGCGGCGGCGACGTCCCCGTCCTTGATCGCCTTCACGAAGGTCTCGACCCGGGGCAGGGTCTCGTCGGCCTGGTCCTGGGCGTACTGGCGGTAGGCGGCGACGGCCTTGTCCAGCTGAGGGTCCCGCTCGGCGGCCGCGCCGGAGCCGGTGACGGTGAGCTTCTGCCGTACGCCGTGGCCCTTCATGCCGGGCCGGCAGGCGATCTCGTACGAACCGGCCTTGACCTCGGCTGTCAGCGTGTACTTGGTGCCCGGGCCGATGTTCTCCTTCTCCGAGACGATCCGGTCGTCCGGGAAGACGATCTCGACCTCGGTCGCCTTCGAGCCCTTGTTCTCGATCTTCAGCGTGACCTGACCGGCCGGAACGGTCTTGGTCGAGGTCTCGCAGGTGGAGTCGGCGGCGGTCACCTGGATCGCGTCGCCGTCCTTGGCGTCGCTCTTGGCGGTGCAGGCCGTCATGGCGGTCAGAGCGGCCGCGGTGGCGGCGGCGGTGACGACGGAGAGTCGGACGGCTCGCATGCAGGCTCCAGGCGGAAACGGTTGGTGAGGCTCACCTAACTTACCTGAGCCTTACCTGAGTAGTACCCGACCTGTCCGTGATTCAGCTCTCACTTGATCGGCTCGCCGCTCGTCCGGCCGTTCGGCCCACTGCTCACCGGGCCGCTAGGCCCGCCGCTCGTACGCCGTCCGATCCTTGTGCGCGGGACAAGTCCGTTACCGCCCGCGGCCTTCGCCGTCGGCACTGGCTGTCCTCCCTCGACGGCTGGCTGCTCCTCGACGGCCACGACCGGGCGGTGGCCGCGCTCGCGGAGGGCGCCACCCCGCCGTGCGTGGTGCCGGCGCGTCTGCCGGACGAGGCGGACCGGCGGCGCGAGGCCGTGCGGATCGCCGCCGCGCACGAGGAGTGCCGGCGCGCCTGGCGGCCCGCCGGCCCCACCCGGACACCGAACGCCGACGAGGCGTCATGGAAAGGCAGTTCGCCGAGGCCGTCGCCGCACTCCCCGACGAGGAGAACCACACACCCACCCGTCCCCTGACCGGCGGTCGCGCCGCCTGGGACGCACTCGCCGCCCGCCTGATGTTTGAATGCCCGCGTGACTGACTACGACGTGCTGCGCGTCTTCTGCGGGCCCCGCGGCGGCTATGGCAACGAGCTGGGCGTGGTCCGCGACGGCTCCCTCCTGCCCGACCGGGACGACCGCCAGGCGCTCGCGGCGAAACTGGGCTTCAGCGAGACGGTCTTCGTCGACGACCCCGAGCGCGGCGTCATCGACATCTACACCCCCACCCTTCGCCTGCCCTTCGCCGGCCATCCCTGCGTCGGCACGGCCTGGCTCCTGGACGTCCCCGAGCTGGTCACCCCCGCGGGCACGGTCGGCACCCGCCTGGACGGCGAGTTCACCTGGATCGAGGCCCGCCCCGAGTGGGCCCCGCCGCGCACCCTGCGCCAGTACGCCACCCCGGCCGAGGTCGACGACCTCCCCGTCCCCCCGCCCGGCGAGTGGATCTACGCCTGGGCGTGGGAGGACGAGCCCGCCGGCCGCATCCGCGCCCGCGCCTTCCCGGGCCGCGACGACGGCATCGACGAGGACGAGGCGACGGGCGCCGCGGCGTTGCTGCTCACGGACCGCCTCGGCCGGGCGTTGAACATCACCCAGGGCACCGGCTCCCAGATCCTGACGGCACCGCAGCCGGGAGGCTGGGTGGAGGTGGGGGGCCGGGTGTCCCTGGAGGGCCAGGAGCGCTGACCGGCCCGGCGGCGCGGGCGGGCGCTAGGGCAGTGTCAGGATCTCCGCGCCCGTCTCCGTCACCACCAGGGTGTGCTCGAACTGGGCGGTCCGCTTGCGGTCCTTGGTGACGACCGTCCAGCCGTCGTCCCAGACGTCGTACTCGTGCGTGCCCAGCGTCAGCATCGGCTCGATGGTGAAGGTCATGCCGGGCCGCATGACCGCGGTGGCGTGCGGGCTGTCGTAGTGCGGGATGATCAGGCCGGAGTGGAAGGACGAGTTGATGCCGTGGCCGGTGAAGTCGCGGACCACGCCGTAGCCGAAGCGCTTGGCGTAGGACTCGATGACCCGGCCGATGATGTTGATCTGCCGGCCCGGCTTGACCGCCTTGATCGCCCGGTTCAGTGCCTCGCGGGTGCGCTCGACCAGCAGACGGCTCTCCTCGTCGACGTCGCCGACGAGATAGGTGGCGTTGTTGTCGCCGTGCACCCCGCCGATGTACGCCGTCACGTCCAGGTTGACGATGTCGCCGTCCCGCAGCACCGTCGAGTCCGGGATGCCGTGGCAGATCACCTCGTTGATCGAGGTGCACAGCGACTTGGGGAAGCCCCGGTAGCCGAGCGTCGAGGGGTAGGCGCCGTGGTCGCACATGTACTCGTGCGCGACCCGGTCCAGCTCGTCCGTGGTCACGCCCGGCGCGATGTGCTTGGCCGCCTCCTCCATCGCCTGCGCGGCGATGCGCCCGGCGGTCCGCATCGCCTCGACGGTCTCCGGCGTCTGCACCTCCGGCCCGGTGTACGGCTTCGGCGCGGGCTTGCCGACGTACTCCGGGCGGCGGATGTTTCCGGGCACGGAACGGGTGGGGGAGAGCTCCCCGGGGACGAGCAGCGACTGGCCAGACATGCCAGCGAGTCTATCCGCGGCCGATGGGGGAACATGTCGATGGCGAGAGGAGCTGGTCATGCCCCTGTTCAAGAAGCGCACCGCGGGAAAGCCGGGCGAGTGGTTCTACTGCCTGCAGCACCAGAAGGTCGAGGAGGGACCCGAGTGTCCCGCCAAGGACCGGTTCGGCCCGTACGCCTCCCGGCAGGAGGCCGAGCACGCGATGCAGACCGCCCGCGAGCGCAACCTCCAGTGGGAGAACGACCCCCGGTGGCACGACGCGCCGACGGGCGGCACCACCGAGGACGAGTGACGCTCCGGGCCGCCGCCCGTGCCGGCCGCGAGAGAGTCCAAGGGGCGCGCCGGCTCGGGACCGGCTCGGCCGACCCGTAGGCGAACGAGCCATCAGACGGTGGCGGCTGCGCGTTCCTCGCGCAGCCGCACCGCGTGCTCGTTCGTCCGGGCGTCGTACCTCGTCAGCCCCGGCAGGCACACGGCCAGCAGTGCCACCGCGCCCGCGCACAGCAGCCCGCCCGACCACACCGACGCCCGTACGCTCCACCACGCGGCCACGCCGCCCGAGCGGACCTGGCCCAGTTGCGGGCCCACCGAGTAGGACAGCAGCTCGATCCCGGCGAGCCGGCCGCGCAGCGCGTCCGGGATGGTCTGGTTCCACATGGCCCCGCGGAAGATCCCGCTGACCATGTCGCAGCCGCCGGCCACGGTCAGGAGCAGCAGCACCAGCCACACGTCGCCGACCACCCCCGCCGCGGCCACCGCCAGGCCCCACAGCAGCGCCGCCAGCACCACCATCCGCCCGTGCCGGTGCACCCGGGAGGTCCAGCCGCTGGTCAGGCTGACCAGCAGCGAACCGAGCGGCAGCGTCGCGTACATCAGTCCCAGCGACCAGCGGGCGTCCAGCTCGTCCGCGAGGAACGGCAGCACGGCCAGCGGCATCGCGAGGAACATCGCGGCCAGGTCGACGACGTACGTCCCGAGCAGCTCCTTGCGGCTCCAGGCGTACCGGGCGCCCTCGGCGATCGCCCGCAGGGACGGCTTCGCGGCCTCGTGCGAGGCGGGCTGGGCGGCGATGCGGACCACAAGGGCGACGGAGACCACGAACGTCGCCAGGTCGGCCGCGTAGGCCGGGGCGAGCCCCGCGTACGCCACGATCACGCCCGCCAGGGCGGGGCCCGCCACGCCCCCGGCCGTCCAGCGCAGGGAGTTCAGCGCCGTCGCCGCCGGCAGGTGCTCGTGCGCCACGATCCGCGGCCACAGCGAGTCCAGCGCCGGCCGCTGCACGGCGCCCAGCGCGGAGGACAGGGCGGCCACCACGTACAGCGGCCACACCGCAGGACGCGGCAGCAGCGCGTCCACCAGCAGCACCGCGCTCAGCACGCCCTGGCCGACCTCGCTCCACACGATCAGCCGCCGCTTGTCCAGCGCGTCGGCGAGCGCCCCGCCGTACAGCCCGAACACGATCAGCGGCACCAGCTCCACGGCACCGATCGCGCCCACCGCGGCGGCCGAGCCGGTCAGCTCCTTCATCTGGACCGGCAGCGCGACGAAGGTGAGGAAGCTCCCGAAGTTCGAGATCAGCCCCGACACCCACAGCCGCCGGAAGTCCCGGCAGGCCCGCCAGGGCGCGAGATCGGGGAGCAGCGCCCGCAGGCCGGAGGGCGGGGCGCCGGCGGCGTTCTCGGAGCCCCCCGCGGACGCGGAAGGGACGGCGGGTTCGGCCGGTGAGGGTTCGGTGGGCACGGCGGCGTCGGTCACGTCGGGTCATGCTCAGCCGGGCGACGGACGCGGGCAACCGGTTTTCCGGTTCGCTACCAGCGCGGAGGCGGTGGGGCCGTCAGCCGTTCCGTCAGTCTGGACAGCCGGTCCCGGAATCGTCCACGCCCCCGCCCGTCCGGCAGCGCGTTCTCCCCGGCCGCCGCGCTGACCAGGTGCTGCACGGTGTCCAGGTCCAGCTCGGCACCCTCCGGCACCGCCAGCGTCTCGTGCGCCATCGCCGCCAGCTCGCCCCCGCCCGACCCGAGGGCCAGCACCGTCGCCCCGGCCCGCCGCGCCTCGTGCACCCGCCCCAGCAGCGGGACGGGCTCCTCGGGGGCCACCACGAGCAGCGTCTCGCCGCGCCGGGCCGCCTCCAGCCGCCCGAGCCCGACGGCCAGATGCGCCGGGTCCGAGGGGCGCGCGTCGTGCCGTACCAGGGTCGGCGCCAGCTCCGGAGTGCCCGACCAGGCGGCCTCGTCCACCAGGTGGGCGGCCAGGTGCCACGGCTCGTACTCCGGCGTGCCCACGAGCAGCAGCCCGCCCCCGTGCGAGACGACGGACCCCCGCAGCACGCCCGCGAACCGCCGGGTGGCACCCAACCACTCGGTCCCGGCGAGCACTTCGCGCAGCCACGCGACCCGTACGGCATCCATACGCGCGCATCCTGCCCCAAACCGCCGGGCGTGCGGGGGAGTTCGGCCTGAATTCGCCCGCCCTGGGGACAGCGGCGCCGGCCGCCAGCGAAGGCCCGGGACGTGGCGCACCTGAACGGGTGAAGGAGGAGCCGCGGACGTAGAGTCGGCCCATGACCTCTAGCGACAGTGCACAGAAGGGCCCCGCCAAGGACCCCTGGGACCTGCCCGACGTCTCCGGGCTGGTCGTCGGCGTGCTCGGCGGGACCGGTCCGCAGGGCAAGGGCCTCGCCTACCGCCTCGCCCGGTCCGGCCAGAAGGTGATCATCGGCTCCCGCGCCGCCGAGCGCGCGCGGGCGGCGGCGGAGGAGATCGGCCACGGTGTCGAGGGCACCGAGAACGCCGAGGCCGCCCGCCGCAGCGACGTCGTCATCGTCGCCGTGCCCTGGGAGGGCCACGGCAAGACCCTGGAGTCGCTGCGCGAGGAGCTGGCCGGCAAGCTCGTGGTGGACTGCGTCAACCCGCTCGGCTTCGACAAGAAGGGCGCCTACGCCCTGCGGCCCGAGGAGGGCAGCGCCGCCGAACAGGCCGCCGCCCTGCTGCCGGACTCACGGGTGACGGCGGCCTTCCACCACCTCTCGGCGGTCCTGCTCATGGACCCCGAGATCGAGCAGATCGACACCGACGTCATGGTCCTGGGCGAGGACCGCGCCGACGTCGAGACCGTCCAGGCGCTGGCGGGCCGCATCCCCGGCATGCGCGGCATCTTCGCCGGCCGGCTGCGCAACGCCCACCAGGTCGAGTCCCTGGTCGCGAACCTGATCTCGGTCAACCGCCGCTACAAGGCGCACGCCGGGCTCCGCGTCACGGACGTGTGATCCTCACGGGTCGGTCGGTGGCTCGTCGGGGCCGATGAGGTGACGTGCGGGGACCGAGGGGCGACCCTTGGGGACCGACGACCGGACCCGTAGGGACCGGCGAGCGACTTGTGCGGACCGATGGGGGTCCCTACGGGCCGATGGGGGACACTGGTGGCCGAAGAAGTACCCAGCAGTGTCCCCGACAGGAGCCGACCCGACATGCCCCGCCTCGCTCTGTATGCCCTGATCGTCTGTGTGCTCTCCGTGGCCGCGGCCGTCGTCTCCTTCGTCCAGGGCAGCTGGCTGGGGGTCGTCTGGATCCTGCTGGCGGGGCTGTCGTCCAACATGACCTGGTACTACGCGCGCCGGGGCCGGGCGGCCCGGAACGGGTCCGTCACGGGGTGAGCGAGCAGTACTCGTTCGTGCCCTGCCAGAAGCGGTAGGCCTCCTGACCGCAGTAGGTGTCGACGTCGCTGATCCCGAGGCCCCGCAGGATCGCGTCGATCACGTCGAAGAAGACCGTGTTGATCGACGGCACCCACAGCAGGGCGAAGACGATCAGCAGGCCGAAGGGGGCGAAGGGCTCCACCTGGCGCTTGACCTTGTACGACAGCCACGGCTCGATCACCCCGTACCCGTCCAGGCCCGGGACCGGGAGGAAGTTCAGGATCGCGGCCGTGACCTGGAGCAGCGCGAGGAAGGCCAGGGCGAACCGGAAGTCGCGGGGCACGCCGTCCAGCGCGTGCAGCCAGAACGGGGCCGTGCACACCGCCGCGAACAGCACGTTCGTCAGCGGGCCCGCCGCCGAGACCAGGCTGTGCCGCCAGCGGCCCCGGATCCGGGAACGCTCGATGAACACGGCTCCGCCGGGCAGGCCGATCCCACCCATGATCACGAAGATCACCGGAAGCACGATGCTCAGCAGGGCGTGGGTGTACTTCAGCGGGTTCAGCGTGAGGTAGCCCTTGGCGCCGACCGTGATGTCACCGCTGTGCAGCGCGGTACGCGCGTGCGCGTACTCGTGCAGACACAGGGAGACGACCCAGGCCGCCGTCACGAACAGGAACACCGCGACGCCAGGCTGCTCGGCGAACCCGGTCCAGGTGGCCCAGCCCGTGACGGCGGTGACGGCCAGGATCCCGACGAAGACGGGACTGAGCCGCCGGTCGCTGTGGCGGGTGGTGGCGGTGGTCATGAAGAAGGCTCCTGTGGTTGTACTGTCCGGCCGGGCCAGCCCGACCGTACCGGGCGCAGGGGAGGAACGTCTCGCGGGCGGCGGCGGGTTCCACGGGTTCCCGGGCGGGGGCGTGTGGGAAAACCCAGGTGGCTGTGGGTGTGGTGAGGCCCAGGCGGGTGTCGGTGGCTGAGTTCCTGGCGGTGTGGTGGGAGATCTCGGGCCGCTGTGGCGCGGGAACGCGGGGCGCGTTCCGGGTCACCAACCGGGTGCCGCGCCGCGCAACCCCCGTGACCGGCCCTGACGTCCCTGGAGACAATGGACCCCGTGCGCTATCGCATCCTCGGCACCACTCAGGCACTCCGCCCGGACGGTACGGCCGTCCCGGTCGGCGGGGCGCGGCTGCGTGCCCTGCTGACCGTGCTCGCCCTGCGTCCCGGCCGTACGGTCCCGGTCGGCGTCCTGGTCGAGGAGGTGTGGGCGGGCGAACCGCCCGCCGACGCCACGGGCGCGCTGCAGGCACTGGTCGGGCGGCTGCGCCGGGCGCTCGGTGCGCACGCCGTCGCCTCAGCCGAGGGCGGCTACCGGCTGACCGCCACGGCCGACGACGTCGATGTGCACCGTTTCGAGCGGCTGGCGGACGAAGGGGTGCGCGCGCTGGGTGACGGCGATCCCGCGAAGGCGGCCGTCGCCCTCGACGACGCCCTCTCCCTGTGGCGCGGCCCCGCCCTCGCCGACCTGCCCGACCGGATGGCCGAGGCGGCCCGCTGGGAGACCCGCCACCTGGACGTGCGCCGTGCCCGGTTCTCCGCCGCCCTCGCCCTGGGCCAGGCCGAGCAGGCGCTGCCCGAGCTGACCGCCCTGTGCGACACCCACCCGCTGGACGAACCCCTCCAGGCCCTGCGGCTGCGCGCCCTGCGCGAGGCGGGCCGCTCGGCCGAGGCCCTGGCCGCCTACGAGGACGTACGGCAGCTGCTGGCCGACCGCCTCGGCTCCGACCCCGGAGCGGAGCTGCGCGCACTGCATCAGGAGTTGCTGGAGCCGGGAGAGGCGCGCGGGGCCGCCCCGGCCCCGAGTGGCTGGTCCGGGAGTGGTCGTCGCGGGCCCGGCGAGCGGCGTGCCGAACGGAGTGACGAACGGCACGGCGGGCAGCGTGACGAGTGGGGCGGGGCGCTGCGCGGCCGACGGCCCGGGGAGCACGGCGGCGAACGGCCCGGCGAGGCGTTCGTCGCTCCGGCCGGCCCCGCCGTGTCTCCTTCCGCGGCCCCCGAAGCTCCTGCCGGTGCCGGCTCCCCTGCCGACGCCGCCGGCCCGGCTGCCCAGCCGCCCAGCAACCTCCGTGCCCGGCTCACCTCCTTCGTGGGGCGCGAGACGGACATCGAGGCGATCCGCGCCGACCTCGGGACCGCGCGGCTGGTCACGCTGCTCGGACCCGGCGGGGCCGGCAAGACCCGGTTGTCGCAGGAGGCCGCCGAGACGGTCCGGTCGGCGCTGCGCGACGGGGTGTGGCTGGCCGAGCTGGCTCCGGTCGACGACCCGGACGCCGTACCCGAGGCCGTGCTCACGGCCGTCGGTGCCCGTGAGACCGTGCTCTACGGCGCCGGTGCGGAGGAGATGCGCGTCGCGGTCGCCGACCGGCACGACGATCCCGTCGCGCGGCTCGTCGAGCACTGCGCCCGGCGCCGCATGCTGCTCCTCCTCGACAACTGCGAACATGTCGTCGGCGCCGCCGCCGACCTCGCCGAGACCCTCCTCACCCGCTGCCCCGGGCTCACGATCCTCGCCACCAGCCGTGAACCCCTCGGCGTGCCGGGGGAGGTGCTCCGCCCGGTGGAGCCGCTGCCCGAACCGGTCGCGCTGCGGCTGCTCGCCGAGCGGGGAGCGGCCGTACGGCCCGGATTCCGGATCGACGCGGACGACGAGACGGCGGCGGCGTGCGCCGAGATCTGCCGGCGCCTGGACGGCCTGCCCCTCGCCATCGAACTGGCCGCGGCCCGGCTGCGCATGCTCACCCCGCGCCAGATCGCCGGCCGGCTCGACGACCGCTTCCGCCTGCTCACCTCGGGCAGCCGCACCGTCCTGCCCCGCCAGCAGACCCTGCGGGCCGTCGTCGACTGGTCCTGGGACCTGCTGGACGAGGAGGAGCGGGACGTGCTGAGCCGGCTGTCCGTCTTCGCGGGCGGCTGCGACCTCGCCGCCGCGGAGGCCGTGTGCGGGCCCGCCGCCTTCACCGCCCTCGGCTCCCTCGTCGACAAGTCCCTCGTGGTGGCCGCCCCCGCGCCCGACGGCGAGATGCGCTACCGGCTGCTGGAGACCGTCGCCGAGTACGCGACCGAACGGCTGGAGGAGAGGGACAGCCGCCGGCAGGCCGAGCGCGCCCACCTGACGCACTACCGCGAACTGGCCCGCACCACCGACCCGCTGCTGCGCGGCCCCGGCCAGCGCGCCGCCATCGCCCGGCTCGAGCTGGAGTACGAGAACCTGCGCACCGCCCTGCGGCACGCCGTCGCCGAACGCGACGAGCAGGAGGGCCTGTGCCTGATCCTCTCGCTCGTCCTGTACTGGCAGATGCGCGACCTGCGCATCGAGGCCCGTGGCTGGTGCCGCGAGGTCATGGCACTCGGCCCCGACCCCTTCGCCGAACCGGTGCGCCGCGCCGCCCCGGTGTGGCAGCCGTGCACGGACACCCCGCCGCCGATGACCGGCGAGGTCCTCGCCGAGGCCCGGCGCGGTGTCCATCTCGCCCATCTCGCCTGCATGGACACCGAACTGGAGGCATGGGAGACGCCGGAGGCCAAACGGAAACTCCGTGTCATCGCCGAGGTCTACGAGCCCGGGATGCCGCAGACCTGCCGCAGTCCCGGCATGCTCTGGTTCTTCGCGGTGATCATGCTCGGCGACATGGGCCGGCTCCGCGCCATCGTCGACGCCTCCGTACGCACCTGCCGCAGCGCCCCCGGATTCGAGTGGGAGCTCGGCAACACCCTCAAGATGCGGGCGAACCTGCTGGCCAACCGCGTCGACTGGGCGGGCGACGCGGCGCGCGACGCCGACGAGGCGCTGGAGATCCACCGCCGTATCGGGGACGACTGGGGCGTCGCCGAGGCGCTCTCCGCGCGCGGTGAGGCCCACGAGCGCAGCGGCCGGCATCTGCGGGCCGCCGCCGACTACGAGAAGGCCATGGAGTACGCCGAACGCCTCGGTGCCCGCGCCCAGGTGGCGGTGCTCAACGCCCGCCTGGGCAGCGCGCTGCTGGAGGCGGGCGAGAGCGAGCGCGGCGAGCGGATCCTGCGCGAGGTGATCGCCCGGAACGACGGGGTCACCAGCGAGGCGATGGCGGCCGCCCGGCTCTTCCTCGCGGGCTGGCTCGGCATCACCGAACGCGTTCCCGAGGCGCGCGAGCAACTGAGGCTGCTGCGCGAGGAGTTCCACATCTCCCACTTCGTCGTCTTCGACGGTTTCATCCTGGGCGGCGAGGCCTGGCTGGACGCGGTCGACGGCCGTCCCGAGGACGCCCTGGACAAGTCGCGCCAGGCCCTGCGCCGGGCCCAGGACCCGCTGGCCCAGGCCATCGCGCCCCATATGCACTCGGCGTACCTGACCATCGGCGCCATGGCCGTCGCCGGTGTGGACGGCGGCCGCCGCGCCCGGGACGCCGCCCGCTGCCTCGGTGCCGCCGACGCCCTGCTGCCGCGCGGACACGTCCCCTCCGCCGTGGAGAGCGAGGTCCGCGACCGGGTCCGGACGCGGGTGCGGGCCATGCTCGGCGACCAGGCGTACGAGGCCGCGTACGCGGAGGGCGGCGGCCTCTCCGCTCAGGAGGCCGCCGCCCTGATCTGAGGCCGCCGCCCAGGTCCAGGGCGCGATCGTCAGGTCTTGGTGCGGAACTTGTGGATCGCCACGGGCGCCATCACCGCCGTGATCGCCACCGACCAGCCGAGGGTCACCCACAGGCCGTGCGCGACCGGACCGCCCACCATCAGGCCGCGGGCCGCGTCCGCCAGCGTGGACAGGGGGTTGTAGTCGGTGAAGGCCTGCAGCCAGCCCGGCATCGACTTCGTCGGCGCGAAGATCGACGAGCCGAACTGCAGCGGGAACAGCACCAGGAAGCCCATCGCCTGCACGGACTGCGCGTTCTTCAGGATCACGCCCAGGGTGAGGAACACCCACATGATCGACGAGGCGAACACGGCGGACAGGCCGACGGCCGCGAACAGGCCGGGCCAGTGGGTGATGTCGAATCCGACCAGGACGGCGACGATCATCAGCACGGTCGTCGCGAACAGCATCCGCGCCAGTTCCACCGTGATCTTCGCGAACAGCACCGAGCCGCGCCCGATCGGCAGGGACCGGAAGCGGTCCATGACACCGCTGTTGAAGTCCTGGCTGAACCCGGTGCCGACGCCCTGAGAAAGCGTCATGCTCATCATCGCGATCATGCCGGGGATCACGTACTGCACGTATCCGTCCTGCCCGCCGCCCAGGGCCTGCCCGATCGAGCCGCCGAACACGTACACGAACAGCAGCGTGAAGACGACCGGCATCAGCAGGGCGTCGAACATCGACTCCGGGTCCTGCCGGATCCACAGCAGGTTGCGGCGGATGAGGGCGCCGGTGTGGCGCAGATGCCCGCGCAACGGGATGCGAACGTCGGCGGCGGTTGTCGCGGTTGCCGTGCTCATGCGGCGATCTCCTCGCGGGCGTCGGCGGGCCGGGCGTCCTGCGGGGCACTGGCGCGGTGGCCGGTGAGGGACAGGAAGACCTCGTCCAGGCTGGGCAGTTCGGTGGTGATGGAGGCGATGGTGATGCCGCGCGCGATGACCGCACCGGTCACCGCGGTCAGCTGCTCGTCGCTGAGGATCGGCACCAGCAGCGTGCCGCTGTCGGCGTCCACGGTGGTCGTGGCGAGCCCGGTGATGCCCAGCTCGTCCAAGTCCTCGGCGAGCGGCCGCAGTTGCGCCGGATCGGCCGGCCGCACGCGCAGGGTGCGCCCGCCGACCTTCGCCTTGAGGTCCTCGATGCCGCCGCCCGCGATGACCTTGCCGCGGTCGACGACCGTCAGCTCGGAGGCGAGCTGCTCCGCCTCCTCCATGTACTGGGTGGTCAGCAGCACGGTGACCCCCTCGCCGACCATCGCCTTGACCTCGTCCCACACCTCGTTGCGGGTGCGCGGGTCGAGTCCGGTGGTCGGCTCGTCGAGGTAGAGGACGGCGGGCCGCCCGATCATCGAGGCGGCCAGGTCGAGCCGCCGCCGCATACCGCCGGAGTACGTGCTCGCCGGGCGGCGGGCGGCCTCGGTGAGGGAGAAGCGCTCCAGCAGCTCGTCGGCGCGGGCGCGGGCGTCCTTGCGGGACAGGTCGAGCAGCCGCCCGATCATGTAGAGGTTCTCCCAGCCCGGGAGCTTCTCGTCCACGGACGCGTACTGGCCGGTGAGCCCGATCACCCGGCGCAGCTGCCTCGGCTGGCGCACGACGTCGTAGCCGGCGACGGTCGCCTGCCCGGCGTCGGGGGCCAGCAGCGTGGACAGGATCCGGACGAGGGTGGTCTTGCCGGCGCCGTTCGGGCCGAGCACCCCCATCACGGTGCCCTCGCGCACGTCCAGGTCGACGCCGTCCAGCGCCTTGGTCTCGCCGTAGTGCTTGACCAGTCCCCGCACGGTCACGGCGTGGCCCGTGCCGCCGGGGTCGTTGTCGATTCGCTTCATGGGGACGACTGTCCCAGCCGCCACCGACAAACCGCCGACATCCCACCGACAGCCTCGCCGCCCGCCGACATCCCGCCGACAGATGGGGCTGCTTGGGGGCGCCGGTGCGTTTTGCGTTTGTGGGTGGGCCGGGGTCGCCTACGGGT
>NZ_MUBM01000296.1:16504-28772 GCF_002154505.1 Streptomyces carpinensis | reverse complement strand
GAGGGTGGAGAATCCCCTCCCATCAGGGAGGGGAGCCTTCAACTGTGACCGGCAGTTCTCCGCGCGGCGCGGGGTGATGTCCGCGGCGGTGACAGGGAAGAGCTGGGCCATACACGGCCATCCGCCATCTCCCGCCCAGGTCGGTGGCGATCAGCGGGGGAGTACCGCCGACGCTGCTGCGTGTTCGTCATCGCCACGAGTGTCTGGATCCGCTCATGGTCGACGGGCACCCCGGGGAAGCCCGCGAGGCGACTGAGCGCCGAATGAGGCCATCATCTTCCGCAGGCACTCCTCATTCGGGATCACCATGGCGGCGTCGTCCAGGGAGGAGCCCAAGCCATCGGCCACGCCAACCTCGATGGTGAAGTCGTCGCCCCCGGCACTCAGCGGTGCAGGCGCCGGCTTCGAGCGTGGTCGGCTCGTCGAGCGTGCCGACGACGCGTCAGAAATGACACTCAGCCGCACCGTTTGCTGTCACGTCCGTCAAGGCCGATCAGACAGGTCTCGACGCCCACACCGTGTTCGGCGAACTTGGCCAGTCCCGCCTCGATCGCCCTGGCTACCGGCTCGGGATCCCACGGCCCCGGCACCCGATACGGATCGAACCCGACGACGAGGACGCGGGGCGAAGCAGTGGTGTCCATGTCTGGACGATACGCGTCGAGCGACCCGCGAATCAGGAGGTGATGCTCAAGCCACCTGACACCCCGATCCCCGTTCCTGCCGGCTCCGGCAGCACCCACCGCCACCGCCTCTACCGCGGCGGCGATCACCACGCGCGTGTCGCCGGACCGGATGCCGCGATTCCCGCGCGTCACACCCGCACCTCACCACGCAGGGTCGTTAGCGTTCTGATGACCAATCAGTGGAATCGGCGCCGGCGCGGAGAGACAAGATGTTCAGGGGATTCAAGAACTTCCTGATGCGGGGCGACATCGTCGTCGTGGCGGTAGGGCTGATCGTCGCGCTGGCGTTCAGCACCCTCATCAAGTCGTTCACGGACAATGTGATCAACCCGATCATCGCGCGGGCGCAAGGAGGCCGGACCGTCGGGCTCGGGTGGCAGCTCGGGCGGTCCGGGAACAAGGCGACCTTCCTCGACATCGGGTCGTTCATCTCGGCGGTCATCTACTTCATCATCTTCATGGCCGTCGTCTACTTCCTGATCGTCGTCCCGTACAAGAAGTTCCAGGCCCGGCGCGGTGTGGCCGCCTTCAAGGAGCCCGGTGCGGTGAAGACGTGCCCCGCCTGCCTCTCCGAGGACATTCCCGCTGCGGCCGGCAAGTGCCGGTACTGCGGGACGGAGCAGCCCGCGGCGGGCGCCGCGCGGCACCCGTAAGGCGCGGGGCGGGGCACCCGTCAAGCCTCCCCCTGCGGGCATGACCAAGAAGGACGTGGTCCGCGCTTCGGACGTGGAATGCGTCGAGGTCGGCGATCCGGAGCGGGCCACGCGTCTGGGAATGACCGGATCGCCGGCTGTGCTGATCGACTGCGTGGACCCCTTCGCCGTGCCGGGTGCTCCCGCGTCGGTGTCCTGCCGCCCCTGCTCGCTGGATGTCTCGGTCTCACCGACGGCCGGGGCACCCCGCTATGCGCGCGGGTTGTGGGCCCCACGCATGGACGCGGGCGCAGCGGAGCACCGGCGCCGTTACCCGAGTGGCCCCGCATCGCGGCGGCGGGCGTGCGCGACGGCGCCGGTGCGCCTAACGTCGATATCGCAGGACCAGTGGCGGTGTCCGAGGCGGCTCCACGTCGTCCGCGGGTACCGGTTCGGCGTGGGAGGCCGGTCAGCCATGAGACTCACCGCGGCACGCCGGCGCGACCGCGACAGGCCGCTGCTCGTCCACAAATGGCGTCAGGCGGCGGACCGGCATCTGACCCCCGTGCAACGGTCGATGCTGATCACCTGGATCTCGTTCGGGGCGACCTTCGGCACCGTCCGCGTCATCACGCACGGGATCCGCGGCGGCTGGCTGCCCTGGGGGAACATCTCCGCGGGCGGCGAGCACCTGCACCACTACAACATCGGCATCGCCACCCTCGCCGGGCTGGGCCTGATCGCCGTGCGCGGTGACGAACATGCCGTCGGGCACCCCGCCGTCGCGGCCGCCTACGGCTGTGGCACCGCGCTGATCTGCGACGAGTTCGCACTGCTGCTGGACCTGCAGGACGTCTACTGGGCCAAGGAGGGCCGGCTCAGTGTCGACGTCTCCTTCGGGGTCCTCTCCGCGCTGGGCGCCTACCTGACGGCGAAGCCGTTCTGGCACGAGATCGGCCGGATCACGCGGCACCACCTCGTCACCACGGCCCGAGGCGCTGTCACCACCCGCACCGCCTGACGCACCACCGACGTGCGAGGAAGGCGGCGGTGGCCGCAGGACCGGTTCAGCCCGGACTACTACAGCGCCCCCCGGAGATGGCCGTGAGCAGGCCCGCATCCGCGGCTGCCGGCGGGACGGGGCAGGCCGCGGTGCCGAGGGCCGTTGGGCTGTGCGGTCCTTCGCGGGTGCTGCTGACGAACGAGCCCAGCCCGAACGGCTCCCCGGGTCAGCGCTGAGGCGTCGGGAAGGCGACCGGGCTGCGGTTGCCGGCGCGGTTGACCGCGCGGACGCCGAAGAACACGTTGTCCTTCGACAGGTCGACCGTGTGGCGCGTGGTGTCGCCTACATCGATCACGTGCTCCCACTCCGGCGCGGTCGTCTCCCGCCACACGACCTCGTACCCGGTCAGGTCGGGCTCCGGTCCGCGGTCCCAGACCAGTTCGGTGTCGTTGGTCAGCGAGGAAGTGAGGATCTTGACGCCCTGCGGGGTGCCAGGCGCCTGCGCGAGCGTCCACAGTGCAGCGCCGTTGACCTTCGCGACGCGGGTGATGTAGGCGAAGTCGCAGAACTCGGGGAGGTCGCCGTACTGCTTGCCGTTCTCGACGCGGACGTCCTGGTGCTGGTGCGCGAAGTCCTCGGCCGGTTCGGTGAAGCGGGCGGCGGGATAGGCGCGTTCGAGGAAGGGGATGTGGTCGCCGCCGCGCAGGTAGCGGTCGCGTCGGTAGACCACGCGGACGTGCATGCCGGTGGCGTCGTTGTCGGCGACGTCCCGGACGAAGCGAGCGAGCTGGCGGGCCGGCGAGTCGTTCTCACCGCCGACGGAGCGGCGTATCTCGGCCTGGGCGGGGGTCTCTGAGGTCGGCACGCCCTCGGCGAACAGCCGGACCGTGCCGGGGTCCCGGTCGCCGTCGTCGGCCGTCGAGCTGCCGACGATGTCGTTGGTGAACATGCCCTGGACGTCCGCGCCGGCGTCCTTGAACACCTGGGCCATGTGCGTCGACCCGTACAGCCCCTGCTCTTCGCCCGCGACGGCCGCGAAGACGATCGTGGCAGCCGGGCGCCGGGTGGCCATGACGCGGGCCAGTTCCATGGCCACGGCCACACCGGAGGCGTCGTCGTCGGCGCCTGGCGCGTCGCTGGTGAAGTCCATGACGTCGGTGCAGCGGGAGTCGTAGTGGCCGGAGACGACGTACACGCGGTCGGGGTCGACCGAGCCGCGCAGGGTCGCCACCACATTGGTGATCCTGGTCGGAGTGGGTATCCGCGACGCGGGCTGCTGGACGTATGACTGGAGTTCGACGGTCATCCGTCCGCCGGACGCCGCGGCGTACTTCTTCATCTCGGCGTAGATCCAGTCGCGGGCGGCTCCGATGCCGCGCTTGGGGTCGTCCTGCGTCGAGAGGGTGTGGCGGGTGCCGAAGGCGGCGAGGCGGCGCACGATCGACTCGATGCGATCCTGGTCGATCTCCGCGAGCAGTGCGCGCAGTTCGCGACCGACGCGCTGGGCAGTGGCCGGACGGTCATCACCGCGCGCAGCGGGCGCCGGGCCGGCCGCGGCGGCGGGTGCGGCCGATCCGGCCACCGCCGCACCCACGGCGGCCGTCGCTGCGGCGGCCGACAGGACGGATCTGCGGGTGCTGCCTGCGAACTGGTGCGCCATGGGTGTCCCTTCGGCCACGATGTCAGCGGGGTGTCCGGGCGCCATGCTCATGGACCGATCATTCCTCTGGCAAGGCTTGCGCACGCGCCTCTTTGCGAGGAACTCGCCCGGGAGAGCGGGCGGTTGGAGCGCGGCCGAGCAGGGTGGAGGTCATGGTGATGGAGCCGGTGGCCTGGACTCCGGGCAGGGGCATGCGGGAGTGTTCGGTCTCGATCACCGCCCTGACGCCCTTGGGTTCCTGGTGTCTCTGGAGTCAGTCGGCGACCTGTTTGGTCAGGCGCTCCTGGACCTGGGGGCGGCAGGCGAAGTGCTCGACGATGCGGGCCGGCTTGGAAAGGCCGAGGATCCGGGCGCCGGGCAGGTAGCCGACCCGCACTGAGATGCCAAGCCATGCGGATCCACAGCGGGAAATGAGCAACAGAGTCCCCCTGCTAGGGTGCGCCGATGTCATCGATCAAGAAGTTCCAAGTCACCTTCGACTGCGCAGAACCCGAGCGCGTCGCTCGCTTTTGGTGCGAGGTGCTGGGATACGTCGTACCGCCGCCACCGGAGGGCTTTGCTACGTGGGACGACTTCGATCGCTCGCTGCCGCCCGAGCGGCAGGGAGCAGCGTTCGCCTGCAGTGATCCCTCAGGCGTGGGCCCGCGGCTGTACTTCCAGCGCGTTCCCGAAGGCAAGGTCGTCAAGAATCGGCTGCATCTTGACGTGCGGGTCGGCACCGGGCTCGTGGGTGAAGAGCGCCTCGCCACGCTCGAGGCCGAGTGCGCACGGCTGGTCGCGCTCGACGCGGTGCGCGTGCGACTGCTGCTTGCCGATGACGACAACGAGTCGTGCATCGTGATGCAGGACATCGAGGGCAACGAGTTCTGTCTCGACTGAGCATCCTCCGAGAGGGCGAGGCGGGAGCCGTCTTCTACCGACCGGGGCAATTTCTCTGTTCTTCAATCACCCTCCCCTCCAGCCTCGTACGCCATCACGACCACGAGAGCGGTGGCCGGACGTGCAGATCCTTCGCGAAAGAGGGGCCGTCGGTGTGCAGCAGCGCCCGGGATGATTGTCTGGCTCCGGCAATCTCACCCCGACCCGGCCCGGCCGGCAGGAGGACTCCGCAGCCATGAACAGCCCCTACGCGTACGAATACAAGGTCGTCACCTTCCGGGAGTCGTTGATCGGCGACGCGCTGGACAGCGACAAACTGGAGAAGGTGCTGAACAAGCATGCCGAGGACGGCTGGGGTCTGAAGGCCATCACCTCCGCCGACGTCAAAGGCCGCATAGGTCCCGGCGCCGTCGAGGGACTGCTGCTGACCTTCGAGCGTCCGCGCGCGTAACCGGACTGCCGTTGCCGAGCCCCGGGAGACGGCCCGGACTTCCGAGCGCTCCGCTCCCGACGGACAAGGCCCAGGTCGAAGACCTGGGCCTTGTCGCGTGAGGCCAACCGCCGACCGAGTGCCTGGCGGACCGCAAGCTTCGGACGGTCGGTGTCGGACAGCTGCGGGTCACGGCTTGTACGCGGCCGGTGCGAGCGCGGGCGGCGGTGCGAGGACTGCCGCCGTCACTGTCCACAAGCCGCGCAGGTCGCCGGCGGGGTGGCGGATCGGCGCGCCGGGCGCGCCGATGGTGGTGTCCGCCGTGGCGGAGGTCATGGTCAACCCGTCACGGCGCGTGGCCGCAGTGCCGAGGCGACCAGCGCGACGCCGGCGAGGGTGACGAGGAGGGCGACCGCGACCAGGCCGATCAGCGCTCCGGGCACGTCGTCGGCGAAGAACGCCGGAACGGCGCTGAGTCCCGACAGCAGTCGGGTGACGATCACGGTCACCGCGCCGGCGCGGCTGCCCCGCCAGGCCAGAGCGACGCCGGCCAGGGTGATCAGTCCGAGTGCGGCGCCCACGACGGCCACCGCCATCGGAGGGTGATCACCGTCGCCGAACGGCAGCGAGATCACGTCGATGAGCCCGAGCAGGCCGGACAGGACCAGTCCGGTGACAAGAAGGCGGGTGCGGTTCACGTGGTCCTCCTGGGTGAGGGACGAAGTACCGGTGTCGTGCCCGCAGTCTGGGTTCGGCGGCGGGAGCCGCGGATCGGGGCCGGCCCGGGACCGTTCTCCGTGCTGCCACGTATTCACTCCCGGTGACCGCGGCCCTACCCTGAGCGCGTGGCAACTCGGGGTCTGTTCGCTGTCGCCGCCGCGGTCCTGACGAGCGTGCTGGCGGTTGCCGGAGTGGTTCTGGCCGTGCTCGGCGGTGACAGGGGTGCCACCACGGCGTTCGTGATCGGTGTGGCGTTCGGCCTGCCCTCCGTCGTGCTGGGCGTGGTGGTGGCGGTGCGCCGTCCGCACAGCGCGGTCGGACTGCTGCTGGTGCTGGTCGGCGCGACGGCGGTGTGGCTCACGGTCAGTGAGCTGTGCGCGCTGGTCCTCGCACGGCGCACGGGTCTTGAGTTCGCGCAGTGGTACGCGGCCCTGTCGCAGGGCGACTGGATGTTCCTGTACGTTCCGGCCGCGCTGCTGATGCTGGTCTTCCCCGACGGGAGGCTGCCGGGGCGACGCCGGCGGTGGGTGGTGGCCGGGCTGCTGGCCGTACCGCCGGTGTTCATGCTGATCGCGGCGCTGGACCCGGCACCGTTCCGGCCGCCGTTCGAGGCGACCCCGCACCCTCTGGGAGTGTCCGAGCCATGGCTTTCGGTGCTGCGTGTGGTGGCGTTCGCCCTGCTGCCGGTCTTCCTCGGGTTGCTCATCGCGTCCGCGGCGGCGGTGGTGGTCCGCTACCGGCGGGCGGTCGACGAGGTGAGGCGGGCTCAGCTCAAGTGGTTCGCGCTCGGTGCCGTCTTCCTGCCGCTGACCCTGCTGCTGTGCTGGGCCGGCTACCTGTTCCTCGGCGGACCCGAACTGGCCCTCGTCGGCCTGGCGGCGACGGCCCTGGCGATTCCGGCCGCGACCACGATCGCGGTACTGCGGCACGACCTCTACGACATCGACCGGGCGATCAGCACCGCCGTCACCTACGGCCTGGTGACCACGATCCTGCTGGGCTTCTACACGGCCGCCTCGTTCGTGGCCGGCCTGGGTGCCGGACGGTCCTCACCGGCCGCGGCCGCCGCGGCCACCGCCGTCTGCGCCGCCGCGCTGTCCCCGCTGCGCACCCGGCTCCAGCGGTGGGTCGACAGGCGGTTCTACCCCGCTCGGCAGGCCGCGCTGACGGCCGTTCAAGGTCTGCGCGGCCGTATGGACGCCGGGCGGGCCCGGCCGGAGCAGTTGGAGCAGGCGCTGCGCGAGGCGTTGCGCGATCCGCTGCTCCGGGTCGGCTACCGGCTTCCCGGCGGTTTCGGTCTGGTCGACGCGGCGGGCGCGGCGCTGGACCCGGGGCAGGCGCATGTGGCGCCCATCCGGCTCGGCGGGCACGAGATCGGGGCGATCGTGCGGGGCACGACCGGCAGCCGGGAACTGCTGCGCGAGGTGGCCTCCGCCTGCGCGCTGTTGGTGGAGGTGGTCCGGCTGCGCATCGAGGTCAGCCGGGCGCTGGACGAGGCCGAGGCCAGCCGCGGCAGGCTCCTGCACGCCGGGTACGAGGAACGGCGGCGGCTCGAACGCGACCTGCACGACGGGGCGCAGCAGCGTCTGGTCTGCCTGGGCATGGCGATCCGCCTGGCGCAGCGCCACCTGGACGACGGCACGGTCGACGTCGACGACCTGCTCGACCGGTCGGTGGCCGAACTGGCCGAGGCGGTCGCCGAGTTGCGGCAGATCGCGCACGGTCTGCGGCCGAGCAGCCTGGACGACGGGCTCGGCCACGCGCTGGCCATGCTGGCCGGCCAGGCACCGGTGCCAGTGGCGCTGGAGGTCTGCGCCGACGAGTTGCCCGACGATGTGGCGATGACCGCCTACTACGTGGCCAGTGAGGCGATGACCAACGCGGTCAAGCACGCCGGCCCGGTCCCGATCGGCGTCCGGGTCAGCCTGGCCGGTGACCGGGTCACGGTGCGGGTGGGCGACGAGGGGCCGGGCGGCGCGGCGATGCGTCCCGGTGCCGGGCTGGCCGGGCTCGCGGATCGGGTCAAGGCGGCCGGGGGCACACTGCGTTTGTCCAGCCCGGCGGGTGGCGGCACCCTGGTGGAGGCGGTGCTGCCGTGCGCGTGGTGATCGGTGAGGACTCGGCCCTGTTCCGGGAGGGCCTGGCGCGCCTGCTGGCCGATGCGGGCCACGAGGTCGTGGCCAAGACGCAGAACGCCCCGGAACTGGTCTCCGCGGTCACGGCCACCCGTCCCGATCTGGCGGTCATCGACATCCGGATGCCGCCTGATCTCACCGACGACGGCGTCCGGGCGGCCCGGCGGATCCGTGACACCCACACGGAGCTCGGGATCGTCCTGCTGTCCCAGCACGTCGAGACCCGGCACTCCGTCGACCTGGTGTCCCGGGGGAGGTTCGGCTACCTGCTCAAGGACCGGGTGTTCGACGTCGACGACTTCCTGGACGCGCTGCGCCGGGTGGCGGCCGGGGGTTCCGCCCTCGACCCGGAAGTGGTCTCGCGGCTGATCGGGGCACACCGGGCCGCCGATCCGCTGGCGCCCCTGACCGCCCGGGAGCGCGAGGTGCTGGCGCTGATGGCGGAAGGCCGCACCAACGTCGGCATCGCCCGGCGGCTGTGGCTCACTCACCGCACGGTGGAGACCCACGTCAGTTCGATCCTGACCAAGCTGGGCCTGGCCAACTCGACGGAGGACCACCGCCGCGTGCTGGCCGTGCTCCTCTACCTCAACCGGTCCTGAGACGGCTGCTCCGGCCCTGAACAGAGGGGACGGCGGCGTGCCCGTGCGACGCCCCGGCCTCGTTCGTGGGCCGGTCGGTCACGGGTGGTGACGCTGAAGAAGCCCGCCGCGGAGGAAGGACGGCCTTCGTCGTGTCGATGTGAAGTCCTTCGCAGGGTGCAGGTGTGTCTGGGAGTCCTCAGGTCCGTAGATAGGAGGCACCGTTGAGGTCGAGTACCGTTCCGGAGGACCAGGCGGCCTGCGGTGAGGCCAGGTAGAGCACGGCGGCGGCTACCTCTTCGGGCGTCCCCACCCGTCCGAACGGGCTCTGGCTGCGCAACGTCTCGCCGCCTGGGCCCGCCATCTTGGGGGCCTGCCGTTCGGTCGCGACGAAGCCCGGTGCCACCGAGGTCACCGCGATGCCGTGCGGTGCCAGCGCGACGGCCATCGACTGCCCGAAAGCGTGCAGCGCTGCCTTGCTCGCGCCGTACGCGGGAAAGTCGGGCTCACCACGGAAAGCGCCGCGGGAGCCGATGTTGACGATGCTGCCCGTGCCGCCGCGGTCGATGAGGTGCCGGGCGACGCAGTAGGTCACGTTCGCCGCGCCGAGCAGGTTGACGTCGACCATGCGGTGCCAGATGCGCTGCCAGTCCGCGTAGGACACGTCGGTCACGGAGTGCCGGGTGTCGGCTGACGGTGCGGCGGCTGCGTTGTTGACCAGGACGTCGATCCCGCCCAGCGTCCGCACGGCGCCTTCGACAATGTCTTGCGCCGCTTGCGGATCGCCGAGATCGCCCGAGAGCAGGGCGTGGCCGGAGCCGGGCAGTCGCCGCAGCGTTTCCTCGGCGTCGGCGCGGTTGGCCGCGTAGTGCACTCCCACGCGGTCTCCGAGCTCGGCGAACGCCAGGGCCACAGCCCGGCCGATCCCGCGCGACGCCCCGGTGACCAGCACCCGCCTCATCGCGTGAAGACCTGGGACTCGTCGCGGAACGCCTTGAACTCCAGCGCGTTGCCGGCCGGATCGGTAAGGAACATCGTCCACTGCTCCGCCGGCTCGCCGGGGAAGCGGCGATAGGGCTCGATGACGAACTCGACACCCGCCGCGCGGAGTCGGTCGGCGAGCGTGTGGAAGTCCTCGGTCGACAGCAGCAGCCCGAAGTGCGGAACAGGCACCGCGTGCCCGTCGACCTCGCTGCTCCCGGCGGGCACAGGGCCACCGGGGACCACATGGGTCACCAACTGGTGGCCGTGCAGGTCCCAATCGACCCAGTGGCCGGTGGACCGTCCCTCGCTCAGCCCGAGGACATTCCCGTAGAACTGGCGTGCGGCTTCCAGATCGTCGACCGGTATGGCCAGGTGGACGGCGGGACGCACGGACATATGAACGCTCCTTCGACTCGGTGCGCTCTGACCTTGTATCAGTCAATGTCGAATGTCAACATTAGGACATGACTGTCGCACCGCTCCCCAAAGCCAGTCGCCGTGGACTGGCGCAAGAGGCCGCCGACCTCATACGCGAGGCGATCTTCACCGGCCACTTCCCGCCCGGAGCGCAGCTGCGTGAGGTCGAACTCGCCGCCTCGCTGGGAGTCAGCCGCGGATCGGTGCGTGAAGGACTCGCGCTCCTCGAACGCGAGGGGCTCGTCCACAGCGTCTGGCACCGGGGCACCACCGTCGTCGACGTCACCGCCCAGGACGTCGAGGAGGTCTACGCCCTGCGCGCCGCGCTGGACCGCCTCGCGGCGACCAGTGCGCAGAGGAACGCGACTGCCGACCAGCTGACCGAACTCGACACCCTCGTCCGCGCGATGGCGCAAGAGATCAGCGGCGACGCGTCCGGGACGACGCTGCTCGCACTGGACATCGCCTTCCACGACCGGATCTACGACGCCGCGAACAACCGCAGGCTCGTCGAGGCATGGCGCGCCGTGCGCTCGCAGATCTACCTGTTCCAGCTCCGCCGTATCGCCCTCGGTTATGAGCACTACCGTGCTCGCGTCGTGGACGAACACCGCGAGCTGGTGACGCTCCTGCGTGCAGACGACCGTGAGACGCTGGCCCGGCGCGCCGAAGAACACGTCGACTCCGCGCGCTGCAGCCTGCTCGCCGGCCTGAGCCCCTCGATGTGACGCCGCAGGCCACTGGCAGCGCGCCATGAGCGACATCGCTGCCGCCCCCGACCGGCGGTGACGACGGTGCGCGCCACGTGAGAGGAGGCCGGCGCGTCCGAGGCGCCGGCCTCCTTTCTTCTGCCCCACCCGCCTTCCGCCTGGGTGCTCAGGTCGAAGGCGGCGCTGCGGGGGAGCGGCGGCTCAGTTGCGGATGAGCAGGACCAGACCGGCGAGCACGACGGCGAGCGCCACGGCGGCGGCTCCGTACACCAGCCGGTGCGCGCGCAGCCCGGGCAGGAAACGGTCGGCGGCGATCCTGCCGGGCCCGGTGAGGGCGAGGCCGGCCGCACCGGCGGTCAGCAGGACTTCGTACTCGACGCCCTGCGGAGCGAAGAAGCCGCCGCCCCACTTGACGGCCAGGGCGTTGATCATCGTGCCGAGGACGGCGGCGCCGGCGAGCGGCGTCAGCAGGCCGAGCACCAGGCCGAGCCCGCCGAGGGTCTCGCTCAGTCCGGCGATCGCGGCCATCGCCTCGCCCGAGGGGTAGCCGCTCATCGTGAAGAACTGCCCGGTGCCCTTGAGACCCCCGCCGCCGAACCAGCCGAACAGTTTCTGCGCACCGTGCGCTGCGACGGTCAGTCCGAGGACCACGCGGACGATCAGCAACCCGGCGTCGTAGGCGTGCGGCGAGGTGCCCTCGGCGACGGCGGAGGAGGAAGCGGTGGAGCGGGTGAGGGTGGCAGCCATGTGGAACGGATCTTTCTGAAAGGGACGAGAGGCTCACTTGAACCTTCAAGCTTCTACCTGAGGATAGTCGATACGTGAAACTTCAATGATTTATGCGTCGCTCCCGGGCGTGCCGGTGTCACCGTGTCGCTCCGGCCGAGGCGGCTGCTCGGCGCCCCTCGACCACCCCGTCCCGGGAGCACCCCACCCTGGGGTCGTCCTTATATCGGACGTATCTGGTTTTTTCCGCCTTCTTAGGGTCGATTCAGACGGTTCTCATGATCGCGGGGCATTCTCTTCTCCGTGACCGAGAGCTTTCACGGCGGCGAGGATGTCGGCGACACCACTCGACCCATCGAGCGTCGGCGGTGTGGGCTCGGCGCGAAGCTCCGCTTCGGCTTCCAGAGCCGGGCGGGCGCCCTGCCGGGCGAGATGCGTAAGGAGTACGACATGAGCAACCAGGTTCTGCACGTCGGCCCCGCCGGAGTCCTCCTGGTCCCGGAGGCGTACGAGAACGACGCACCGGCGACGCGAGTCCCGGAGGTGTCGGTTCCGCACCTGATGGGCTTGCGCACCAGCGCGGCGCGCCCCCACCGCCGCAAGGTGCCGCTGAGCCGTCTCGCCCCGGCGCTGGGCTGAGCCGGGACTGCCGGCCCGGCCGCGGGCGCTCTGGGCCCGGTGTGGATTGCGGACATCTACGACCGG
>NZ_MUBM01000296.1:0-16456 GCF_002154505.1 Streptomyces carpinensis | reverse complement strand
CGACCGGCTCCCAGTCGGCCCAGGTCCGCAGCCGCTCGGCGTACAGGTTCTTGACCATGTGGGTGGGTGCGGCGCCGAACAGCACCCGCAGAACGCCGGGATCATCGTGCCGCTTGCCCTCTCCGACGGCGAGATGTACGACCACGGCGAGTGGACCTCCTCCAAGGGCAAGCCGGAAGCCTGGCTGACCGAGAAGGAACAGGCCAAGCTGCTCCGCTTGGAGCAGCGAGCCGCGCACCGCAAGAGCTTCCGCAAACGGGCAGAGCGCACCTCGAACCGCTGCGGGCGACCTATGACCAGATCCAAGGGCTTCGTGCGAGAGTCAAGCGCAGGCACCAGGAACTGGCAGCAGCAGACCACCACCGAGATCGCCGTCAAGTACAGCGTGCTCGTGGTGGAAGACCTGGCCATCACGAACATGACCAAGAGCGCCAGGGGAGGGAACCGTCCAGGCCCCAGGGAAGAACGTCGCGCAGAAGCCGGCCTGAACCGCGCCATCAGCCAAGAGGCATGGGGACGCACCGTGACGATGCTGACGTACAAAGCCGCCTGAATCCATGATCCAGACCGTCCGCGCCGGAGCGCCCCGCAGAGTCCTGTCTACAGCCGACATCAACGAAGCGGCCGCGTCCCGACCCCCGACGCCGTAACACCGAATCCGCGCAAGGCCCCCTGGTTGCGACTGGCCGGGGCCTGCCTTCGGCGGTGAGGGTGCCGCCCGGGAAGCGTGCATGAAACGCCCAGCGTGTTTTGTGCAGCGGTCATGCCGAGTTCCCGATCGGTAGGTGCAGATGGAGTTCGTAGCCGCCGTCCGCCGTGGGTCCGGATGTGATGGTGCCGCCGAGGAGTTCGGCGCGTTGGCGCAGGCCGACGAGGCCGTGGTGGGTGCTGGGCAGGGGGAGCGCCGGCCGGGTGCCGGCGGTGTTGGTGACGGTGGTGTGGACGGCGTTGTCCCGGTGGCGGACGCAGACCGTCGCGGTGGCGCCGGGGGCGTGTTTGCGGACGTTGGTCAGGGCTTCCTGGACGGTGCGGTAGACGGCGCGCTGCACGGTGGGCGGGAGGTCCTCGGCAAGGTCTGCCTCCAGCTTCGCTTCGATGCCGCTGTTGTCGACCAGATCCTGCAGGTCGGCGAGGGACGGCTGAGGGGTGAGTTCCGTGGGGCGGCTGTCGGAGGCGCGCAGGACGCTGACCATGTGCCGGAGTTCGTCGAGAGTCTGCACGCTGAGCCGCCGGATCGTGGCTGCGGCCTGCCGGCTCTCGGCGTCCTTGCTGCCCACCTGGAGTGCTCCGGCCTGGACGGCGATGAGGCTGACCTGGTGGGAGACCACGTCGTGCATCTCCCGGGCGAGCTGTGCGCGCTCCTTGGCCAGGATGCTCTGGGCGGCCAGCAGCCGCTCGTGCTCGCGTGCCTCGGTGATCTCGGCGAGTCGCAGGGACAGCTCGCGGCGGGCTTGCACGAGTTGGCCGAGGAATACGGGTGCGGCCGCGGTGGCCAGGGTGTAGCTGAGGTGGAAGAGGTTGTCGGTCCGGGCGAATTCGGTCGTCTTCAGCGACGACCACGGCCAAGGCAGGTAGTCGGTGATGGCGTAGGCCAGGGCACAGCCGGCCAACAGCACGCGATGACGGCTGAGCG
This sequence comes from Streptomyces carpinensis, assembly GCF_002154505.1. Classification (GTDB taxonomy): domain Bacteria; phylum Actinomycetota; class Actinomycetes; order Streptomycetales; family Streptomycetaceae; genus Streptomyces; species Streptomyces carpinensis. The sequence continues at coordinate 14,823 of NZ_MUBM01000296.1, read as the reverse complement.
AGGAGAGTGTGTACAGCGCGGCCATGGTGGCGAACACCGCGTCGGTGACCAGAGCCGTGGGCAGCGTGAGCATGAACGTGGCCAGCGGCAGGCGGCGGCGCAGCGCGAGAGCGAGGGCGGCGAGCAGGGCCCAGCCCATGGCCACACGTGCGTCGGCGTCGACGTGGACCCAGATGTCTGCCAGCGAGGCCAGGACGAGGCCGGCGTCCAGCAGCAAAGCGGGCGGTCGGCGGGGTTTCATCGGGTGTCCCCGTCCTGCTGCGGCGTGAGCAGACCTGCGCGTTCGGCGATCAGGGCCGCCTGGACGCGGCTGCCCACCTGTAGTTTGCCGAGCAGGGTGCTGACGTGGCCCTTGACAGTGCCGGTGCTCAGGTGCAGCCGCTGGCCGATGTCGGTGTTGGCCAGCCCCTCGGCCATCAGGACGAGGACAGCACGCTCGCGCTCGGTCAGCCGGGCGGTGAGGCGGGCGGCGGATTCGCGTACGCCCTGGTCGAGATAGCCGTCCACCACCGTGCGGGTGATCTTGGACGAAAGTACCGTACCGCCCTCGGCCAGGGCCCTCACCAGGTACGGCAGTTGCTCGGGATCGGTGTCCTTGAGCAGGAATCCGGCGGCGCCCGAACGCAGCGCCGCCGCCACGTACTCGTCGGTGTCGAACGTGGTGAGCATGGCCACCACCGGAGGGTCCGGCATGCGGCGGAGGTCGGCCAGGACCGTGAGCCCGTCCACGTCCGGCATCCGGATGTCCAGCAGCACGACGTCAGGGCATGACTCGCGCACCGTTCGGACGGCCTGGCCGCCGGGGACCGCTGCGACGACCTCGATGTCCTCGGCCGCGTTGAGGATGTGGGTGAAGCCCCTGCGGACCAGGGCCTCGTCGTCCACCACCAGTACCCGGATCACGTGCGCTCCGCTCCTCGCATACCCGCCGTTCGATGCGTATCACACCGAGGGCCGTCCTTCGGTGGGTTCGAGGTGATTCCCGCCGATTGGCGGCGCTTGCCCCTCAGCCGGTCGGCGGGGGTGGTTTCGGCCGGTCGGCGGGGTGCCTTCGGACACCCGCCACGTGAGCCGCGGCGGGTGTCCGGCAAAGCCTGAGGCATGACGCAGAACGCATCACTCGCCGTGCCGACACAGCCGACCAGCGGCCGTGGCGCGGATCGCCGCCCTGCCCCCGCCGGCAGGCCTTCGACGGGGCGGCTGATCGGCATAGACCTGGCTCGCGGGCTCGCGGTCTTCGGCATGTACTCCGCCCATGTCGGCCCCGACGTGACGGTGGGCGGCCCGGTGGGCTTCCTGCTGGAGACGGCGCGGGGCCGCTCCTCCGCCCTCTTCGCGCTGCTCGCGGGCTTCTCCCTGGTGATCATCACCGGCCGTCCGCAGCCCCGTACCGGGACCGCCGGACGACAGGCGGTGGCCAGAATCATGATCCGCGCCGTCGTTCTCGTGGTCCTCGGCTACGCCCTGACCGCGCTGGACACCGGGGTCGACGTGATCCTCAGCTTCTACGGACTGCTCTTCCTGGTGGTCCTCCCTCTCCATCGGCTGCGGGCCAGGACGCTCGCCCTCACCGCCGGCGCGGGCGCGTTGATCCTGCCCCAGGTTCTCTACGTGGCCCAGAGAGCGATCGAGGCCGGCACCTGGGCGGACACCGTCACCACGAAAGACCCGCTGGCCCGGATCACCGGCACGGGCGGCATCATGGAACTGATGTTCACCGGTGGGTATCCGGTTCTCACCTGGATGCCGTTCCTGCTCGCCGGCATGGCAGTGGCGCGCCTCGATCTCGGCCGCCCGGGCATCCGGTCCCGACTGGCCCTCGCCGGCGGGGCACTCGCTCTGATCGGCTACGGCGGCTCCTGGCTCGCCCTGCGCTTGGTCCCGCACGCCCTTGCCACCGTCGCGGCTGCCACGGACAGCGGCTCGGCAGCCTCGGCCTGGTGGTCCGACACCGTCGGCGATCCGGACGGCCACACCCCGCCCGCCTGGCTGCTGGTGGCCGCACCCCACAGCCAGACGACGTTCTCCATACTCGGGAACACCGGTACTGCCCTCGCAGTGCTGGCCGCGTGTCTGACCGTCGCCGACCGTCTGCCGCGGCTCATGCGCATGGCGAGGCCGGTCGCAGCGGTCGGCATGACGGCACTGACCGCCTACGTCCTGCATATCGTCGCCCTGTGGCTCCTCGCCGACGTCTGGCACGTGGCCGTGATCGAGGACGGAACCATGAACGCGCTGCCGGTACTCCTCGGCTTCGTCGCGGCCGCCACGCTCCTGGCGACCGTATGGACCCGCCGGTTCCGCCGCGGGCCGCTCGAGCACCTGCTCCATCTGGCCACCCTGCCTGCGCGGCACATCCGATAGGACGGGTCGCGCATGGTGCCCCGAGCCCCGGTCAGCCGCCTACCGACTCCCGGTCGTGCTCCCCGGCACGGTGCCACGAGCGCGAACACCGCCGCCCGCAGAACGGGTATCGGCACGTGGGGGCGTCGTCGGACGGAGCTTGGTCATGACCCGCCCATCACGAGCCACCGCGTGACCCGGTCGGAGGCCGGATTCCTGATGAGAGTGCCTCGTCCGGGTTTCCGTTGCTTTGAGCCTCAAGGGCTCTCAGCATTCCGGGTATTTCGGCCCGGAAGGTCCGTCACTTCACCAAAGCGTGAGGGCTTCGGCTTGAGTACGGTCTCTCGTTTCTGTCTGGCGCGGGTGCGGCAGGGTTGCGCCACCTGCCCGCCCCGCCGTGGCCTTGCGGCTGCGGCGGGTGGCGCGGGTCTTCTGGTCGGCTCCACGAGGGTTCGACACCGCTGGTGCGGTGTCCTGGTCTCCGGCCACTCCGGTACCAGTCGTGCAGGCTGCCGCGAGGGCGGCGAGGTTGAGTGCGGCGTTGTCGTCCCGGTCGATGACCAGGCCGCAGGCGTCGCATTCGTAGGTCCTCACGTGCAGCGGCAGTTTGGCTTTCTCCGCGCCGCACCCGGAACAGGTCTTGGAGGACGGGTACCAGCGGCTTGCCACGATGGTGCGGGTGGCGTGGCGCTGGCGGGTCTTGTAGTCGAGCTGGCGGCGGATCTCCCCGAATCCGGCGTCGGCGATGCGTCGTGCCAGGCGCCGGTTACGGAGCATGCCGGCGACGTTGAGGTCCTCGACCACGACAGTGCCGTACTCGGCGGCAACAGCGGTGGTGAGCTTGTGCAGAGCGTTGGCGCGGAGGTTCGTGACGCGGTAGTGCACGCGGTTGCGGGCAGCGTTGGCCTTCTCCCACCGCTTCGACGGCTTCCGGCCGGTGCGCCGGTCGGGGCCCTGGCGGCGCGAGACGGTGCGGGAGGTGCGGCGCAGCTTCTTGAGCACCTGGTCGTGGTGCTTCGGGTTGGCGACGGCGCGGATCTCGCCCGTGCTGTCGGCCAAGACCGCGAGGGTCTTGACGCCGAGGTCGATACCGACCGCCGCGTCCGGCCGGGTGACGCGGGTGATGTCCTGCTTGACCTCGACCTGGAAGGAGGCGAACCAGCGGCCGCGTTCGTGGCGGACGGTCGCGGACAGGATGCGGGCCGTCCCTGCCTGCACGCGGGTCAGCAGCTTGGCGGTGGGCTCGTGGGTGCGCAGTGTGCCCAGCCGAGGCAGTGTTACGTGCTGGCCGTCCCCGTCGACGCGGATGGTGCCGGTCGTAAACCGGCAGGAAAGGCGCGCTTTCCGCTTCGACTTGAAACGGGGCGTGCCCATCTTGCGGCCCTTGCGCCTGGCGTTCTTCGACTTGGCGTAGTTGTCGAACGCGGCCGACGCGTTCGCGAGACCGGTGCTGTACGCCTCTTTGGAGTTCTCTTCCCACCAGGACGCGAATCTGGGGTCGGCGTGCTTGGCCTCGTTGAAGGCCTTCCGCAGCGAGGGAAGCGACCACGGCCGCCACGGCGTCAGTTCGTCTTCGGCGATGCCGTACGACTCCTCCGCGCGGCGCTGCCACCAAGAGGCGGTCACCCAGCCGACGGCCCAGTTGTACGCGGCACGCGCGGCACCACAGTGCGAACGCAGTGCCCGCTCCTGGGTAGCGTTCGGGTCGAGTGCGAAGCGGTACGCCTGCACCACGAAACCCGGCTGCGGCCGGAACTTCTTCACCCGGCGTCCTCACCGGTCGCCACGGCCACTGCGCGGGCGGCACGGTTCTTCGCCGCCCGCCGCCCGTACAGGTGCGCACACATCGACGTCAGCACCTCGGTGATGTCCCGCACCAGGTCGTCGGCCGTCTCTTCGGGATCGAGGACGGCCAGGCGCCGGCCGGACGCCGACAGTACGGCTTCGAGGTGCTCGACACCGAACCGGGCCAGCCGGTCACGGTGCTCGACCACGATCACAGCGGCGGACGGGTCGGACAGCACTCGGTGCAGTTTGCGCCGACGCCCGTTCAGCCCCGAACCGACCTCCGTGACCACCTCCGCGACCGGCAGACCGAGCCCGGTAGCCCCCTGGACCACCCGCGCGACCTGCCGCTCAAGGTCGGACTTCTGGTCGGCCGAAGACACGCGGCAGTACGCCACTACCCGGCCAGAGACCTCCACGGTGGGCTCATCGACCAGCCACGTACCGGACGGCGTCTGGCGCACGGGGACCGGCATGCGGCCCTCTTTCGCCCACGTCCACGCGGTCTGATAGTGCACGCCGTTGCGTGCCGCCCACTCGGAAAGCTTCACGGGAACATGATAACAGTTGAGAAAGACTGATATTCACTGATGAATCGAGCGGCAGTTGGAACCCCCGGGAGCCGAGAGCTCTGGGCCGGCTCCATCGAACCGGAAGAGACGGACCAGGGAGGAGGTGCGGAGACGGAGTACTCGAATCACACCGATGCGGTCGGGAGGGTGATCCATGCAATGGTGCTGCCGTCGGGGTGGTTGGCTGCCCTGTGATTGCCCCCGGCGGAGCGGGCGATGGCGGCGGTGATGGCCAGCCCGAGGCTGGTGCCGGTGGTGGTGCGGGCTGCGTCGGCCTAGGTGAAACGGTCGAAGGCGTGGGGGAGGGAGCCGGGCGGGAAGCCGGGGCCGCGGTCGGGGACCTGGACGCGGATCTGCCCGTCGTCCGGTTCGGCGGTGACCTCGATGGGGCCGTGGCCGTGCTGCTGGGCGTTGCAGATCAGGTCGGTGACCGCGCGGTCGAGCCGGTCTTCGCAGACCGTAGCGGTCAGTCCGGGCGGGCAGGCGACGGTGATGATGGTTCCGAAGTCTTCCGCCTGTCGGCGAGGCCGCTACCGCACTTGACGACCCGTTCATGCAGGCCTTCCACCTCAATATGTGCTCCTGGGCCCTCTCCTGCGAGTTCCGGTATCGGGAGGCCATCGAACGGGCCGACGAAGCGGTGGACTGCGCCCGCCGTGCCCAGGACGCTCCCAGCAAGCCCGGCCCCCCGCGCCGCCAGGACGGGGACGTCGTGCAGGAAGGCACCAGCCCGCACCTGGTGTCTGGTCAGAATGGCGATCTGCAGGGGTGACACGCTGGGGTGTCAGATCATCTCCGGCTGGATGCGCGGATCGCGGTCGAGGAATTCCTGTTCGGTGTGCAGGGCTCGGTTGCCCGCGAATCGGTCCAGTGCGGCGAGGACCTGTTGCTTGTCGGCGCCGAAGCTCCCGATCGGCCCGATGGTGCGGTAGCCCAGTCGGTGCAGTTCGTCGGACAGGCGTGGATCCTTCGTCGAGGGGAAACGCACCCCCTGCCGTAAGTGCACCACCAGGAGGTGGTTGGCCGCGTAGACCTGTGTCAGTCGCGGGTTCACTGAACCGGGGCTGGGCCGCAGAACGCCCACGTGCGTGAGGTCCCGCCACGGTATCCGCGAGGTGCCGGTGACGTGCGTCTTCCTGCGCTGCTCAACCCTGATGGCCGAGCGGTCGATGATCAACTCTGTCTCCGACGGCGCCGCCCCGAGGACCAAGGCGGCGATCAGCCCGATCAGCAGTGCGAAGCCGCCGCACCATACAGGGATGGCCCACAGCCAACTCGGATCATGGTTCAGCCATGCGAACAGCCCGGCGAGCCCGGCAAGGGACAGGGAGATGACCAAGAAGGGCTTCACCATGTTTTGCTTCAACTGCGTCTTCATCTCCGCTCGCGCGCGGCGGAAGCGGACCTCATCCACCGCGTCGCTCGGCGGTTCGTCGGGTTCGGCTCGGCCTCGCGACAGTGACAGGCCCGCGGCGGTATCGGTCGCCCGCTGCCGGGGCCGGGGCAGACCACGGGACTGCAGGTCCGCCGCGACGCTTCGGTACACCTCGTCCAGAGTGAGCGGCTGTGGGCTGTCCAGTGCCGCCAGCAGGGCCCCGGTGAAAGCGGTATGGCGCTCACCGGCGAGAGCGTAGGAAGGCGCGTTGGCGCTGCTGGACGTCATCGTGTACGTCCCCGCGATCGACAGCTGGCCGTCCACCAGACCTTCCTCGCCGGTCATCACCTCGATGGCTCGCCCGGAGAAGCAGCAGTCCAGGATGAGGACGCGTGCGGCGGCCGCGCTGCCGCCGAGGTCTTCGCGCAGCAGATCGACGCCCAACGCACTGTACTTCGGCGCCTCGGCCCGAGTGGCGTTCGTCGCCAGGTACAGCCGCCCCCGGTCGTCGACCAGCCCGTGCCCGGCGTAGTAGATGAGCAGCACGTCCGAGGCCTCTGCGGCGGCCTTGCCGATAGCGCGGCCGATGTCGGCGGTCGTACCCGCCGAGTCCGCGACCTCGCAGTACTCGGGCCTGAACACGCCCGTGGCGGTGTGGGTGAGCCGGCGCCACAGGCTCGCGACGTTCTCCCGTACGGCCGGAAGGTCCGCCAGCTCAGGGGACTCCGGGAAATGGGTCACGCCGATCAGAACCGCGCGCGACCGAACCGGGTCGGGGAAGTGGCTCATTGCTGCTGCTCCGTTGCGTCGACCAGCCGCGTGATCTCCCGTATCAGCCCGGGTACGTCGCCCCGGACCAGGTGTGCCTCGACCTCGACACTGCGGCCGTCCGGCCCCCTGACGGTGACCTTCACGTCCGCATGGCGGTGGGTGAGCCACGTAGACAGTGAGCGGGCGAGGACCGCCCCCGCCCCGCCGGAGCCCAGTGCGATGGTGAGCACGTCGAGCAGCCCGCCCATTTCACCGCCGGTCCCCGGGGCGGAGGGCGCAAGGCGCAGCCGCCCGCGAAACTCGTCCTCAAGACGTAGCCAGTCGTACAGCGACTGCAACGCGCCCGGAGCATCGGCCACGGTGATCCGCAGCAACGGATCGACTCCCGCTGTGGTGTCCATGGCCTCATCGTGGCAATCTTGCGGCCGACTCGTCCCGCACTTCAGCCGTTTTGCCCGCACGACGACGGCCCCCGGCCATCTCCGCCCTCACCGAAGCCCTCTACACGGGCCGCCAGGCGTACATCCACATCCTCTTCGACGGCCGGCCCACCACCGACGTCCCTCGAACCAGAGGGCCGCGCCCAGTTCGCCACCGCCGTCCTGCCCGGGCCCCACCGGTCCTGGAGGCGCGCCGTCCGCGTAGTGCCGATGACGACCACGCACAGTGCGAACCGGTTCCCTCCAGGGCAACTGCACGCGTTCCTCAGCGCATGCCGAGGGCGTCGAGGTCGGAAGACAACGGGCGTGCGTCAGGGCTGGATGCGTGCGTCAGGGCTGAATGTTTTCCAGGTCTTCGAGGAGGCTGGAGTGGGTCGGCTGCCACCCAAGGGCGTTGCGGGTGTGGGCGCTGGACGCCGGCTGGTCCATGGCGAAGATCGGGCCGAACGGGCCGAAGTTTTCTTGCGGAACCTCCTTGACCGGCAGGCCCAGTCGCCGGCCGATGACGGTCGCGATGTCGCGCACCGTGTCGCCCTCGTCGGCGACGGCGTGCCAGGATGTCCCGGCCGGTGCCGACTCAAGGACGAGACGGAACAGGACCGCTGCGTCGAGCGCGTGCACGGCCGGCCAGCGCTGGGTGCCGTCGCCCGGGTAGCCGGCCACCCCGGTGCGGCGCGCTGCATCGGCCAACAGGCCGGCGAATCCGCCCTGTCCCTCGTTGTGGACCGTGCGCGGCATGCGGACAGCCGTGCTGCGCAGGCCGCGCGAGGCGAGATCCAGCAGCGCTGTGACCGAATGGCCTCGACCGCCTACGGGTCCGTCGGTCGGCAGTGGATCGGCCTCTGTGGATGCGCGTCCCGGTACCCAGGGTGTGCCAGAGACCGTGACGATCGGGCGGTCGCTCCCGATGAGTTCCTGCCCCAGCGTGGCGAGAGCGGCGCTCTCCTCGGCGATGGCGTGCGCGAGCGCGTCCGGGCTGCTGTAGTCGCGTCCGAACGCGAGGCTGATCACGCCGTCGGACTGTGCAGCGCCGGACCGCAGGACGTCGAGGTCCGCCAGATCTCCTCGCAGCACCTTGGCGCCAGCGCTCTCAAGGGCCTGCGCAGAGCTGTCCGAGCGAGCAAGTGCCAGAACCGTGTGGCCGTTGCCGAGCAGCTCGGTGACGACGGCAGAACCGATGGTGCCGGTACCGCCGGTGACGAAGACGTGCATGAGCTCTCCCTGAAAGTGATGGGACTGTTGTCCCATCACTGACCTTACACAGTGACGGGACCGTTGTCCCATCACTTATTCTGGTCTCATGGCTAGATGGCAACCGGGGGCGACCGAGCGACTCGTCGTTGCGGCGGTCGACCTGTTCAGCGAGCAGGGGTACGACGCCACCACGGTGACGCAGATCGCCGAGCGCGCCGGCGTCACCAAGAGCACCTTCTTCCGGCACTTCTCCGACAAACGCGAGCTACTGGTCGCCGGCCAGGAGACGCTCAGCAGGCTGCTCGCCGACGGCATCACCGACGCACCTGCGAACGCCAGCCCGCTCCAGGCGGTGGCGGCCGGCCTCGAGCGCGCATCGAGCGCCATGGGACCGGCGAACCGCGAACTCGGCCCCCGCCTCAAAGCAGCCGTGGCGGCCAGCACCGAACTTCAAGAGCGCGACGCCCTCAAGAGCGTCGGGCTCGCGGCCGCCATGACAGCCGCGCTCATCGCCCGCGGTGTCCCCGAACCGACTGCGCATCTCGCGGGCGAGCTGGGAGTCCTCGCGTTCAAACGGGGCTACGCCCGGTGGTGCGAAAGCGATCGTGACGACGAGGAAGGGCTCGCGCCACATGCACTGGCAGCCCTGGAGGACCTACGCACGGCAACTGCGTCACTGGGCTGATCGACACCGCTCGGCCGTCACCGGCAGAGCCCTGTCGGCGCCGTGACTGCAACGTCCCGTTCCGCGTCACATGGCTCGACCTGCCGCAACAGGCTCGGAAACACGGTGATGCCCGACCCCCCGCGAACCGCCGACTCAGTCCGGTCACCGGGTTCCTCCGAGGATGCCCCGGTCTTCGGGCCGTGGAGGAATCGGGCTCCTGCGGAGCAGGACGGGAAGTAGGGGTTTCGCCTCCAGGGCGAAAGTCCGTCCACCCGCGACGAGGTGAGCGAGCCCGTGGCGATCAAGAGGCCCCAACTGTCAGTCCTCCCCTATATGTTCGGATGCATGACGCCAGACGCGACCACGGAGGGGGCCGGGCATGCCCGGTACTCCTTCCGTGTGCGCCTGTCTGCTACCGCACGGCGCGCACTCGAAGCCGAGTGGGACCGCTGCCGCTGGCTTTGGAACGAGTGCGTGGCCAAGTCGAAGCAGGTCCACCAGCAGAGCAAGGAGTCCGGTGAGAAGCTGGCGTGTGGTCCGGCTCAGTTGGACAGGATGCTGACCGAGGCCCGTCGGGTGACGCCGTGGCTGGCTGCGGGTGCCTCGGTGCCGCAGCAGCAGGTGATTCGGGACTTCGCCAGGTCGAGGGCGAAGGCGCTGAAGGACATCAAGGACGGGCTTCCGGTGCACCGCCGGGCCGGGATGCCCCGCTGGAAGAAGAAGCAGGAGGCCAGGCCGAGCCTCAACTACACGAAGCGCGGTTTCCGCCTCAAGGACGGTCGTCTGCACCTCGCGGGCCAGATCGTGCTGACGGTGGTGTGGTCGCGGGACCTTCCGGCCGAGCCGTCGAGTGTGCGCGTGTACCAGGACACGCTCGGGCACTGGTATGTGTCCTTCGTCGCCCCCGCGCGGACCGAACCGCTTGCCCTCACGGGGCGTGTGCTCGGGGTGGACTGGGGTGTGAAGGAGACGGCCGTCACCACCGATGACGCCTACGATCTCCCGCATGCCGAGCACGGCAAGCGGGCGGCGCAGGGGCTGGCCCGCTACCAGCGGATGATGGCCCGGCGGCGCCGCCCGAAGGGACAGGCCGCATCCAAGGGTTACCGGAAGGCGCAGGTGCAGGCGGCGATGCTGCACAGGAAGGTCGCGCGGCAGCGGGAGGACACAGGCCGCAAGTGGGCCAAGGCCGTGATGCGTGATCATGACGGGGTGGCGGTGGAGGACTTCAGGCCGAAGTTCCTCGCGAAGACCACGATGGCCCGCAAGGCGGCCGATGCCGCCGTCGCCGCCACCAAACGCGCTGTGGTCGAGATGGGGCGCAAGCACGCACGGGACGTCCGTCTCGTGCACCCGGCGCACACCACGATGGACTGCGCAACGTGCGGAGCGAGAACCAAGCACGCACTGCCTCTGTCGATGAGAACGTATGCCTGTACCGTGTGCGGAGCCGTCTGTCCCAGGGACAAGAACTCCGCCCGTGTGATGCTGGTCCGGGCAGGTTGGAACCCGGACGGTGCCGAGGGCGTAAGACCACCTGAGCCGCCGGCTCAGGTGGCGGCCTGAGCCGTGAATCCCCACATCAGCCCTGGAGGGTGGAGAATCCCCTCCCTTCAGGGAGGGGAGCCTTCAAGTCCGGGAATGCACCGCCCTTGCCACGAGGTTGACCGGGCAGACACCCACCGACGGCGACAGGGGAACCGCAACGTGACGCAGGTGAGGGAGCTTTACCTGAGTGCGGCGTACACAGCGGCGCAGCTGTTGGCCGCGCCGGAGGTGGCAGACGGCTGGCGCCGGCCCTCCGCGCTGGCGAAGCTCAGCGTCCAGGGGCTGGCGGGTCACCTGGCCGGGCAGGTCTTCTTCATCCCCACCGTGCTGGCAGAGCCGGTACCTTCCGAGCCCGCCGTCTCGATCCACGAGTACTACGCGCGAGTCAGCTGGATCGGCTCAGACCTCGACACGCCGTTCAACCAGGCCATCCGATCCGGCGGCGAGGAAGAGGCTGCTGACGGTCCGGCCGCGCTGGCCGCGCGGGTCGCCGCATGCGTCGAAGAACTGCGCGACATCCTGCCCACCACGCCGGAACGCCTGGTACGGCGCCCCACCTGGGGACCGTGGTCGATCAGCCTCGACGACTTCATCACCAGCCGAATGCTGGAGCTCGTTGTCCACTCCGACGACCTTGCGCACAGCGTCGGGTTGCCGACGCCCGAATTCCCGCACCCTGCCGTCGAGACGGTCGTGGACTTGCTGTCGCGGATCGCCTTGCGGCGGCACGGCGCGACCAATGTCCTGCGCGCACTGAGCCGCAGCGAACGCGCACCGGCTTCCATCTCGGCGCTCTAACGCAAGCATCTGAACCGGTCAAAGGCTGGCGCACGGTGGTCCACGACAGGCCGACACGTCGGCATCCGTGCGATCCTGCCCGCAGACCGAAGGGCAGGACCACCTCACATGAACGCCCTCAAGCGCACCCTTACCGGACGTCACCGCACTGTCGCCGCGGTGGTCACGGCCACCGGCGTACTCGGCGGAGCCGGTGCCGCATCCGCCGTCGCCTTCGCCGACGACGACCACGACAGCACGCAGGCCAGTGCGCGCACCGCAGCAGGCACGCACGACGACGACCATGACGATCACGACCGTGCCGGCACGCAGGACGACTCCGACGACGGTGCTCTCGCCCAGGGCCTCAAGGCGACCTGAGCAGGCCGTCGACGCGGCCGCCAAGTCCGTCGCGGGGAGCGTCACCGAAGTCGAGCTGGGCGGACAGCACGGCACGGCCGTCTGGAAGACCGACATCATCGACGCCAAGGGCATTGAACATGAGGCCCTGGTGAACGCCACCGACGGCAAGGCCACTGCGGGCAGGGCCGACCGAGCTGGAGACGCGGACGACCGGGGCGACGCCGCGCTCGCCAAGTCCCCCGAGACGGGCCCGGGGCAGGCCGCGGCCACAGCCCTCGACAAGGCCCCCGGTACGGCGACTTCGGCCGAGCTCGACGACGATCCTGGCAAGACGTCCGCCTGGCATGTCGACATCGTCGACGGCCACGGCACCGAGCACGAAGTCACCGTCGACGTGCAGACCGGCAAGGTCACCACCACGCACGCCGCCCAGGACCACGCAGGCATCAAGGGCACGGACGACGACCGCCAGCACGACTGACCTGCCACACGGCAGCGCGACCGCTTCCGCTGCCGTGACCGGCCCGGCGGACGTCCGGGGTAGCTGGCGGCTCGGCCTCCTGCGTCCAGGTGTAGACGGGCATGAGAGGGCGGATTACGGTTGCGTGCTGATCATCCATTGCCGAGGGGGGACCTCCATGCAGCCGTCGTCGGCCGCCGCCGAGCCGGGCGGCTCGGACATACGCGAGTCGCCGGACCCGCGACCGCCCTCCGCGAGGGCCCGTGGTGCACTGCGCGCGGTGACGACGGTGCACGCCGCGGCCCTGTTCACCCAGGCCATCCTCGCCGGACGGTTCCTGTCCGGCGACTACGACATGCTCACCGCGCACGCGGTCAACGCCAATGTCATCGTCACCGTCGGCCTCGTGCAGGTCGTGGTGGCGGTGGTGTACTGGCGCCGGGGCCGCGGTCCGGGCCGGCCGGCCGCGGTCAGCGCCGTGCTGCTCGTGGCCGAGGCCGGGCAGGCCGTCCTCGGCTACCAGCGGAGTCTGGGGGTGCACGTCCCGCTGGGCGTGACGCTCATCGCCGCCGGGCTGCTGCTCCTGGTCCAGGTGTGGCGCCCCCTGCCCCCCAACCCCGTCCCGGCCGCGCCCGGTGACGCCGGGTCAGTGCCCGGGAAGGTGCCGCCGCCCGGCACGTCCCCGGAGGCGTCGCGGCCCGCGCAGGACGTCTCGTGAGGCCGGCGATACCGCGCCGCCACCTCCTCGGCGCCCTGGGCGGCGCGGCCGCCCTGGTGGCGGTGGGCACACAGATCCCGCGGCTGGCCGCCCGCGCCCAGACCGGGGAACTCCTGCGCAGCCGGCTGCCGCTGCCCGCCCCGTACCAGGTGCCGCTGCCGATACCACCGGTGCTGACCCCACGCCAGGACGCCACCACCGACTACTACGAGGTGACGCAGAAGGCCGCCACCCAGGAGATCCTGCCCGGCCACACCACCGCGATCTGGGGGTACGAGGGGACGTTCCCGGGGCCCACCCTCGTCTCCCGCAGCGGCCGGCGGACCGTCGTCCGCCACCACAACGCCCTTCCCGTGCCCGCCGTCGTTCACCTGCACGGCGGCCGCACCCCGTCGGCCAGCGACGGCTACCCCACCGACCTGATCGTGCCGGACGGATTCACCGGCCCGCTCCCGCACCACGACCACCGGGCCAGCCTGGCCCACGGCTCACGCCTCTACGAGTATCCCCTCCAGCAGCGGGCCGCCACACTCTGGTACCACGACCACCGCATGGACTTCACCGGCGCCTCCGTCTGGCGCGGACTGGCCGGATTCCATCTCGTACACGACGACGAAGAGGAAGCCCTGCCCCTGCCACGCGGGCACCGGGACATCCCCCTCATGATCACCGACCGGGCCTTCGACGCCGACGGCTCCTTCCGCTACCCCGCGACCGACCCGACCCTGCTGCACACCCCGGGCGTGCGGCCGGACTACGTCGAAGGGGTCCTGGGCGACGTGATCCTGGTCAACGGCGCGCCATGGCCCGTCCTGGAAGTCGACGCCGCCCGCTACCGGCTGCGCATCCTCAATGCCTCCAACGCCCGCCGCTACCAGCTGGAGCTGGACCCCCACCCCGCGGGCGGCGGCGCCCTGGTGCAGATCGGCTCCGACGGCGGCCTGCTGGCGGCCCCGAGAGCGCACGACGCGATCGTACTGGCGCCCGCGGAACGCTTCGACGTCGTCGTCGACTTCTCCCGCTACCGCGTCGGCGAGGAGGTCACCCTGACCAACCGGCTCGGCAGCGGCACCACCGCCGCGGTCATGCGCTTCCGGATCGCCCGGCGCGCCACCGACGACAGCACCGTGCCCGCACGGCTGTCGGACATCGAGCGCCTGGACCCGGCGCGCGCGACGGCGACCCGCACCTTCGCCTTCCGCGACCAGGGCGACGAGGGCTGGACGATCAACGGCCGCCCCTTCGACCCGATGCGGGCCGACGCCGCCCCCCGGCTGGACGCGCTGGAGGTCTGGCGGTTCACCAGCGACTTCCACCACCCGGTCCACCTGCACCTGGTGCACTTCCAGGTGCTCTCCCGCAACGGCGAGGCCCCTGGCCCCTACGACGCGGGCTGGAAGGACACCATCGACCTGAGCCCGGGCGAGGAGGCCGCGATCATCACCAGATTCACCGGCTACCGGGGGCGTTTCGTCTTCCACTGCCACAACCTGGAGCACGAGGACATGGCGATGATGGCCAACTTCGAAGTCGTCTAGCGCTCTCACCCGAACCGGACCGTGCTCAGCCTCTGCAGCGGCCGCGGCCGTTTCCTCCTTGCAGCTCAGGCGTCTACGGGCGCCCACACGGGAGCGGGAGCCGTTACCGGGACTCTTGCAGAAAGCCCCGGCGTTCACGCCGGGGATGAATGCATCTCAAGGCTGCTCTGACGTGCACGTTAGAGCGGACGTTTTTGCTGTTCGATGTACTGGCGGACGATTGCCAAGGGTGCTCCGCCGCACGACGCAGGGAAATACGAGGGCGACCACAG
>NZ_MUBM01000295.1 GCF_002154505.1 Streptomyces carpinensis | reverse complement strand
GGGGGTACGGGGGCTGCGGGTGCTGGCCCGGTTGCGGCTGCTGCGGTGGTTGCGGGGCTTGCGGGTAGCCAGGGTGCTGGGCGTACGGCTGGCCCGGCTGCCCGGGCTGCGACGGTGCGAACTGGCCCGGCTGACCCGGCTGCTGTGGGGGCGCGAACTGGCCCGGCTGGGCACCCGTGGTGGGGGGCTGGCCAGGGAAGGGCTGGCCCGGGGCCGGAGGCTGGCCCGGGATCGGCTGGGCGGGCTGCTGAGGATAGGGCTGACCGGCCTGCTGCGAATACGGCTGGGCGGGCGGCTGAGGGGCGTACTGGCCCGGAGCGGGCTGCCCCGGAGCCGGCTGGCCCGGGTACTGCTGTCCAGGTTGCCCCGGATGCGGCTGACCCGGGTACGGCTGGCCCGGCTGTCCTGGATACGGCTGGCCGGGGTACGGCTGCGGCTGGCCGGGCTGCCCGGGGAAGGGCTGGCCCGGCAGCGGCGGGGCCGCGACCGGGGGCGGGTTGCCGTCCGACGTCCACAGTCCGTGCGCCTGCTGGTGGCGGATGAAGTCCTCCGCGACCATCGCCGCGAGGTTGAAGTACGCCTCGCGCACCTTCGGCCGCATCATGTCGAGATCGACCTCGGCACCGGCGGCCAGGTGCTCGTCGAAGGGCACCACGACGACGCCCCGGCAGCGCGTCTCGAAGTGGGCGACGATGTCCTCCACCTTGATCATCTTGCCGGTCTCGCGCACTCCCGAGATCACGGTGAGGGAACGGGCGACGAGGTCGGCGTAGCCGTGCGCGGACAGCCAGTCCAGCGTCGTACTGGCGCTTGAGGCACCGTCGACGGACGGCGTGGAGATGATGATGAGCTGGTCGGCGAGGTCCAGCACCCCGCGCATGGCGCTGTAGAGCAGACCGGTGCCGGAGTCGGTGAGGATGATCGGGTACTGGTTGCCCAGCACCTCGATCGCGCGCCGGTAGTCCTCGTCGTTGAACGTCGTGGACACGGCCGGGTCGACGTCGTTGGCGATGATCTCCAGCCCTGAGGACGCCTGGGAGGTGAACCGGCGGATGTCCATGTAGGAGTTGAGGTACGGGATCGCCTGGACGAGGTCGCGGATCGTGGCCCCGGTCTCCCGGCGCACCCGGCGGCCGAGCGTACCCGCGTCCGGGTTGGCGTCGATCGCGAGGATCTTGTCCTGCCGCTCGGTGGCGAGCGTGGAGCCCAGCGCGGTGGTGGTGGTCGTCTTGCCGACACCGCCCTTGAGGCTGATCACGGCGATGCGGTAGCAGGACAGCACCGGCGTCCGGATCAGCTCCAGCTTCCGCTGCCGCTCGGCCTCCTCCTTCTTGGCGCCGATGCGGAAACGGGAGCCGGCCGCGGCCGGGCGTGAGCTGCGGGCCTTCTGCCTCTTGTTGTTCAGCAGCCGGTCGGACGACAGCTCGACGGCCGCCGTGTAACCGAGCGGTGCGGCTCCGGGGTTGGTCGGCTGCCGCTGGTCGTGCTGTATGGGCTGTGGCCACGCGGCCCCGGCACGCGGGTCGACGGGCTGCTGCGGAGCCTGCGGTGCGGAACCCTGGGGCTGTCCCGGCTGCGGAATCCCCTGCTGGGCGCCGGCCGGCGGTTCCGCCGTCCCGGGTTGCTGACCGGCACCGGGCTGGGACTGTCCCGGCTGTCCGGGGTGTCCCGGCTGTCCGGGGTGGGCGGGGGCCTGCGCTTGACCCGGCTGTGCGGGCTGTCCCGGCTGTGCGGGCGGCTGCGGGAAGCCGTAACCGCCCGGCTGTGGGAAGCCGTAACCCCCTGGAGCCTGGGCGCCGGGGCCGGGCACACCGGTCTGCGGGAAGCCGTAACCACCCTGCGCGGGGGCTGGCGGCGTCGGCTGCGGTGGCGCGGGTACGGCGGCCGACGCGCTGCCCGGCTGCGGGAAGCCGTAACCGGCCGGAGGCGGCGGGGGAGCGGGTGCCGAACCCTGCTGGGGTGCCGACGGCGCGTTCCAGGCGGCGGGCGCGGGCTGCGGGGCCTGCGGCTGGAAGGGCGGCTGCTGGGGCGGCATCGGCTGCTGGGCCTGCGACTGGGGCTGCTGCGGGGCCTGCGGCTGGGGCTGTGCGGGCCACTGGGCCGCGGCAGCGGGAGCGGCGGGCTGGTACGACGGCGGCAGCGGCGGAACCGCGTCCTGCGGCGCCGGCGGGGGTGCCCAGGCAGGCGGAGCGTCCTGGACGGCACCGCCGGTGGCGGCGTCGGCCGCAGCGGTCGCCTGCGGAACGGTGTCCTCTACGTCGTCGCCGGGCTGACCGACCCCCTGCGCCCCGGCTTCCTGGGACCTGGCGTGCTGAGAGTCGCCGTCCGGGACGGTGCCGTTGGCCGGATCGGCCGTGGCAGGCACGGCGTCCTGCGTATCGGAGTCGGCGTCGGAGTCGGAGGGGAACCGGGGGTCGGTGCCGACGCCCGTCTTCGGGCCCGTGTCGGCGTCGGCGTCCGTACCCCTGTCGGTGCCCGCGGCCGAAGCGGACTGGGTATCCGGGCTGCCGCCCACTCGCTCTTCGGTATCCGGCGTTGAGGCGTCTCCTGGGCCCTCGGCGCCTTCCGGGCCCGTTGAGCTCTGCGCACTCTCCGAGTCCTCGGCCCCGGCCGAGGCCTGGCCCGGCGCGGCACCGGTACCGGCCGGATCCCCGCCGGGCGCGTTCACGTCGTCGGCGTGGCGGTCGTCCGCGCCCGTGTCACCCACCTCGGGCACCCCGGACGCCGGCGGCTCCGCACCGGCGACAGCCGCCGCACCGGTTTCGCCCCCCCTCTCCTTCTCGGACACGGGGGAGTCCTCCCCGTCGCGGACGGCCTCACCGTCGGTCGAAGCCGAGGCACCGGGCGTACCGTCGCCCTCCGCCCCGCCCGACCGCTGTGCGGCGTCCCGCTCCGCGAACTCCCGCTTCAGAGCGGCCGCGGAGATGCGCATCGTGGCACCGCTGACGACGTCGCCGTTCCCGGCGTCGCCGTCCGCCTCCGGCGCCGCGGGCGAGGTGGCGGCGGTGGGCGCCCAGGTGGGCTGGAAGCCGCTGCCCGGCGGCGGACCGGGAAGGTCGACCGGGGGGCCGACCGGCGGAGGCGGCGCAGGGGTCGCGGGCGTCGCCGGAGCGGGAGCCGGGACCTGCGACCCCTCGCCGGACGGGCTCGACGCGTTCTGGGTGTACCAGGCGGGTGGTGCGTAGTCGATGGTGAACTCGCCCGTCGTCTCGATGGCGGACTCCGCGTCGGACTGGTCGTCGCCGGGTGTGGCCCAGCCCCCGCGGATCCCGTCCCGATCGCTGTTCACAGTTCCTCCTGGTGTGGTCGAGCACCCTCATGCCGTGCTGGGGCGACCGTTCGTGTCGTACGGGATCGGTCATGAGCGGTCGTACGGCGACTGAACCGGACCATTCCGGGCCCGTCCGGCCGTGTGGCCCGCACGGTCCTCCCCCGGAGCGCCGACGGCCCAGCCGCGGGCCTGATGTGGCGCCCGGTCCCAGCCTAATCACCACCGGCACGCTCACGGCAGGCCCGTCGGGCGCTCCGTACCCGTCCGTCCCGCACCGAGCCGGCGCTCGACTCACCCGGCGAGGCGCGCTGTAACCGACCAAACCGGTCGTCATCGCCCAATTCCGGTGAACGGCTGCCCAATTCCGGTGAACAACCGACCGGCTCAGTCCATGCGGCGCGGCGTACCCAACAATCCGATCTCGGCGTCGGTGGGTTGGGTCATCACGTACTGCCGGTCCCGGTCGCCGCACCAGAGCGTGACGCCGTCGGGGAGCGTCGGCAGGGCTTCGACGTCCGCGCGCGGCAGTGCCATGGCGCGGCCCAGCTCGGCGGCCTCGTCCGGCGAGATCCGCTGCACGCCGACGAGCCGTGCCTGCCGTATCAGCCGAGGGGCCACCGGACTCAGGTACGGCAGCAGCGTCACCACCGACTGCCAGGGGCCCGAGACCACCCGGCCGCGCGGCGGCCGCATGCCGCAGTCGCGCACCACCAGCACGGGCGTGCCCGCCGACGCGCCCTGCGGGGGCACCCGGCCCACCTCGTGCACGGCCAGGCCGTTCTGCCCGCCACCCATGGCGTGCACCATCTGCATCCAGGCCTGGGCCCGGCCCGTCTCCACGGCCACGCGCGCTCCGGTGGCCGCCGCCCGCAGCGCGAGGACCTGCGCCGTCCACAGGCTGCCGATGAGCACGACGTCGTACGGCGTGGGCCGGTTGAGCCCCAGCACCGCGGGCTGCCCCTCCGCGTCCACGCCGATGACGACACCGTCGTCACCGATGGGCAGCGCGAGCGCGTCCACCTGCTCCGCGGACAGCGCGTGCCGTCCGTGCCGCGGACCGATCAGTCCGAGACCGGTGCGCAGCCGCCCGCGCACCCGCTCGGCGACGGAGGGCGAGGCGGCACCCGAAGCGTCGGGCGGCTGCGGGTTCATGGGGCCCCTCGGGTTCACAGGGCTCATGGAGGTCATCGAACTCACCGGGCACCTCCGAGGGGCAGCGTGGCCAGCATGCCGGGCACCTGCTCCCGGTCGAGGCGGGCGAGCCCCACGCCCACCTGCCGTGCGGCGTCCTCCAGCGCCCGCCGCGCGGCCACCAGTTCGTCGTCACCGCGCCCGGTCACCCGCACGTGCCCGCACAGCGCCGTCGCCTGCCGCTCCCCGGGCGAGAGCGTCAGACTGAACGTGGTGGCCAGCGCCGGCACGCTGGTGAGCGACGCCACGATCTGCGGCAACGACGGTTCGCTGCCACCGAGTTGGGGCCAGCGCCGCACCCAGTACGTGGTGTGCCGGCGGTTGTCGCACCGCCAGCTGCGCCCGGACTCCTCGGTCCGCCGCTCCCGCGTCTCGGTCCGCCCGGCCTCCGCCGTCACCAGCGGGTTGGCGCACGCGGAGGTGGCGATGGCGGCGGTCAGCTCCTCCTCGTTGAGAACGGTCGTACGGAACCCGGCGCCGGTCAGCCGGCTCGCGAGGTGATCGGCGACGCGTGCGAGGCACTTCTGCGCCCCCACCAGACCGCCGCCGCGCGCGTCCACCGCCTCCTGGCACAGCTCCGGGTCGAGCTTCAGCGCGATCCACGTGATGCGCACCGCCGGGGCGCCGGTCTGCTCCTGCAGCGGCGCGTAGTTGGTCACGGCCACCGAGTGCTGCGGAAGGTGCAGCGCCGGCGCGGGCTGCGTGTGCAGCACGATCTGCGCCGACTCCAGCCGTATCCCGTCCACCTCCAGCGCGTCCCGCACCAGCCCGACCGGCAACGGCTGCCGCCCCCGCTCGGCGCGCAACGCGGTGACATCGGCCTCCACCTGCACCACCGCGCTGACGAAGGTCCCGTCCCCCACCATCCCCACCGGCCGCCGGTCCCGGCCGCCGTGGGAATACGTCCGCAGACTGGGATCGCACTCGAAGGCGGGCGCGAAGCCGGACTCGGTGCCCGGCGGCACCGGGGTGTTCGCCGACCGCCGCTTGCGGGCCCGCAGCGCGAGCAGGGTGCCCAGCCACTCCGGGAGGGACCGCCCCCGGCGGCGGACGAAGGCCAGCGCCACCAGGACCGCGGCGACCACGGCCGCCGGCACGAGCGCGAACGGGCCGACGGCCCAACCGCACAGCACCAGCGCGGCGGCCAGCTCGAGCAGCACCAGCCGCTGGCGCACGAAGGAACCGCCACGTCCCGAGCGGGAGGTCAGGTGCGGGGCGAAGGGACCCTGGGGAGCCCGGGACCGCGTCCCGGACGACGCGACGGGACCTTGCGGCTGCGCCCCGGACGGCCCGGCGGAGCGGGGAGCGCGCGAGCCCGACCGCCTCGCCTCACCCGATCGCGATCTCGATTGCGATCGCGACCGGGCCCGTGTCGCGGAAGCCATCACTGCAAAACCCCCGAACTCTCCCGAAAACTCTCGTGCACGGCCCGTCCCGGGCCCCAGCACCCTACCCGTGCCACGGGAGGCGCCCCACAACAGGCATAGTAGGGGCCGGTGCTGACAGTTCCGGCACCAGAGGCAGCCGAGGGGCGGGCCCGGAGCGCGCGGATTCTCCACACCCCCTTCACAGCTCCGCACGGGGAGAGAACGAAAACAGATGGCATCACGGCGGGACGAACTCAACGCCTACACCTTCGCGAAGCGCCGCATGCTCGCGTCCTTCCTCCGGCCCTCGTCGTCGGGCTCCGAGGAAGGCGCCCCCAAGCCCCTCGGCGCCGTACTTCCCGGCGTCGTCGTCGGCGTCGTCGTCCTCGCGGTGTTCGGCGGCATCGGCTTGTTCAGCCCGACCGCGCCCAAGGGCTGGGACACGCCCGGGGAGCACGTCATCGTCGCCAGCGACTCGACGACCCGTTACGTGGTGCTGAAGACCGGCAAACAGACCCAGCTGCACCCGGTGTTGAACATGGCGTCCGCCAAACTCCTCCTCGACCCGGACAAGGACAGCGTCATCACCGTCGACGAGAAGGTCCTCGACAGCGGCAAGCCCCCGCACGGCGCCACGATCGGCATCCCCTACGCACCCGACCGCCTGCCCTCCCCGCAGGAGGCCGGGACCGCCAAGCGCTGGGCGGTCTGTGAACGCCCCGGCGCCGGCGGCCGGGCCATCCAGAAGGCGGCGTTCGTCCTGGCGGAGAAGGAGTGGTCCAGGACCGAGGGCAGCGCCAGGCTCAAGGGCGGCGACCTGATGTACGTCGTCGGCCCCGACGGCAGGACCCAGTACGTCGTCGACGCCCGCGGCTCCGCCTACCGACTGGCCCGGCCGACCGACACGGAACTCCTCAAGGCCCTCGACACCCAGGGCCGCGCCCCGCAGCGCGTCTCCCAGGAGTGGCTCGCCACCCTCCACCCGGGCGACGCCATCACCATCCCCCGGATCGACGGCACACCCGGCGCGAAGGCGGGCGCGTTCAGCGGTCTGCAGCAGTACGACCGGTACGACAAGGTCGGCATGGTCATCAAGGCCTACGACGGCCGGCGCATGCAGTACTACGTGGTGCAGCCCGGCCACGTGGCCCGCATCTCGGAGTTCACCGCCACGCTGCTGCTCAACAGCCGCGCCCTCGTCGCCGTCGGCCAGGCCGGCGAGGCCCAGCAGGTCAGCCCCGGCGCGGTGACCGACAGCACCACGTTCATGGCGGACAAGGACTGGCCGACGTACAAGCCGAGGACGGTCAACGACGGCGCCGGCGCCACCACCGGCCGCAACACGGTCTGCAACGTCCTGCGCTCGGTCGGCGGGAAGAGCCGGACGACCCTGTCCACCTGGGCGGGCACCGACTTCCCCGCGCAGCTGCCCACCGGCTCCTCCAGCGCCTACGTGACCGCCGGCTCCGGCCTGCTCTTGCGCCAGGTCCAGGGCACGGAGACGAACGCGGGCGGGGTCTTCCTGGTGACCGACACGGGCCTGCGCTACGCCCTGCAGTCCAACAGCGACAGCGCCACCGACGACAAGGGCATCGGAACCTCCGCCCAGCAGCGCAAGACGGAGCTCACCGATGCGCGGATCGCCCAGACCCGGCTCGGTTACGCCCAGGTGAACCCCACTCCCGTGCCCATCGAGTGGTCGACGTTCCTGCCGACGGGACCGCGCCTCTCGGAGGCGGCGGCCCGCCAGCCGCAGGGCTCGTAGCCGCGGAGGAGACGAACCGATGCTGAAGGCACACGCACCCCGGAAGACGCCCCGGGCGGGGCGAAGGGCGGGCCTGGCCGCGGCGGCGACCGCGCTCACGGCCACGACCTCGGTCCTCGCCCTGCCCGCCACGGCCGCCCACGCGGACGACGGCCAGTGCACGTTCCCCGCCAAGCCGTACACGGGCCGCCCCTGGGCCCTGCAACGCGTCAACCTCGACGAACTGTGGGCCCTGTCCACGGGCAAGGGCGTCCGGGTCGCGGTGATCGACACGGGGGTCGATATCAAGAACCCGCAGCTGAGGCATGCGGTGGACGCGTCGAAAGGTATGAACAACCTTCCCCCCAAGAACGCCAGGGGCGAGAAGATCGACAGCGGGAACCCCCACGGCACCACGGACACCGTCGGCCACGGCACGCGCGTCGCCGGCATCATCGCGGCCCGCCCCGCCAAGGGCACCGGCTTCGTGGGCCTGGCGCCCGACGCCACGATCATCCCGATCAAGCAGAACGACGCCGAGGGCGACGGCACCGCCAGGACCCTCGGGGAGGCCATCCGGCACGCCGTCGACGTGGGCGCGGATGTCATCAACATCTCCCAGGACACGGCGAACGCCGTGCAACCCGCCTCCAGCCTGCGACAGGCCGTGGACTACGCCCTGCTGCACCAGGTGGTGGTCGTCGCCTCGGCGGGCAACGACGGCCTGGGCGGCAACGTGAAGGTCACCTACCCGGCGTCGTACGAGGGCGTCCTCGCGGTGGCGGCCTCCGACCGCAACAACGAACGCGCCTCCTTCTCCCAGTCCGGAGAATTCGTGGGCGTGGCGGCCCCCGGCGTCGACATGATCTCCACCGTTCCCGGCGGCGGCCACTGCTCCGACAACGGCACGAGCTTCTCCGCCCCCTACGTGGCCGGGGTGGCCGCCCTCCTGAAGGCCAAGTACCCCAAGTGGACGGCCCGCGAGATCGTCGCCCAGATCGAACAGACGGCGGAACGCTCCATCCCGGGCCACGACCGCCTGGTCGGCTGGGGCGTGGTCGACCCGGTCAAGGCCCTGACCGACGTCGACCCGGCCCACCCGGTGCAGTCCCCCCGCCCCGAGGGCGGCGTGAC